>NZ_JCALDH010000014.1:0-136448 GCF_059812765.1 Mycobacterium sp. NGS39 | reverse complement strand
ACTCATCATGATCATGTTGAGCACACCGGTGGTACGCACCATGCCGCCGTAGAAAATCGCCAATCCCGGTGTCATCAGCAAGACCAAAGCCGTGCTTGCCAACAGCCAGGCGGTCGCAGCGGGATCGATCGAATGCACGCCAGCTCCTTTGACGGGCTACTTCTGACGGTCCCGACGAGAATGTCGGCGGCGCGTTTCGTCCGCGCGGCAGGCGTGTTTCAGGGATGTTTCGTATTGCGGTGGAGTTACAGGGCGCTCACTGATACTGCGCTTGAACCAGAGGCCATCGAGGTGGCTAGTCGGCGATCGTCAGGTCAACGCTGTGGTCTCAACGTCGGGGCCGCACCTGCGGATCGCCTCCACGACGAGCCAGCAACGCGCAACCCTCTCGAATCGGCTCATCGTTCAGCAGCAATCTTCCCGCCAGCACGATGAGCTAAACCCGCAAACCGGGCCACAACAGGGTGATCAACGGGGCCGGCAACGCATAAGCTGAACCACGTCATTGATCCTTGCGGCGAGGAGCTCGGTAATGAGCATGCGGTTGCGTCGGATGGTCGCGGTATTCGTGATGTCGGCAGCGCCCCTGGCGATCATGGCAATCGCATCGCCGGCAGTGGGCAGCGCGGACTGCGGCGGCCGGACGTGGGATCCCGTCGCGAAGCTCTGTTCGCCGCCCCCGCCTGCGCCGGACTGGTACCAGGCAGCGCCGTCGTGGGCGCAGCCGTGGGCACCGCCGTGGGCGCCTCCGCCGCCCCCGCCTCCAGCAGTCGTCCCGTTCGCGTTCGTGATGACCCCGGACGGCCCAGTGCCCGCGCCTCAACAGCTCAAGCCGGTGTGGGATCCGCGTTACAACGCGTGGAGCTGGGTCCCGATCTGAGCACCGAGGCCGATCAAGCGAACTCGGGCCGGCGATTCTGAAGAAAAGCGGTGATGCCTTCGCCGCCGTCGGCGGAGTGGGCGCAGGCGGCAATCAGGCGGCCTTCCGATTCCATCTGCTCCTCGAGCCCGGCGGTAAAGCTCGTCAACAGCAGCTTCTTCACCGCCGACATGGATTTCTTTGCGCCGCTTGCGATTTGCTGCGCCAGCTGGTCCACGTGGGCTGGCAGATCCGCCGCGGCCACGACATCGGTGACCAGTCCCCACTGCAACGCCTCGGCGGCAGACAGCTTGCGGTTGGTCAGCATCAGCTCCTGAGCCTTTCGTAACCCGACGAGCCGCGGCAGATAAAACGACGCGCTGCCGTCTGGGCTGAGCCCAGCGGCGGTGTAAGCCATGGTGAACGACGCAGTGTCGGCTGCGACCACAAGATCACCGGTGATCGCAAGGCTGAAACCTGCCCCGGCGGCGGTTCCGTTGACCGCGGTGATGACGACCGCGTCCATCCGCGCCAGCGTGGAGAGGGCGCGGTGCAGGTCATCAGCGATGGTTTTGACGTAGTGGCCACGAGTGGTCGATGACGACGCCATCCCGCGAAGATCACCCCCGGCGCTGAAGAACCGGCCCGCGCCGGTGAGGACGACCACCTTCGTGCGGTCGTCGTCGCAGCGGCGTGCCGCATCAGCGAGTTCGCGCGTCGTGGTGTCGTTCATCGCGTTCGCGGCGTCCGGGCGGTTCAACGTGATGCGTGCAATGGGCCCGGAGCGTTCGAGCGTGATGGCCTCGTAGTCGGTCATTGCGCAACCCTATCCGCGTGACCTCGGCCACTTTGCAGCCACGCGGGGCCAGCTCATGGCGAGCCATAAGAGCATGCGCCACAACCCAACCCGCGAGTGCACGAGCGGCTCGATTAATGTGGGACATGGTTCCATCGCCGAATCGGTCAACCCGATTCGGTGCCATTGATACAACACCAGGGTGCACTGAGGAGATTTGCACGATGTCAAGGATGGATTCCAAGAAAATCGCGACGGCCGGCGCGCTGGTGAGCGCCGTGGGCATCGCCGCAATCGGCTTGGGCGCCGGTGTCGCGGCCGCGGTCCCGCCCTCGCTCAGCACATCGCCGATTCCTTTTGTCCAGGACGATCACGGCGACGGCCATGACTGGCACGGCAATGGTCACGACGACAACGGGCGATGGGGGAAATGGCGGGGACCCGTCGGATGGCCGGTCGGATGTGTGAACGCCTCCAGCCCGTACGGCTACGTCAGCGGATCCCTCTGCGTCTGATACACCTCATCGGCCCACCGAAGCCCGCACCCCGTGCGGGCAGGAGTGGCTCACAGGCTCGGTCCGCCGGAAGAGCCGGACCGGGTCTAGTTGACGACGCCGCGCAGCCCGTCCTCGCCGAACACGGGTTCCAGCATCGCGGTGAAGTCGGG
Source organism: Mycobacterium sp. NGS39 (assembly GCF_059812765.1). NCBI lineage: Bacteria > Bacillati > Actinomycetota > Actinomycetes > Mycobacteriales > Mycobacteriaceae > Mycobacterium > Mycobacterium sp. NGS39. Next base: position 134,126 of record NZ_JCALDH010000014.1, on the reverse strand, counting down.
ACCGCGGCGCAGCGACTGACCGCCGTCGACGTTGATGACCTGGCCGGTGATCCAGTTCGCCGCATCGCTGAGCAGAAACAGCGAGAGCATCGCGACATCCTCGACCTCACCGACGCGAGGCAGCGGCGTATTGATCCGGTAGTCCTCGCGCACGCCCGGCGTCTGCATGATCGGCTCCACCAGGTCCGTGCGGATCAAGCCCGGCCGAATGCCGTTGACCCGCACCCACGATGAGCCGAGCTCGTCAGCGGCCACCTTCACCAGGTGATCGATCGCCGATTTCGTAGGGCCGTATGCACCGAACCAACGATGCGTGTTGCTCGCCGCGATCGACGAGATCGCGACGAACGAACCGCCCCCAGCGCGCACCATTTCACGAGCCGAGTGCTTCAACACGTACATCGTCCCGTTGACGTTCAGGTCGACGGTGCGTCGCCAAGCTTCGGAGTCCATCTGGGTGATCGGGCCGATCGTCTGCGAACCGCCGGCACAGTGCACCACGCCGTGCAGCCGGCCACTCCACGCGGCGGCCGCCTCTACGGCCCGCACGGTCTCGTCCTCGCTGGTGACGTCGGTCGGCTCGTAGCGGACCCCGCCGCCGCTGCCGTCGGCAGCGGCCTGAATGTCGCTCACCGCGCCGGCGAGCCGGTCGGCGTTTCGCCCGACGATCATCACCCGCGCACCGGCGCCGACCAGGGCCGCTGCTACCCCTTTGCCGATCCCGCTGCCACCACCGGTGACGAGATAGGTCCGGTCCGAAAAAGACAACTGCTTGACCAAGTCCGACATCATCCGGAGCGTACGTCACCGCAGTCGCGAGTCCGCAAACCGGCACCAGAGCCCGGAGCCGCCTAGCCGAGGGCCGCCTTCGCATAGAGTTGTCGTATGCCCGCAAAATCTGACCCAGCTGAAATCGGCGACGTGGAACCGTTGGCTGACAGCACCGCTCGCCAGGCGCGTCGGGTGGTCGCGGCGTACGCGACCGACGCCGACGAGTGCCGGATCTTCCTTTCGATGCTCGGCATTGGACCCGCGAAGAACGAGTCATAGATGAGTCCGTCGGCGGACGATGCCGGCACGACCAGCGGACGCGGAACGGGCTCAGAGTTCGTCGTGGTGGCTAACCGGCTGCCCGTCGACATGGAGCGCCTGCCCGACGGCACCACCGCTTGGAAACGCAGCCCCGGTGGGCTGGTCACCGCGCTGGAACCGCTGCTGCGCCGGCGAAGCGGCGCCTGGATCGGCTGGCCCGGCGTTCCCAGCACTGACGAGGAACCCATCTATCAAGACGGCGTGCACCTGTATCCGGTTTCTCTGAGCGAGAACGACGTCGCCGAATACTACGAAGGCTTCTCGAACGCGACACTGTGGCCGCTGTATCACGACGTGATCGTCAAACCGATGTACCACCGGGAGTGGTGGGACCGCTACGTCGACGTGAACCGGCGCTTCGCCGAGGCCACGTCGCGTGCCGCGGCGCGGAACGCCACGGTGTGGGTGCAGGACTACCAACTCCAACTGGTGCCCAAGATGCTGCGCGAACTGCGCCCGGACCTGACGATCGGGTTCTTCCTGCACATCCCGTTCCCGCCGGTCGAGTTGTTCATGCAAATGCCTTGGCGCACAGCGATTGTCGACGGGCTGCTGGGCGCCGATCTGGTCGGCTTTCATCTGCCCGGGGGCGCACAGAACTTCCTGATCCTGGCCCGGCGGCTGCTGGGCGCCAACACCTCCCGCGGATCCGTCGGTGTGCGTTCGAGATTCGGTGAAGTCGAATGCGGCTCCCGCACAGTGCGCGTGGGCGCATTCCCCATCTCGATCGACTCCGCTGAACTCGACCGCAAGGGCCGCGAACGCAGCATCCGCCAACGCGCCAAGCAGATCAGGGCAGAACTGGGCAACCCGCGCAAAGTGCTGCTCGGTGTCGACAGGCTGGATTACACCAAGGGCATCGACGTTCGCCTGAAAGCATTTTCGGAACTTCTCGCTAAGGACCGCGCCAAGCGCGACGACACCGTGTTCGTTCAGCTGGCCACGCCCAGCCGCGAACGCGTCGAAAGCTACAAGGTGCTGCGCGAAGACATCGAACGGCAAGTCGGCCACATCAACGGTGAATACGGCGAAGTCGGCCACCCGGTGGTGCACTACCTGCACCGCCCCGTGCCGCGGAACGAGCTCATCGCGTTCTATGTGGCCGCCGACGTCATGCTGGTGACGCCGCTGCGAGACGGCATGAACCTGGTGGCTAAGGAGTACGTGGCCTGCCGCAGCGACCTCGGCGGTGCGCTGGTGCTCAGCGAATTCACCGGCGCCGCAAACGAATTGCGCCAAGCCTACCTGGTCAACCCGCACGACTTGGAGGGAGTCAAGGATTCCATCGAGGCGGCGCTGAACCAGTCCCCGGAGGACGGCCGCCGACGGATGCGCGCGCTTCGCCGCCAGGTGCTGGCCCATGACGTCGACCGCTGGGCGCGCTCATTTTTGGACGCCCTGGCCGGGCGGCTGGAGTCTTAGAGCACTTTGATCGAGTTGATCAGCCACTTACCGTCGACGCGCTGGTAATCCACCCGGATTCGGCTGCCGTTGTATAGCGGCTGCCGTGATTTGTCGGTCCAGGTCTGGTTCAGGTACACCATCACCGCGCCGGAATTGCGATGCGCCTCCATTACTCCCACACCGACGACGTTGACCTGGCTCACCATCTGACGGTCCCGCGCCTGGGGGATGATGTCCTTGTTGGCCTCGTCTCGGAACTGCCGCCGGAATTCGGGTGTGAACATCAGGTAGGCGTTGTCGAGGGCGCGCTCGACTGTCTGAAAGTCGTAGCCAAAAATCTTGGGTACCTGGACCTTCGCCAGCGGCGGAAGTTCCTCGCGCGCTTGCTGTTCGGCGCGCAGCTCCACCCGGTTCCAGTACAGCCAGCCTCCCGCACCGGCGAGCGCGACGAACGCAGCGGCGAGCATACTCACCAATCCGGTGACGAGCCAGCGCATCAACTGCCCCCGTCGGGATACTTCATGTCGGTGGTGGTCATCTTCCCCGTATCGAAGTCCTGGTGGACCACAACCCGCCAGCGCATCGGCTTCGACGGCATGTTGTTGCCGTCCCTGTCGCTTTGGGTGATCCTCATCGAAACCAGCACGGTGGCATCGTTGCTCACGGAGTCAAAGCTCTCCAGCGCTGCCCCGTTGACCACCGCCTCGGAGCTGTGGCCGGTGCCACGCAAGAAGGCTTTCAGGTTCGCGATGTGATCATTGCGTGCCCATTCGTCGCGCAGTCCACCGCTGATCTGGCCGTAGAACTGGTCGACGCTTTGTTCGACGCTGTCCGGTTTGAACGTGTACATATTCACCAGCGTCTGGGTGGCGGTGTCGACGAATCGCTGGTAGCGGGCCTGCACCAGTTCCGCCTGGTGTTGCTGCCGCAACATGAGACCCACCAGACTGCCCAAAGCCAGGATGCCGACGATGACGACCGCAGACGCCACCGCCGCCACAAGCCGCCGATGCGCGGGCCGGCGCGGCGTCCGTTTCGGCTTGCGCGGCTTGGGTGCTTCATCGACCTGCTTGTCGACCCGGACGGTGGTCGTCGCCGCCGGCGGCGTAATGGCGGTAGGTCCGGCCGGCCGGACCGCACGACGGCGCACCGGCGTCGCGGTGGAGGTTTCGCGGGTCGTCACTAGGTCTGCCTCGGATCGAGCATGAGATCTACCCACTTCTCTTGGGGGCGCAGTCGGTCGGCGCCGGGCGCATATATCGCGGTGTTCCCATGCGCGTCGACGAACTTGCCGCTGTGCTGGTCGTAGGTGCTGTATGAAACACCGCTGGCCCCGGGCTGTGCCACCTGTCCCGGAGGAAGCACCTCGGCATTCGGCGGCAGCGGCGGCGCCGGTGCCGGCCCAGGCTGCGGCACCACCGGCGGATAGGGCCCCGGCGACAGCGGCGGTGGCTGCGGGTTGGCTGGCGGCGGCCAGGCATCCGGATACGGCGCAGGCGGCACCCATGCCGTCAGCGGAGGTGGCGGCCCGTTGTCGTTTGGCGGCGGTGGCACCGGCCACGGCTGATGTGGCGCCGGGCCAGGCCCGGGCTGCGCGCCGGGCGGCAGCGCACCCGGCGGCACGGGGTAGCCCGGATCCGGATCGGCTTCGGGCGGGATGTACGGATACTTATTAGGCGGCAAGACGTTTCGCGGATCGGTCACTGGTGTCCCGGTGGGCACCGGCGGGCCACGCCACGCATTGTTCCCGAGGGGAACGTACCCGCGAGGATCGCGGCACAGCTGGATCGTCGGGGCTCGCTTGCCGGGGAATTCCTGGCAGGGATAGTTGCGCGCTCCGCGCACCGCGCTCGGATCGTTTTGCGGCACTTTGCAGTACATGTCCTTCGGAAGGTCACGGACGGTCTGATCCGCCGGTGGCCGGATGAACTGCGGCGGCAGGAAGCCCACGGAGCACGGCGGCGGGTCGCCGAGGTCGATCTTGAAGTCCAGCTTGGCGCCTTCGTCGTACGGGACACCACCGCCGCTGGTCACCAGCCCCGCTATCAGCGCCGGGAAGATGACCAAGGCTTGCTCGATCGACTTGTTGTAGATGACGCCGACGCGACCGAGGTTGGCCAGGCTGGCGGCCAGCACAGGGAACGACGGCCGGATGCCGGCGAACGTGTTGCTGGCCTCGCCGGCCGCGCCCGGCGCGGTGGTGAGCACTGCACGAAACTGCGGATCGGCTTGGCGCAGTTCAGTGGTGAATCGGGCCAGCCCGTCAGACAGCGACCGGATGTCGTCGCCGCTGCGGATTTGCGCCTCCAGGAATGGTCCGACCTGGTCGATGAGCTGCTCGGTATCCGGCCAATTCGCGTTGGCCTCGTCGACCAGCAGGCGCGCCGACTGGATGAGCCGGGCCAGCTCGGGGCCGGTGCCGTTGAACGCCTTGAACGTTTCGCGTAACAAGTCTTGCAGCCGGGTGTTGCTGATGCTGCTCACCAACCGGTCTGCTTCCTTCAACAGGCCTTCGACGTCCTGGCCGATGAAGGTGCGGTCCTGCTCGATGCGCGATCCGTCGTGCAGGCCGCTCTTGGACGGGTTCTTCGGCGGCACCAAATCCACGTACTGTTCACCGACCGCCGACACACTCTTGACGGTGGCGGTGACGTTGTCCGGGATCTTGTATTTGGTGTTGAGCCGCATGTGGGCCTCGACGCTGTCATCGGTCAGCGACACCGCTTCCACGCGTCCGACCGTGACACCGCGGTAGGTCACGTTGGCATTCTTGTAAAGCCCGCCACCGGATTTGAAGTCCGCCGTGATGTTGTAGGCACCAATGCCCAACCGGGCCGGCACGTGGAGGTAGAACACGGCGATCGCGCCGACGCAGATGACGGTGACGATCGCGAAGATCGTCAACTGGATACGCGCCAATCGATCAAGTATCAACTCGGTGGCACCTCTTGCCCGGAGGCGGTACCGGGCGGAATCTTGAACGGATCAGCCGCTTGGCCGTTGAGGTTCGCAAACGACCCGATCAGCCAGTCCGGCGGATTGACCACCTCGTTGATGTGCTGCATGTTCGGGTCGAAGAACGACGTCGTGAAGATGGACTCGCCGAGCCGGCGGATGGTGAGGTCGAAGGTGACGAACACGTTGAGGTAGTCGCCACGGACGGCTCGGCGCAGATAGCGGGTGGTGAACGGGAAGGTTGGCAAGAGGTCCAAATCCGAGATGACGTCGGCCCTGTTGTCGTTGATCGGTTTGATCACCGCGTACAGGTCCTTGAAGTCCGCCGCGATGTCGTCCTTTGTCTCGGACAGTACGTGTGCCGCCACCGTCGCGAAGCTCTGCAATGCCGCGAACGTGTCGACGATGTTCTTGCGGTTGTCGTTGAGCACCTTCAATGCGGCAGGCAGGGTGTCGAGCGCTCGGCTGAGGCTGTCCTTGTGGGCGGCCAACGTGCTTGCCAGTCTGTTGAGCCCATCCGCGGTCGCGATGATGTCGTTAGTTTGCGCATTCAGCGCAGCGGTGAACTCGGCGAGCCGCGGGATCAGATCAATGAACTGCCCCTGGCGACCGGCGACGGCCGCGTATGCCTCGTCGGCGATGTCGCCGAGCGCGCCGAGATTGCCTTTGTTCACCACGACCCCGAGCGCCGACAGCACTTCTTCGGTCGTCGGGTAGCGGCTGCCGTTGGCCAACGTGATCTTCGATCCGTCCTCGAGCTGACCAACCGGTCGTTGCCCGATCGGCGCAGCCAGCTCGACGTGCTGGGAACCCAGCAGAGACGTCTGCGCCACCCGCGCCACCGCGTTGGCCGGCAGCTTGATGTTCTGGTCCAGCGAAAGCTTGACTGCCGCATAGAAACTGCCGTCCGGCCTCTGTACGGCCGTCACGCCGGACACGCTGCCCACCGTCACGTCGTTGACCATCACCGGCGAGTTCTGCGGCATCGTCGCCACGTCGGGAACTTCGACGGTGATGCTGTAGGCCCCGGGACCGTGGCCGGCCGTACCCGGCATGCTCAGCGAATTCAGGCCGCCGAACTGGCATCCGCCCAGCAGCACCATCCCCGAACCGAGGGCGACAGTGCGCACGCCACCGCGGCGCAGCTTGCGGGACAGCCCTGGCAGCACCGTGCGGGACATGCTGAGCGGCAGAACTTTTCGCGTCATCCGCCGGCCCCCGGCTGTGGGGGCGCCACTGGCTGCATCGGCGCGACACCTTCGGCCGGATAGGGCGCACCGGAATCCGGCGATGACGGGCCGGGCAGCGGAGGTGACGTTTGGGGCCCCGGCGGCGGCCCTCCGGGTTGCAGAAACTGCGGCTGTGCCGGCGGCGGCGGCCCCGGCGCAACATTTGGCGGCAACATCAGCGTGCCCGGACCGGTGTCGCCGATGCGCGGCGGAGTCCGGCCCTCGGCCGGAACCCACTGCAAATACGGCAGATACGTCTTGGCCTTGGCTTCGGTCGCCGGGGTGTCGTAGAGGATCTGACCCTTGTACGCAGTCATCGTGTTGATTGGATGGAACAGCAGCGGCGGGTAGTTCATTGCAAGCCGGCGCAGCACGGGCGCCATTCTCTCGCGGCAGATCTCGGTCCGCTTGATGTTGTCCACGTAGAAGTTGCCCTCGAACACACCACCACAGATGAACTGCACCGGGTTGGCGAAGTTCGGCAGCGATAGCAACCCTGTTGCGGCGCCCTGCGCGGGATCGTAGATGTTGTAGAAGTTGGCCAAACCGTTCGGCGCGACGTGCAGAATCTGCTCGATGTCCTCGGACTGGTCCGAGAACAGCTTGGTGAGCTGAGACAGCTTGTCGATCTGGCTGATCAGCACAGAGTTGTGCTCGCTCAGGAATCCGCGCACATCCTCCAGTGCCTGGTTCAAAGTGCCGAGCGTGTTGTCGAGGCTCGTCGAACTGTCAGCGAGCACCTGCGACACCGACGCCAGATGCCCACTGAATTGCATGATCTGCTGGTTGCTCTGCGACAGCGCATTGATCAAAATCTTTAGGTTCTTGACGGTGCCGAAGAGATCCGTGCGGGAATCGCCGAGCCGGCCGGCGGTCTGTGACAGCTCACGCAGCGCCTGACGGAACGATTCGCCGTTGCCGTCGAACGTGTCGGCGGCCTGGTTGAGGAACTCACTGAGGGGGCCCCGCATCGACCCCGCTTGTGGCCCAAGGGAAGCGCTGAGCTTGGTCAGCTCCGACTTCACCTCGTCCCATTCCACCGGCACCGCAGTGCGATCCAGCCCGATCGTCGCGCCATCGGCCATCATCGGCCCGCTCTTGTAGGCAGGAGCGAGCTGAATGAAGCGAGCAGACACGATGTTAGGCGCCATGACCACGGCGTGGGCGTCCACCGGAACCTTCACGCCATCCTTCACCGACATCGTAACTTTGACCGACTGCGGTTGCGGCTCAATGGACTCCACGCTGCCGACCGGCACGCCGACGATGCGGACGTCGTCACCGGGATAGAGTCCGACGGCCGACGTGAAGTAGCCGATGACCTTGTGGCCCTTCCGGCCGGGCCACACAAAATAGGTGCCCGCGACCAGCACGACCACCAACACGGCGACCAGGACGTAGCGGACCCACCTCGGCCGACGGGATACAATCTGTGCCGTCATGGCGACTTCGGCCTAATGATCAGTCGCTCCGAGATGAAGCCGCGCAAGTAGTCCGCGAGGCTGTCGGGCAGCTTGCCGGGCTGGAAGTAGGAGTCCAGCAAGACTTCTGTGAGCTGAGGCGGTGGCAGGCCGTACAGGTTGACGTGGAAGCCCGGCCCCGACGCCACCACCTCGCCCAGTGTGGTGGCGTACGGCGGAAGTCGACGCAGCGCCTCACTGATGTGGTCACGCCGCTGCAGCAGGTTGTCGAGCACCGCGTTGAGCTTGCGCAACGCCGGACCGAACTCGCGGCGATTGTCGGCGACGAATCCCGAAATCTGCTCAGACACCGGCTGAATGCTGGAGATCAATGTGCTGATGGCGGCGCGGCGTTCATCGAGCGCGGCGAACAGCTGGTTGCCGTCAACCACCAGCTGGTTCACCTGACCCGCCCGGTCGGCCAGCACCTTGGTGACAGAGCGCGCACGCTCGAGCAGCTGCGCGAGCGCCTCGTCGTTGGCGTTGATGCTGCGCGACAGCGCCGCAACGCCGTCGAGCGCTTGGCGCAGCTGCGGCGTCGCGTCGCGCAGCGATTCCGTCAGTAACCCGAGGGCGTGGGTGAACCTTTGCTTGTCCAGATCGTTGGCCGTTTGTCCGAGATCCTGAAGCGCGTTGTTCAGGGTGTACGGCGTGGTAGTGCGGTTCAGCGGGATCGTGGTGGACGACCCCCGGCCGGCAGGCGTTATCGCCAGCGACTTCTCGCCGAGGATGGTGTCGGTCTTGATCGACACCAACGACTGGTCGCCCACTTTGATCTTGCGATCGACGGTGAAAGTCACCTTCGCGACATCCTCGGCCAGCGCAATGCTTTTCACCTGCCCCACCGCAAGTCCCGAGATGTTGACACTGTTGCCGGGCGAGATCCCGCCGGCGTCGGTGAAATACGCCTCGTACGTCTTGCCTTGCGGCCAGAACGGCAGCTTGTTGTAGCCGAAGGAGACCAGCACGACGCTGACCACCAGCACGATGCCGATGACTCCGGTGCGAAGTGGATTGCGGCCCTCACCCATTATCCGAGCACCTGCCCTTCGACGGGTCTGGGGCAGCACCCACAGGTATCAGCATGTCGCTGTCCGAAGGCGTCGCGCCGGGCGTTCCCGGCGGCCCTATCGACGGCCCGTTGATCTTGATACGTGTCGAACAATAGAAGATGTTGAAGAACGCGCCGTAGGCGCCAAGGCCGCTCAGCCGCAGGTAGTTCTCGGCGAGCGGATCGACCACTCGGTTGATCTCGTCCTTGCGGTTGTCCATTTCCGTCGCGAGCGGCCGCAGATTCTCCAGCACACCCTGGATCGGGCGGCGCGAATTCCGAAGTGTGTCAGTCAGATCTGACGCAGCCGAGGCCAGCGGGTTAAGCGCACCGGCGATCGGATCACGGCCTTCGGCCAGTCCGGTCACCAATTTCTGCAACTGGTCGATGCTTTCGTTGAATTGGGCGCTTTTCTGGTCAACTGTGGTGAGCACGGTGTTGAGATTGTGGATCACATCAGAAACGACCTGGTAGCGGTCCGCCAGGGTCCGGCTGAACGAACCGGTGCTGGACAGCAGGTCTGCCAGCGCGCCGCCCTGGCCCTGCAGCAGCTCGATGATCGCATTGCTGATCTGATTGACCTTGTCGCCGCTGAGCCCTTTCAGCACCGGGCGCAACCCGCCGAGCAGTGCGTCGAGATCGAGCGCCGGCTCGGTGTGCTGAATTGTGCCGCCCGGCGGCACTTTTCGCAACTCTCCCGGACCGGAGGTGATTTCGAGGTATCGGTCACCGACGAGGTTCTGGTAGCGGATCACGGCCTTGGTGGACGTGTACATCTGATAACGCTTGTCGACGGCGAAGGTAACCTCGACCTTGTTGTCCGGATTGAGCTTGAGGTCCTTGACGCTGCCGACCGGAATGCCGGCGATGCGAACGTCATTGCCGCCCTTGAGCCTAGACGCGTTCTCGAAGACGGCGTGGTAGGTGTTGGTCGACGAAAACCGGAATTGCCCGAATACCACCACCAGGCCAGCGGTCACCAGCAGCATCACGACAGCGAAGATGCTGACCTTCAGGAGAACTTCGCGTTGCCCCGACACTAGAAATCGTCCCGCTCTGCGAATGCGCCGTTGAACAAGAACTGCAGCGTCGAAGGTGCGTCCACCTGCACCTCGGTGAACGGCTCATAGGGGACGTAGGCGTTGTCGGTGACCAAAAAAGGTGCCTTGAACCAGGACCCACCGAACTGCTTGGTGGGTATCTTCGGCAGGCCTCGGCAGTTCGGACCGCCCGTCGCGTTCACGATGGGCAGGCTCTCGGGGTAGGTGTACGCCGGTACGCCGAGGAGGAAGTTCGACGACGTGAACAGCCCGGGGCGGGTGCCACCGATGGACGGGTTGAACTGGTCGATCGCCTGCTTGATGCCCTGGACGATGCAGCCGAACTCCGGCGAGTAGTCCGAGAGTACCTTGAGCGGCACGCGGAACCGCTGCAGCGCAGCGATCAGGTCCTCCTGCGCAGGCTCGAGCGTGGCAGTTCCGTTGTCCGCCAATCCCGTTGCCGCGAGCAACGTTGCGTTGAGGTTGTCCCGCTCTTCGACGATGGTGTTGCTGATGGTGGGCACGTTGTCGATCACCGTGGCGAGGTCGGGTGCGGCGTCGCCGTAGATGTTGCCCACCGCAGCGGCCTGCTGGAAGTCCGACTGCAGCGTCGGCATCTTCGGATTGATCTTGGCCAGGAACTGGTTCAGGCCCGACAGCGTGGCGCCGGCGTCATCACCCCGGCCACGTAACCCCTCCGCGACCGCCGACAAAGTCGCATTCAAGTCGATCGGGTTGATCTTGTGCAGCAGCTCGACCAACGTCTGGAACAACGTGTTGACCTCGAGCTGCACCGAGGAGACGTGCACGGTGGCGCCGGGCTGCAGCGATTTGCCCGAAGGCTTCGGCGGCGGAATGAATTCCACCGACTTGGCGCCGAAGATCGTGTTGCCGGCAATGCGCACGTCGGCATTCCACGGGATGTAGCGCATCTGACCGCTGTCGATTGCGGCCGTCAATTTGGCCTGGTCGCCCGAGTACGCGATGTCTTTGACCTTGCCGATCTGGATTCCGCGGTACTTGACCTTTGCGTCCTTCTCCATCACCAGGCCGGCGCGCGGCGACGTGATGGTCACGGTATCGGTGGAGGTGAAAGCGGCTGTGGTAGCGAGGTAGGTCAGCACGGCGAAAGCCACGATCACGGTCGCCAACACTGCGGCCGCGATCCTGACGGAGCGCGTACGTGACCCGGAATTCGCCATCTTCCCCCTCTATCCGGAAAGGTTGAAATTACCGGACGGGCCGTACACGGCGAGAGAAATGCACAAAGTAATCACTACAACCACGATGAGCGACGTACGCACCGCCTGCCCCACCGCGATGCCGACTCCCACCGGCCCCCCGGACGCGTTGTAGCCGTAGTAGGTGTGCACCAGCATCACCGCGATCGACATGGCGATCGCCTGCGAGAACGACCACAGCAAATCCGTGGGAATCAGAAACGTGTTGAAGTAGTGGTCGTACAAGCCGCCTGACTGCCCATTGATATAGACAGTGGTGAAGCGAGCCGCGAAGAACGCCGCCAGCACCGACAGCGAGTAGAGCGGAACGATCGCGATCAACCCTGCGACGATCCGGGTGGACACCAGGTACGACACGGAGTGAATCGCCATGGCCTCGAACGCGTCGATCTCTTCCGAGACCCGCTGGGCACCTAATTGCGCCGTGGTGCCCGCGCCGATGGTGGCGGCCAGCGCAATCCCCGCGATCACCGGCGCGACGATGCGGACATTGAGGAACGCCGACAAGAACCCCGTGAGCGCTTCGATGCCGATGTTGCCGAGCGACGAGAAGCCCTGCACCGCGATGACCCCGCCAGAGGCCAAGGTCAAAAACGTCGCCACGCCCACGGTGCCTCCGATCACCAGCAAAGCACCGCTGCCCAGCGTCATCTCGGCGATCAGCCGGACCGTTTCCTTGCGGTAGCGCGTGACGGCGTTGGGAATCCACCGAAGCGACTCTGCGTAGAACAGCGCCTGCTCGCCAAAGGTGTCCACGGCATTGGGGACGCCGGTCAATACGCGCCGCAGCCGCAGGGTTACGTCGTAGCTCATGGTTACCGGGCCAGCACTCGGACGCCGATCGCGGTCATCAGGACGTTGATCACGAACAGACAGATGAACGCGTAGACCACGGTTTCGTTGACCGCATTACCCACGCCCTTCGGGCCGCCCTTCACGGTCAGCCCCCGGTAACAGCCCACCAGGCCCGCGCAGACGCCGAACAGTAGCGCCTTGACCTCGGCGAGCACCAGCTCGCCTAGGCCGGTCAAGACTGTGAGTCCGTCGATGAAGGCGCCGGGATTGACGCCTTGCAGCAGCACCGAGAACACGTAGCCGCCGGACAGGCCGATTGCGCACACCAGCCCGTTGAGCAGCAGCGCGACCAACGTCGACGCCAGCACGCGTGGCACCACTAGCCGCTGGATCGGGTCGATGCCGAGTACGCGCATCGCGTCGATCTCTTCGCGGATGGTGCGGGCGCCCAGGTCTGCGCAGATCGCGGTGGCGCCGGCCCCGGCGACCACCAGTACGGTGACCACAGGCCCCAGCTGGGTGATCGTTCCGAACGCAGTGCCGGCCCCGGACAGGTCAGCGGCACCGATCTCACGCAGCAGGATGTTGAGTGTAAAGGCGACCAGCACCGTGAATGGGATCGCCACCAGCAGCGTCGGCACCAGTGACACGCGGGCAATCATCCACATCTGCTCGAGGAACTCGCGGAACTGAAACGGCCGGCGGAAAGCCGCCCGCAGCGTGTCGCCAGACATTTCGAAGAAGCCGCCCACGGCCCGAGCCGGAACCGCGAGCTGATCCTTCACTCGGCCCCCTTTCCCGGGCGTGCGGGCAAGATCACTGCTCACGGGCGAAGCCGGTGAATTGGCTGGCGCGGCGCTTTTCCCACCCCTCGACAGGACGCGAGGCTGTGTGAGCCGGATCATACTAACTAGAACAAGTTCGGGGAGTCAAAGATGGGAGAAAGTAACGGTAGCTCCATACTCTTCCTGTTCACAGCTTGCTGTGAGCTAGATCTCTAGAACGTGTTCTAGGTGTCAAGGTGCCGTCGGTTGACGGTGGCGTCATTATCGGCCTCCCATCAGCTGGGTCGCCGCGAACGTCAGCTCAGGATCCCGGTCAGCAAAGTATTTCTGCAAGGTGGCGCTGAGTTCGTCCGCTGCCCAGGCTGCGCCATCGGCGGTGAACCGCTGCTCGGCGGTGGGCGCAGCGACCAGCGTGATCGACGGCCCGTAGACAATGAACAGTTGCCCGTTGACCGCTTCGGCAGCCGGTGAGGCCAAGAAACGCACCAGCGTGACCACATGGTCAGGCGACAGCGGGTCGATGTCGGCGTCCGCGGGTGCCTCGCCGAACACGTCGGCAGTCATGGCGGTGCGGGCCCGCGGGCAGATCGCGTTGGCACATACACCGTAGCGGCGCAGCGCCCTGGCCGCGGACAGCGTCAGCGCGGTGATGCCGGCCTTGGCGGCTCCGTAATTGGCCTGTCCGGCCGGGCCGGACAGGCCGGCTTCCGACGAGGTGTTGATGAGCCGGCCCCAGGTCTGCCCGCCCGCCTCTTTGGCGCGCGCCCGCCAATACGCGGCGGCGTTGCGGGTCAGCAGGAAATGCCCACGCAGATGAATCCTGATGACGAGGTCCCAGTCCTCGTCGGTCATGTTGAACAGCATCCGGTCGCGAGTGATCCCGGCATTGTTGACGACGATGTCGAGGCCGCCTTCACGCTCAGCGGCGGACACCATCTCGTCGGCGGTCGACCGTTCGGCGACATCGCCGGCCACCGCGACACCCTTGCTGCCCGCAGCCTTGATTTCGTCGAACACATCAGATGCGTCCAGCGCCGCGGCCAGGTCGTTGACGATCACGGTTGCGCCTGCGTGGGCCAGCCCGATCGCTTCGGCCCGACCCAGGCCGGCCGCGGCACCGGTGATCACCGCGACGCGACCGGACAGATCGGTCAACTGATCGGCCTGACGGCCAGCCTCATGCCCCTCAGATGCGCTCAAGTTATGAATACCTCTAGTCCTTCCGCAACAACGCGGCGCGGGGGCATTCGGCGATCGCCTGCTCGGCCAGGTTCTCCTCGTCGGCCGGCACCGGATCCTTCTTCACCACCGCGTAGTCCTCGTCGTCGAGATCGAATAGGTCTGGCGCGATTCCCACGCACACCGCGTTACCTTCACAGCGATCGCGGTCCACTTCAACCCGCACGACAACCTCCTCGCAATCACCTGGGCACTGCCGTTTTAGCGCAGCACCCACAATACGGACCAGGCTGGCGCGCAGCTGGCGGAAACCATGCCTGGACCGCAAGACTAGAACGTGTTACAACCAGGAATACGCCGGGGTAGCGGCCCGGCGGTTGTCAACGACGAAGGACGACGACGCGATGCGGATCAGCTACACCCCTGAGCAGGAGGAGTTGCGCCGCGAGCTGCGGTCGTACTTCGCCAAGCTCATGACACCGGAGCGCACCGAAGCGCTGTCCATGACGTCGGGCGAATACGGGTCCGGCAATGTCTACCGGGAGACGGTCGCGCAGATGGGGCGCGACGGCTGGCTGGCGCTGGGCTGGCCCAAGGAGTACGGCGGGCAGGCCCGCTCGGCGATGGATCAGCTGATCTTCACCGACGAGGCCGCGATCGCCGGCGCACCGGTGCCGTTTCTGACCATCAACAGTGTCGCGCCGACGATCATGGCGTACGGCACCGACGAGCAGAAGCGCTTCTATCTTCCCAAGATCGCCTCCGGCGATATCCACTTCGCAATCGGCTACTCCGAGCCGGGGGCAGGCACCGATCTGGCCGCGTTGCGCACCACCGCGGTGCGCGACGGCGACGACTACGTGATCAACGGCCAGAAGATGTGGACCAGCCTGATCCAGTACGCCGACTATGTGTGGCTGGCCGTGCGCACCAACCGGCATGCCAAGAAGCACCGCGGCATCTCCGTGCTGATCGTGCCCACCGACGCGCCAGGATTCTCCTGGACACCGGTGCACACGATGGCCGGCCCGGACACCAGCGCGACGTACTACCAGGACGTGCGCGTCCCGGCGGCCAACCTGGTCGGCGAAGAGAACGGCGGCTGGAGGCTGGTGACCAATCAGCTCAACCACGAGCGCGTCGCGCTGGTGTCGGCGCAGCCGATCTTCTTGGCGCTCAATGCCGTTCGGGAGTGGGCGCAGAACACTAAGGACGTCCACGGGACACGGCTGATCGACGCCGAATGGGTCCAGGTGAACCTGGCCCGCGTGCACGCCAAGGCCGAGGTGCTCAAGCTGATCAACTGGGAACTGGCCTCTGCGGCGGAGGTTGCTCCGTCACCGGCCGACGCGTCGGCGGCGAAGGTGCTGGGCACTGAACTGGCCACCGAGGCGTACCGGTTGCTGATGGAGGTGCTCGGCACGGCCGCGACCGTGCGGCAGGATTCCACCGGCGCGCTGCTGCGCGGGCGGGTCGAGCGCATGCACCGGGCCTGCCTGATCCTGACGTTCGGCGGCGGCACCAATGAAATTCAGCGCGACATCATCGGCATGGTGGCGCTGGGACTGCCGCGAGTGGAGCGCTGAGAGGACACCATGGATTTCTCGCAAACCGAAGCCGCCGACGATCTCGCCGGGCTGGTACGCACCATCACCGAGGCGGTGTGCACACCCGAGCATCAGCGTGAACTCGACGGTTTGGAGCAACGGCTCGACCGCGAACTGTGGTCGAAACTGATCGACGCCGACGTCCTCAGCGCCGCTGCGCCGGAACCGTTGGGTGGTGGCGGTTTTGGCGTGCTGGAGCAGGCCGCGGTGCTGACAGCGCTGGGCCGGCAGCTGGCGGCCGTGCCGTACCTGGAGTCGGTGGTGCTGGGGTCCGCCGCACTGGCGCAATTCGGCACCAGCGACCTACAGCAGGCGTGGGCGGTGCCTGCCATCTCCGGCGAGAAGATCATCACCGTGGCACTCGACGCCGAGATGGGTGCGGGGCCAGTGCAGGCGACGCCGAGCGGCGCGGGCTACCGGCTCACCGGCACCCGCACCCAGGTGAACTACGCGCCCGTGGCCGACGCATTCCTGGTGCCCACCGAAACCGATTCCGGCACAGTGGTTTTCCTGGTCGCATCGTCTGACCCCGGCGTGTCGGTGACCGCGCTGCAGACCACCGGGCAGGGCAGTGTCGGACATCTCGACCTGCACGGCGTCGAAGTCGACGCGGGCCGGGCAGCCGGCGGCACGGACGCCGTCGACTGGCTCACCACGCTGGCCACGCTGGGCCGCGCCGCGTATCAGCTGGGGGTCTTGGAGCGGTCGCTGGAGCTGACCGCCGAATACGCGCGCACGCGTGAACAATTCAACCGGCCGATCGGGAGTTTCCAGGCGGTGGCGCAACGTCTCGCCGACGGCTACATCGACGTAAAAGGACTGCGCCTGACGCTCACTCAGGCGGCCTGGCGGCTGTCCGAAGGCCTGCCCGCCGACGTCGAGGTGGCGACGGCCGCGTTCTGGGCTGCCGACGCCGGCCATCGCATCGCGCACACCACCGTGCATGTGCACGGCGGCGTCGGAATCGACATCGACCATCCCGTGCACCGCTACTTCCTGGTGGCCAAGCAGATCGAGTTCGGGATCGGTTCCGCCACAGGCCAACTGCGCCGGATCGGCCGCGAGCTGGCCGACACGCCGGTGTGACCGCGTGACCGACGAGCTCCCGACCGTCACCGAGCTGGTGACTCCGCTCGTCGAGGTCGACGACCGCGGAGTGTTCTTCGAAGACGAGTTCATCAGCTGGCGCAACCACATTCGGCAGGGCGCCGCGGTAGCGGCGGCACTGCACGCACGTCTGGATCCGACCCGCCCGCCGCATGTCGGTGTGCTTCTGCAGAACACGCCGTTCTTCTCGTCGGTGCTCCTCGCAGCGGCGCTCACCGGGATCGTCCCGGTGGGGCTGAACCCGGTGCGCCGCGGCGCCGCTCTGGACCGCGATGTCCGCCATGCGGACTGTCAACTGGTGCTTGCCGATTCCGCATTGGCCGAGGGTCTGGGCGACACCGACTACGTCGACGTCGACTCCGCCGAGTGGGCAGCCGAACTCGAGAAGTTCGCGGATGCCCCGGTGGTCGCGCAGACCGCAAAACCGTCGGATCCGTTCATGTTGATCTACACCTCAGGCACCAGCGGTGACCCGAAGGCGGTGATCTGCAGTCACGGGAAGGTGGCCATTGCCGGTGTCACGATGACCGAGCGCTTCGGCCTGGGCCCCGCTGACGTCTGCTACGTGTCGATGCCGTTGTTCCACTCCAACGCAGTTCTCGTCGGATGGTCGGTCGCGTTGGCCTGTCGCGGGTCAATGGCGTTGCGCCGCAAGTTTTCTGCATCGCAATTCCTGGCTGATGTCCGCCGGTACGGTGCGACGTACGCAAACTACGTCGGCAAGCCGTTGTCGTACGTGCTCGCCACCCCCGAACGTCCCGACGACGCCGACAACCCGTTGCGCGTGGTGTACGGCAACGAGGGCGCACCTCGTGACATCGAGCGGTTCGCCCGCCGTTTCGGCACGCTGGTGGTCGACGGATTCGGCTCCACCGAAGGCGGGGTGGCGATCGCACGGACTCCTGACACACCAGCTGGGTCGCTGGGGCCGCTGCCCGACGGCGTCGAGATCGTCGACGTCGACACCGGCGAGGCGTGCCCGCCCGGGTTAACCGGCGAGCTGGTCAACATCTCAGGCGCAGGCCGATTCGAGGGCTACTACAACGACCCCAACGCCGATGCCGAGCGGATGGCCGGCGGTGTGTACCACAGCGGTGATTTGGCGTACCGCGACGAAGCCGGCTATGTGTACTTCGCGGGTCGGCTAGGTGACTGGATGCGGGTGGACGGCGAAAACCTGGGCGCCGCACCGATAGAACGCGTGCTGCTGCGCCACCCCGATGTCGTCGAGGCCGCGGTGTATCCGATACCGGCCCACGACGTCGGCGACCAGGTGATGGCAGCGCTGGTATTGCGCGACGGCGCTGCATTCGACCCGCAAGCGTTCCGCGAGTTCCTCGCCAGTCAGCCCGATCTGGGGCCCAAGCAGTGGCCGTCGTTCGTGCGGATCAGCACGGATCTCCCCCGCACGCACACGTTCAAAGTGCTCAAACGGCAGCTTTCGGCGCAAGGCGTCGAATGCGACGACCCGGTGTGGGAGATCGCACGGTAGGACCTGCGCGCTCCTGCTGTTCAATGGCTTTGTTGTTCAATGGCTTGGTGGCACGGGACACCGGTACCAGAGGCAGGCCACGTGATTCGTCCATCGACGATCGGGTTCTGGCAGCGACGCGCGAGCTGCTGGTCGAGGTCGGATGGCATCGGCTCAGCGTGCGGCTGATCGCGGCGCGAGCGGGTGTCGGCCGGGCAAGCCTGAACCGGCGGTGGCCGTCGAAGGCCGCCCTGGTGCTGCATGCAATCCTCGGCGAGTCACCGGATCTCACGCCGTTCGACGGAACCGACGTGGCGGGCTGGATCGACTGGGTGGTCCGCGGCAGTCATGAGCTGTTCAGCCGCCCGGACGTGAAAGCCGCCGTGCCGGGATTGCTTCTGGCGCTGCAAGACAACGAGGAGTTGCGACGGTCGCTGTGGTTGTCCTTCAGCGGGCCTGCGGTGGAGCTGTTCGTCGCCGACGTCGACGCCGTGGGGCACGACCAGCGTCGCCAGGCGGATCTCGACGCGCGGGCAGTGCTTGCGATGGCTGCCGGCGCGGCGCTGTTCCTCACGTCGGTAGCGACCGACGACGACACCGATGCGCTGCACGAGCGGATCGGTGACCTATTGAAGACGGCCATCGCCGGGTCCGCTGCGCAGCGACTCGACAATTGACTCCTCGGGCGAACGCCATTCGATGCCGAGTTCGGCGAGCGTCGCCGAGTCGTCGGTGGGGATGGCCGCGGTCAGCAGCAGAGCCGCTTCGTAGCTCAACCCGGCACCCACCGGCACGAACCGGCTGACGATGTCGCAGCACCGTCCGATGCCGCGAAACACGCTCGGCCGCAATGGGATCGCGTCACACGCCGACCGGTGCCCTTCTCCAGCGCGGTGATCATGTCGTCGAACGCGACCATCTTTCCGCCGCACAGGTAGCGCCGAGGGCCTCGACCCGGCTGCATCACTTTGCGATGGACTTGCGCGACGTCGCGAACGTCGACCATAGCCATGCCGCCGCGCAATCGCGGTGCAATCCCGGCTCGCACGATCGGCGCCCATCCGCTTTCGGTCACGCCCGGTCCGCTGCAGAACGCAGGGCCCACCACGCTCGATGGGTAGGTGATGACCACCGGCGCCCCGGCATGCTGCAGGCGCCGGGCAACCCGGTCGGCGTAGGCCTTGGTCTGCGCATACGCCGTCCGGCCTGACGCCGTCGGAGTGTCGGGCCCAATCACCTTGTCAGGCGGCGGAAACAGCGCACTGTAGCTACTCACGGAAACAATCGGATCCAGCCCCCGCTCGACCGCCCTCGTCAGGATTGTCTCGGTCGCATAGGCATTGATCTCCCACATCAATGTGGCCCGCCGGTTGTCTGTGCCGACGACACCGGCGGCGTGCAGTACGGCGTCGGAGCCGTCGAGAAGCCGGTCAATGGATTGCGCGTCGCGGACATCACCATCCAGCAGCGTGACGTCACCCAGCTCTCGGAGACGGTTCACCAGCGCGCCGCATTCTTCACCGGGTGCGACGAGCAGTCGAACGGCGTGACCGTCCTCGAGTAGTGCACGAACGGTGTGGGCGCCGAGATAGCCGGTGCCACCCGTCACTGCGATCTGCATATCCTCCGCTCTCTGCAAGCGTGTATATTACGGTGCCAATGGCATCGAAAAGCAGCCCGAACGCGGAATCGGCGGCCTTCACCCCGATGACGCTGGGTCCGTTGACCTTGAAGAACAGGTTCATCAAGGCGGCCACCTTCGAAGGGGTGATGCCGCGCGGCCAGGTCACCGACGAGCTGATCGGCTTCCACACCGCCGTCGCCCGAGGCGGCGCCGCGATGACCACAGTGGCCTATTGCGCGATCTCGCCGGGTGGCCGGGTGCACCGCGACACAATCGTCATGACCCGCGAATGCGTGCCGGCACTACGTCGGCTGACGGATGCCGTTCACCACGAAGACGCGCTGGTGTGCGCGCAAATCGGACACGCCGGCCTGGTGGCCAACACCTTGTCCAATCGCACGCCGACCCTCGCACCCACCACGCGTTTCAGCGCACCAGCGATGGCGCGGGTCAAAGGCGCCTCCCGGGAACAACTCGAAGCCGTGGTCGACGACTTCGGAAGTGCGGCTCGCAATGCGGTCGAGGCTGGGTTCGACGCCGTCGAAATCCACATGGGACACGGCTACCTGCTCAGCTCGTTCTTCAGCCCGAATCTGAACAAGCGGACCGACGAATTCGGCGGAGACGTCCGACGGCGCGCCGAACTGGCACGCCGGGTCGCCGAACGGGTCCGCGGCGTCGTCGGGCAATCGATCGCCGTGACCGCGAAGTTCAACATGGACGACGGTGTGCGAAAGGGTTTCTGGCTGGCCGACAGCCTTCCCACCGCCGCGATGCTGGAATCCGACGGCCATCTGGACGCCTTGCAGCTGACCGGTGGCAGCTCGCTTCTCAACCCGATGTATTACTTCCGTGGCGACGTGCCGATGGAGGAGTTCATCGCTGTGCAGCCCGCGGCCGTCGGTGCAGGATTGCGGATGATCGGTCAGCGCCTTTTCCGGACATATCCGTTCGAGGAAGCCTTCTTCCTGCCGCAGGCCCGCCAGTTCCGGGCAGCGTTGCGCATGCCGCTGATCTTGCTCGGCGGCATCAACCGGCTCGACACCGTGCACCGCGCCCTCGACGAGGGCTTCGAGTTCGTCGCGATGGCACGCGCGCTGCTGCGAGACCCGGACACTGTCAACAAGTTTCGCGAGGGCCATGCGACCGAAGGGCTGTGCATCCACTGTCAGAAGTGCATGCCCGCCGTCTACACCGGCACCCGTTGCGTCATCCGAGACACGCAAGCGGAGATCGCCGCGTCGCCTCGCTAGGCGAGCTCATCTCATCGGTACCAGGACTGGATGTCGGCGGCATGGCGCTGGTGCCATGACTGGAAATCGCCCTGCTGGTATTGCGTGGTGTGGCTTGGCGCCGGTGCATACGACGGAGATGTCGAGGGGGTTTCGGCGTGACTGGCGGTGGCGGTGCCGAGCGCGATCTGCGCGGGGGCGGCGGCCAGCACCGCACCGGCGGCGACTCGGCGCATCCACGTGGCGGTGGTCTGAGCGGTCATTGTGAACTCTCCTGCTGCGTTGGCATTTCGGCCCATCTTCCGGTGTGTTCCGGTGATGCACCTACTGTGCCGCAGCGCAAGAGAGGTGTCTGTCAGGCAACCGGCCCTGCGCCGGAGTATTCCGGCGTCCCCTGATCGGGGGACGATCGGCCGCTACCGGCCGGCGATCTCGTCGAGGCGCCGGGTGGCCGCCTCGAAGCCGTCGACCAGCTCGGCGATGATCTCGGCGACCGGGCGGATCTCGTTCATCCGGCCGACGATCTGGCCGACCGGCATCGCGACGACCGTGGGGTCGTTCGACTCGTTCATCCGCTGATGCGCCTCGGACACCAAGATGTTCTGCAGCGGCATCGGCAGCGGCTCGGGCGCATCCGGCGCGTCCCACGCATCGGTCCAGCGGCTCTTCAGTAGCCGGGCAGGCTTGCCGGTGTAGATGCGGCGCCGCACGGTGTCACTGGACGTGGCGTTGAGGAGCGCCCGCTGGATGGTCGACACCCCGGATTCGTCGCGCACGCCGAGGTGGTACTCGGTCGAGGTCAGAAACGCCGAACCCATCCACACGCCGGACGCGCCGAGCGCGAGCGCCGCAGCGACTTGCCGGCCGGTGCCGATACCGCCGGCTGCGAGCACCGGTGCCCGCCCTTGCAGCGCGTCGACGATTTCCGGCCACAGCACGATCGAGCCGATCTCGCCGGTGTGGCCGCCGGCCTCGTGGCCCTGGGCGACGACGATGTCGACGCCGTTGTCGACGTGCCGTTGCGCGTGCTTTGCGCTGCCGGCCAGCGCCGCCACCGGCACACCGGCCCGATGCGCCTGCTCGATCACGTCTACCGGTGGCGAACCGAGCGCGTTCGCGATCAACGAGATGGGATGCTTCAACGCCACCTCGACATGGCTGCGTGCCACTGAATGTAACCAGCCCAGAACACCTTCCGAGCGCTTCTCGTCATCGGGCAGCGGTGGCACACCAAGGTCGGCCAGCGTCTTGTCGACGAAGTCGCGGTGGCCCTGCGGGATCAGCTTCTCGATGTCGACGGCAGTGCCCTCCGTCGGCACCTTCGCCGGCATCACCACGTCCACGCCGTAGGGCAAGCCGTCGGTGTTGTCGTCCATCCACCGCAGGACGGCTTCGAGATCATCGGGGTCGTTGAACCGCACGCAGCCGAGCACGCCCAGCCCACCGGCTTTGCTCACCGCAGCTGCTACCCGCTCCGACGGGGTGAAGACGAAGATCGGGTATTCGATGCCGAAGCGGTCGCACAGTTCGGTGCGCATCAGGTTTTCGCCCCGACGTGTCGGGTGCTGACCTCGTCGGCCGGGCGGGCCTCGGTCTGCTCTTTGGCCCAGCGGTAATCGGGCTTGCCGGCCGGTGAGCGCTTTATCTCGTCGGTGTACCAAAGCGCCCGCGGCACTTTGTATCCCGCGATCTCGGAGCGTACGAACGCGTCGAGCTCGGCCAGTGTGGGCCGGGTTCCTTCTCGCGGCTGCACGACGGCCGCCACGCACTGCCCGTACCGATCGTCGGGAACGCCGACCACGAGCGCGTCGAACACATCCGGGTGGCCTTTGAGCGCGGCCTCGACCTCTTCGGGGTAGATCTTCTCGCCGCCGCTGTTGATCGACACCGATCCGCGCCCCAGCATGGTCACCGTGCCGTCGGCCTCGACCTGCGCGTAGTCGCCCGGAATGGCATAGCGCACACCGTTGATCACCCGGAACGTCTCAGCGGACTTCTTCTCGTCCTTGTAGTAGCCGACGGGCACGTGGCCTTTTTTGGCCAGTACGCCGCGCACTCCCGAGCCGGGCTTGACCTCGTTGCCGTCTTCGTCGAGCACGACGGTCCACTTGTCGATAGTGACTCGCGGTCCGCCGGTGTGCGCTTCGCCCTTGGCCACCAGGCTGGTGCCGCCGAAGCCGGTTTCCGAGGAGCCGATGGAGTCGGTGATCACCCGGTTGGGCAGTAGGTCCAGAAGCTTCTCTTTGATGCTCGGCGAGAACAACGCCGCGGTGCTGGCGAGCAGGAACAGCGACGACAGGTCGTAATCGTTGTCCTTGGTCAGCGCGTCGAGCAGCGGCCGGGCCATCGCGTCGCCGGTGAAGAACAGCAGGTTGACCTTGTGCTTGTGGACGGTGCGCCAGACCTCTTCGGCGTCGAATTCCGGTGCGAGAACGACGGTTCCGCCAGAGAACAGCGCCATCCAGGTGGCCGACTGGGTGGCACCGTGGATCATCGGCGGAATCGGGAACCGGACCATCGGCGGCCCGGCGGCGGCCTGCTTGGACAGGTCGTATTCGTCCTTGACGTACTCGCCGGTGGCGAAGTCGGTTCCGCCCAGCAGCACGCGGTAGATGTCTTCGTGACGCCACATCACACCTTTGGGGAAGCCGGTGGTGCCGCCGGTGTAGAGGAGGTAGATGTCGTCGGGGCTGCGCTCGCCGAAGTCGCGCTCCGGTGAGCCTTGCGAGAGCGCGTCGTAGAACTCGACGCCGCCGTAGCGCTGGTAGTCGTTGTCGCTGCCGTCTTCGACCACGAGGATCGTCTTGATGTTGGGAGTCTCCGGCAAGACGTTGGCCACGCGGTCGGAATATTGGCGTTCGTGGACCAGCGCCACCATGTCGGAGTTGTCGAAGAGGTAGCGAAGCTCGCTTTCGACGTAGCGGAAGTTGACGTTCACCAGGATCGCGCCGGCTTTGACGATGCCCAGCATCGCGATCACGATCTCGATGCGGTTGCGGCAGTACAGGCCGACCTTGTCGTCTTTCTTGACCCCGTGATCCAGCAGGTAGTGAGCGAGGCGGTTGGCCTTCTCCTCCAGCTCCGCGTACGTGATCTGCTCGTCACCGCAGATCAGCGCGACACGATCAGGCACGGCGTCGATGGCGTGCTCGGCAAGGTCTGCGATGTTCAAGGCCACGGAGCCCAAATTAGAACGTGTTACATTTCATGACAAGTCTGCAGGAAGGTGAGCGACTGTGAGCGAGTCCGACAAAGACGCCGACGCCCTCATTGAGCAGCGCGGACACACCCTGATCGTGACGCTGAACCGGCCCGAGGCACGCAACGCGCTGTCTACCGAGATGCTCTCGATAATGGTCGAGGCGTGGGACCGCGTCGACAATGATCCGGACATTCGCTCCTGCATCCTCACCGGCGCCGGCGGCTACTTCTGCTCGGGCATGGACCTCAAAGCTGCGTCGGCCCGGCCGCCGGGCGAGTCGTTCAAAGACGGCAGTTACGACCCATCCCGCATCGACGCGTTGTTGAAGGGCCGGCGGCTGACCAAGCCGTTGATCGCGGCGGTCGAAGGCCCGGCGATCGCGGGTGGCACCGAGATCCTGCAGGGCACCGACATCCGGGTGGCCGGTGAGAGCGCGAAATTCGGTGTGTCCGAAGCGAAGTGGAGCCTGTACCCGATGGGCGGGTCAGCCGTGCGGCTGCCGCGGCAAATCCCGTACACGCTGGCCGCCGACGTCCTGTTGACTGGGCGGCACCTTACAGCTGCGGAGGCCAAGGAGATCGGACTGATCGGGTACGTCGTGCCGGACGGTCAGGCGCTGGACAAGGCGTTGGAGATCGCCGAGACGATCAACAACAACGGCCCGCTGGCGGTGCAGGCGATCCTGAAGTCCATCCGGGAGACCGAGGGCATGCCCGAGAACGAGGCGTTCAAGATCGACACGCAGCTGGGTATCCAGGTCTTCTTGTCCGAGGACGCCAAGGAGGGCCCGCGCGCCTTCAAAGAGAAGCGCAAGCCGGAGTTCAAGGGCCGCTAGCTCGTCTGCTCTGGCTCTTTCGCCGAGCGTGAGCGCAGTGCGAATTCTCGAAGGTTTTCTCGCAACCAGCTCACGCTCGGCGACGTGTCGGTGGCTGACAGCACACTTCGGCCATGGACGAGCCATTCATTGGGAGCGAGGCCGTCGCATCCGGACGCCTCACGCCGTACCAATTGCGCAGCAGGTTCGTCGCGGTTCATAAAGATGTCTACCTCCCGCGCGGCACAAGGATGACCGCTGTCTCGCGAGCCACGGGGGCGTGGCTGTGGTCGAGGCGGGACGACGTGATCGCCGGCCGGTCCGCTGCCGCGCTGCACGGCGCGAAATGGGTCGACGCGCATCTGCCCGCGGAGGTGTTGTCGGACAACCGACGACCCCCCAAGGGAATCCGCACCTGGTCTGACCGCTGGGCCGATGACGAGGTGGAGTGGAAAAACGGCATCCGCTTGACGACGCCGGCCCGCACTGCTTTGGACATCGCCTGCCGCTATCCCGTGGCTGACGCCGTCGCGGCGATCGACGCGTTGGCCCGTGCCACCCGCCTCGAGATGGCCGACGTCGAACTGCTCGCGGCTCGGTATGCGGGTCGACGGGGGATGCGCAAGGCCCGCAAGGTAATCGAGCTCGTCGACGCCGGCGCCGAGTCACCGCGCGAAACCTGGTTGCGTTTGTTGCTCATTCGGGCCGGCTTTCCGCGGCCGCGAACGCAGATTCCCGTCTACGACGAGTACGGGGTCCTGATTGCAGTCATCGATATGGGCTGGGAGGACATCAAGGTCGGCGCCGATTACGAAGGTGACCATCACCTGGACCGCCGACGGGCCAACAAGGACATCCGTCGCGCCGAGGGCTTGGCCAACCAGGGGTGGATCGACGTTCGCGTGACCGTCGAGGACTGCGAGCAAGACATCATCCGCCAGATCAGGGACGCTCGCGCCCGCCGAGCGTGAGCTGGTTGCGAGAAATCAGCCGCGATTTCGCAGTGCGCTCACGCTCGGTGAAAAGGCTAGGCGCCGACGGGCTTGGTGGGAGTGAAGCGCACCGGCATTTTCTCCAGCCCGCTCACGAAGTTCGCCGGCCGCAGCGGCAGCGGGTCATCGGAGGCCAGCTGCAGATCGGGCAGCCGCTGCAGGAGCTTGGTCTGCATCACCGAAAGCTCAAGGCGTGCAAGCTGATTGCCCAAACAGAAGTGGGTCCCGAAGCCGAACGCCAGGTGGTTGTTGGGATAGCGGTCGATCCGGAAGTTCTCCGGGTCGCCGAACACCTTCTCGTCGAAGTTGGCCGACTCGAACAGCAGGATGACCTTCTCCCCCTGCTTCAACTGCGTGCCGTGGAACTCGACGTCTGCGGTGATGGTGCGCGCCATGTTCTTCACCGGGGAAGTCCAGCGCAACATCTCTTCGATGGCGTTGGGCAGCAGCGACAAATCGTCGACCAACCGCTGGTGCTGATCAGGGTGGCGGAGCAATTGCGCGGTGCCACCGGACAACGTGTGCCGGGTGGTCTCGTCGCCGCCGATCAGAAGCAGCAGCACCTCGGTGACGATCTCGTGGTCGGCAAGTTTCTCGCCGTCCACTTCGGCGTGCACCAGCACACTCACCAGGTCGTCGGTGGGCTCCTTCTTGCGGGCCTCGATCATGCCGGTCATGTACTCGGTGTAGGCCGCGAACGCGTCCATCGAGACCTGGAAGTCTTCTTCTGCGGTCGTGCTGCTCAAGAAGCTCACCATGTCGTCGGACCACTTGAGGAACATCTCGCGTTCCTCGGGCAGCACACCGAGCATGTCGCCGATCACCGCCATCGGCAGCGGCGCGGCGATGTCCCAGACGAAGTCGCATTCGCCGCGCTCGCAGACCGCGTCGATCAACCGGTCGCACAGCGCGGCGATCGCCGGCTCCCTGTCGCGCACCCGCTTTCGCGTGAAGCCGGCGTTGACGAGCTTGCGGCGCAACAGATGTGCGGGGTCGTCCATCGCGATCATCATCGGCGGCGCTTCTTGGTCCGGCCGAATGCCGCCGGCGTTGGAGAACAGCTCCGGCTGGCGCTCGGCGTCGATCACCGCCTGGTAGGAGGCGACGCCGGGCAGCCCGTTGCGATCGCGAAACACCGGCTCGTTTTCCCGCATCCACTTGTAGACCGATCGCGAGTCGCCGGCGTAAAACGCACCGTCGGTCAGATCTACGTCAGGCCTCGTCGCCTTCGGCGGAGCCGAAGAAACGAATTCCGTCACCGCACAACCTCCCGGGCGTCACCAAACGACATCTCGACGTTTTCAACGGAACTGGAGAACATCGCACGCTTTGGCAAACCCAACGAGGCGAGTTCCTTGGCATAGGGATGGTCCCCCAGCCACATTCGAACGCCGCCGACGCGACTGCGTACACCCGTACTCGACATCTCGAATGCTGTCTCGCGCGTGACGCCGTCGCGACACGAGTAGGTGCGTTGCGTTTGGGTCCGTGGAGTCAGCGCGATCGGCAGCCCTCGCCGGAACTCCATGCCGACGACGAACTGCCCGTCGATGTTCAGGTCGAAGCCGAATTGGCGGCCTTCGCGAATCGTGAGCTCGCCCATCACCTTTGGATAGCCCCAGATGGTGGTACCCGCTTCCAGCGTGAATTCCTGGTCGACGGGAAGGTGATGGATGAAAGCACCGGCGGACTGCAGGGCGCGCGGACCGCTTGCGGTCGAGCCGGGTGGGTTGACCATCACGTTGGTGCCGAACTCGTAGTACTGGCCCAGGTCGCCGTCGATGTAGTGCATCAGCATCAGGATCACGACGGCACGGCCGGGCAGCACGCGGCACACCTGAAGGCCGCTGTAGTCGATGAGCCGTTGCGCGGCGTCGGCGTCCACGAAGAACATCGCCATGTGCTGCCGGGCCTTGCGGATCTCGACT
Source organism: Mycobacterium sp. NGS39 (assembly GCF_059812765.1). Classification (NCBI taxonomy): domain Bacteria; kingdom Bacillati; phylum Actinomycetota; class Actinomycetes; order Mycobacteriales; family Mycobacteriaceae; genus Mycobacterium; species Mycobacterium sp. NGS39. The sequence continues at coordinate 105,918 of NZ_JCALDH010000014.1, read as the reverse complement.
GGCATCGTGAGCACCTGGCCGGCGATCGTGTGCTGGGAGGCGGACATGGCGCTCACTGTAGAACGTGTTCTAAATCACCGACAAGCAATAGCTAGATCAACTCGGCGAGGCGCTTGATCTCGTCAGCGCTGCGCGCGGTCACCACCATCATCGTGACGCCGGCGGCTTCCCAGACGGCGACCTGCTTACGCACGTAGTCGGTGTCCCCGACGATCGCCGCGTCGTCGACCACCTCGTCGGGGATAATCTTGGCGGCTTCGTCCTTGCGGTTGGCGCGGAACAGCTTGGTGACCTCGTCCACCACCTCGCCGTAGCCCATGCGGCGGTAGACGTCGGCGTGGAAGTTGGTGTCCTCGGCACCCATGCCACCCATGTACAGGGCGAGGAAGGGTTTCATCGCCTCGAACGTTGCCGCGCGGTCGTCGGTGATCACGATGTTGGCGGTGGCGCACACCTCGAAGGTTTCGCGGGTGCGACGCGCGCCCGGTCTGGCGAACCCTTCGTCGAGCCACTCGTTGTACATGTCCGCCAGCCGCGGGGTGTAGAAGATCGGCAGCCAGCCGTCGCAGATCTCCGCGGCCAGCGCAATGTTCTTCGGTCCTTCGGCGCCCAGAAATATCGGGATATCGGCGCGCAGCGGATGGGTGATCGGCTTGAGCGCCTTGCCCAACCCGGTGGTGCCGTCACCTCGCAGCGGCAGGGGGTAGTGCGGGCCGTCGCTGGTCACGGGCGCTTCACGGGCCCAGACCTGCCGCACGATGTCGATGTACTCGCGGGTGCGGGCCAGCGGCTTGGGGAACTTCTGCCCGTACCAGCCCTCGACCACCTGCGGCCCGGACACGCCGAGGCCGAGGATGTGCCGGCCGCCGGACAGGTGGTCCAAGGTGAGCGCGGCCATGGCGCACGCCGTCGGGGTGCGGGCCGACAGCTGCACCACCGAGGTGCCCAGCCGGAGCCGCTGCGTCGACGAGCCCCACCAGGCCAGTGGCGTGTAGGCGTCAGAACCCCACGCTTCGGCGGTGAACACTGCGTCGAACCCAGCCTCCTCCGCCGCCGCGATCAGTTCGGGGGCGTTCGTCGGCGGCTGCGCACCCCAGTACCCCAGTTGCAAGCCGAGCTTCATGACCCACCTCTCTTGGCCGCCGCCACCGCTTCTTGCGACAGTTCTTAGAACCTGTTCTACTCGTTGGCGTGACTGTCAGCCAAAGTAGTCCGGCCTCGATTGACACATCGCAACCGCCCCTTTCGGCGCCATTGAAACTGGCCTTTGACTACACCCGTTCGGTCGGGCCGGTCCTCGGTCAGTTCTTCACCGCACTACGCGAGCGGCGCATCGTGGGGGTCCGCGGATCCGACGGACGCGTCTACGTGCCGCCGGCCGAGTACGACCCCGTCACGTACGAGCCGCTGCGCGAGATCGTACCGGTGGCAAGCGTCGGAACCGTGGTGTCGTGGACGTGGCAGCCGCAGCCGTTGGAGGGACAACCGCTGCAGCGGCCGTTCGCGTGGGCGCTGATCAAGCTCGACGGCGCCGACGTCCCGCTGGTGCATGCGGTCGACGCGGAATCGCCAGACAACATCGGCATCGGCACTCGAGTGCACGCGCACTGGGTCGACGAGCCGGTGGGCGCCATCACCGACATCGCGTACTTCGCACTGGGCGAGGAAGCCGAACCTGGCGGGCAGAACACCGACGACCGGGACCCGGTGAAGATCGTCGTGATCCCGTCCAGCATCGAGGTCCAACACAGCGCGTCGCATCCGGAAAGCGCATATCTGCGCGCGCTGCGAGAGGGCAAGCTGCTCGGCGCGCGGTCCGGCAAGAACGGCAAGGTGTATTTCCCTGCGCGAGAAGCGGACCCGGCCACCGGGGAGCCGCTCGACGAGTTCGTCGAACTGCCGGACAAGGGCACGGTGACTACATTCGCCGTCATCAACATCCCGTTCGCCGGACAGCGGATCAAGCCGCCGTACGTCGCGGCGTACGTGCTGCTCGACGGCGCCGACATCCCGTTTTTGCACCTGGTCACCGAGATCGACGCGTCGGAGGTCCGGATGGGCATGCGCGTCGAGGCCGTGTGGAAGCCCCGCGAGGAGTGGGATTTCGGCATCGACAACATCGACCACTTCCGGCCCTCCGGCGAGCCCGACGCCGACTACGACACCTACAAGCACCACCTCTAGAAGGACGGCCCGTGACTGAACGCGACATTGCGGTCGTCGGATTCGCGCACGCCCCGCACGTGCGCCGCACCGACGGCACCACCAACGGCGTCGAAATGCTGATGCCGTGTTTCCACCAGCTCTACGACGACCTGGGCATCACCAAGGCCGATATCGGGTTCTGGTGCTCCGGCTCTTCGGATTACCTTGCTGGACGGGCTTTTTCGTTCATCTCGGCAATCGACTCGATCGGCGCGGTGCCGCCGATCAACGAGTCGCACGTGGAGATGGACGCGGCATGGGCCCTCTACGAGGCCTACATCAAGCTGCTCACCGGCGAGGTCGACACCGCGCTGGTGTACGGGTTCGGCAAGTCGTCGGCCGGCACCTTGCGCCGGGTGTTGGCACTGCAGACCGATCCCTACACCGTCGCACCGCTGTGGCCGGACTCGGTGTCGATCGCGGGACTGCAGGCGCGGCTGGGCCTCGACGCCGGCAAGTGGACCCAAGAAGCGATGGCGCAGGTGGCGCTCGAGTCGTTCGCGGTGGCCCAGCGCACGGATTCCGAGAAGCCGGCGAAGTCGATCGACGAGTTGCTCGCGCGGCCGTTCTTCGCCGACCCGCTGCGTCGCCACGACATCGCCCCGATCACCGACGGCGCGTCGGCGATCGTGCTGGCCGCCGGCGACCGGGCCCGCGAGCTGCACGAAAACCCGGCCTGGATAACCGGATTCGAGCACCGCATCGAGACCCCGGTGCTCGGGGCTCGCGACCTCACCACGTCGCCGTCGACGGCGGCCGCGGCGAAGGCGGCGACGGGCGGTGACGCCGGCGCCATCGAGGTGGCCGAGATCTACGCGCCGTTCACCCATCAGCACCTGATCCTGGTGGAGGCGATCGGGTTGCCGTCGTCGACGAAGATCAACCCGTCGGGCGGGACGCTGGCGGCCAACCCGATGTTCTCCGCGGGTCTGGAGCGTATCGGCTTTGCCGCGCAACACATCTGGAATCGCTCGGCGCAGCGGGTACTGGCGCATGCCACCAGCGGGCCTGCGCTGCAACAGAATCTGGTCGCGGTACTGGAGGGAAGAAACTAGTGGCCGGACAACTGGCCGCGGTGCTGGGCACCGGGCAGACCAAGTACGTCGCCAAGCGTCAGGACGTGTCGATGAACGGCATAGTGCGCGAGGCGATCGACAGGGCGCTCGCCGACGCGGGTTCGACGTTCGACGACGTCGACGCCGTGGTCGTGGGCAAGGCGCCGGACTTCTTCGAGGGCGTCATGATGCCCGAACTGTTCATGGCCGACGCCGTCGGCGCCACGAACAAGCCGTTGATCCGCGTCCACACTGCGGGCTCGGTCGGCGGGTCCACCGGTGTGGTGGCGGCCAGCCTGGTGCAGTCGGGGAAGTACCGCCGCGTGTTGGCGATGGCCTGGGAGAAGCAGTCCGAGTCGAATGCGATGTGGGCGTTGAGCATTCCGGTGCCGTTCACCAAGCCGGTCGGTGCCGGCGCGGGCGGCTACTTCGCGCCGCACGTGCGCGCCTACATCCGGCGATCCGGGGCACCCACGCACATCGGCGCGATGGTGGCGGTCAAGGACAGGCTGAACGGCGCCAAGAATCCGCTGTCACACCTGCAGCAGTCCGACATCACGATCGAGAAGGTGCTCAGCTCCCAGATGCTCTGGGATCCCATCCGGTTCGACGAGACCTGCCCGTCGTCGGACGGCGCGTGCGCATTGGTGATCGGCAACGAGGAGATCTCAGATGCGCGGGTGGCCGACGGTCATCCGGTCGCCTGGATCCACGCGACGGCCCTGCGTACCGAACCGCTGGCCTACTCCGGGCGCGACCAGGTCAACCCGCAGGCGGGCCGTGACGCGGCCGCAGCGCTGTGGAAAGCCGCCGGGATCAAGAGCCCGATCGACGAGATCGACGTGGCCGAGATCTATGTGCCGTTCTCGTGGTTCGAGCCGATGTGGCTGGAGAACCTGGGCTTCGCCCCTGAAGGCGAAGGCTGGAAGCTGACCGAGGCAGGCGAAACCGCGATCGGCGGCCGGCTGCCGGTCAACCCGTCGGGCGGCGTGCTGTCGTCGAATCCGATCGGCGCTTCCGGTCTGATCCGCTTCGCGGAGGCCGCAATTCAGGTGACGGGCAAGGGCGAGGCACATCAAGTGCCCGGCGCCCGTAAGGCGCTCGGACACGCATATGGCGGTGGCTCGCAGTACTACTCGATGTGGGTGGTGGGCAGCGACAAGCCGGCCAGAGCCGAAACCACCGCGGCATGACCCGCATGAAGTACACGTGCAGCATCGCGATGGGTCCCATCGACGAGTTGCTCGACATCGCAAGGACCGCCGAGGAAGTCGGCTTCGACTCCATCGCGCTGCCCGACTCGCTGTTCTATATGGAGAAGCAGTCGGCGGACTACCCGTACACGCCTGACGGCTCGCGGATGTGGGACGAGAACACCCCGTGGGTGGACCCGCTGATCGCGGCGGCGGCGATGGGTGCGGTGACGTCGACGCTGCGGTTCTACACCAACGTGATGAAGCTGGGTTCGCGCCAGCCGCTGCTGCTGGCCCGCCAGGTCGGGTCGGTGGCAAACCTGACCAACAACCGCTTCGGGTTTGGTGTCGGGATCGGCTGGGCACCAGAGGAATTCGAGTGGTGCGGGGTTCCGTACCGCAAGCGGGGCGCGCGCGTCGACGAGATGATCGAAGTGATCAAGCTGGTGCTCGGCGGCGGGATGGTGGAATTCCACGGCGAGTTCTTCGACTTCGGCCGACTGCAGATGAGCCCCGCGCCCACGCAGCCGGTGCCGTTCTACATCGGCGGCCACACCGACGTCGCGCTGAAGCGGGCGGCCCGCGTCGGTGACGGCTGGACCAGCGCGATGATGACGGCCGACCAGATCGCCGAGACCGTCGGCAAGCTCGACGCCTACCGCCAGGAGTACGGCCGCGCCGACACGCCATTCGAGATCCAGGTTGTCTGCATCGACAAGTTCGGGGTCGACGGACACCGCGAACTCGCCGAAATCGGCGTGACAGACAACATCGTCATTCCATGGGTTTTCGAGGGGCTGGGCTTCGACGCGCCGCTGTCGGCCAAACAGGATTCGATGAAACGGTTCGCCGACACCTACATCCACTCGGGATGGCAGGAATCATGACGGCCGCCCACATCGCCGGTCAGCGCTCACGAGATGCGGTGGCGGCCCGCGACAAGCAAGCATGGCTCGACGTATTCGCCGACGACGCGATCGTCGAAGATCCCATTGGCCCGTCCGCGTTCGACCCTGAAGGCAAGGGACACCGGGGCAAGGAAGCCATCGCGGCGTTCTGGGACAAAGCAATCGCTCCCACCGATCGGATCGAGTTCAACTTCGTCGACACGTTCCAGTGCGGCAACGAGGAGGCCAACGTCGGGTCCATCGTGATCACGATGGGTGGTCACCAGATCACCGCCGACGGCGTCTTCACATACAAGGCCGACGACGACGGCAAGCTCGTTGCGCTGCGCGCGTACTGGGAGATGGACCGGGCCGCCAAGACTGCCCGCAAGGTCTAGCGCACCGGTTTGCCGCTCCGACCCGTCAACTGTGGCGCTTGATTTGCCAATGCGTGAAGCGACGCATCATTGCTTCCACGACCGATTTGCTGACGGGTCTTGCCATCGGCCCCTTTGACGGCGCATGCTGTTTGCTAGCACGACGACCGCAGGGGGACGACATCATGGCATCTCGACGGCATGGACGTTGGCTGATGTTTGCGGGGTTGGTCACCGCGGCGACTATGGGAAGTGGCGTGTCGGCCGGGTTCGCCTCCGCGCACCCGGCCGTCGAGGATGCCTGCACCAATGCGCTAGGCACCGCCCTGAGCGGCATCCCCTGGATGCCTGACTTGACCAGCCTGTTCGGCCCCGGCTACACCGGCTCGGGCGTGAACGTCAACAGCGGCAACAACATCTCGATCCAGACCGGACCCAACAACGTGACGCCGAGTCAGGTCTCCAGTGTGGGCAACAACACCAGCACGAATGACAGCGCGACTACCTGCTGCATCAACGGCCGCTGCTGCGTGAGCACCGGCGGCGGCCCCACCAGCTGCACGCCCTGACCGCTACTCGGCAATGGGAGTTCGCTGCGGTGGTCGCATATGCAGCATCGCCGGCCTGCGCTTATTGCATCTGCCTCCGGCAAAACTGTAACGTGTTCTAGTTAGAGAACACGACTGGAGGCGCCGACGTGACTACCGAAGCCGCGGGCTACCGCGAAATCGACTCGGGCACCCTGCCGGACAGGTATGCGCGGGGCTGGCACTGCCTTGGACCGGTCAAGGAATTCACCGACGGGCAGCCGCACGCGATCGAGGCGTTCGGCACCAAGCTGGTGGTTTTCGCCGACTCGCACGGGGACTTGCATGTGCTCGACGGGTACTGCCGACACATGGGCGGTGACCTGACCCAGGGCACCATCAAGGGTGACGAGATCGCCTGCCCGTTTCACGACTGGCGCTGGGGCGGAGACGGCAAGTGCAAGCTGGTGCCGTACGCCAAGCGCACCCCGCGGCTGGCCCGCACCCGGTCGTGGCACACCGACATTCGCAGCGGCCTGCTGTTCGTCTGGCACGACCACGAGGGCAACCCGCCGCAGCCCGAGGTGCGGATCCCCGAGATTCCGGAGTGGGCCAGCGACGAGTGGACGGATTGGCGGTGGAACCGCGAACTGATTCCGTCGAACTGCCGCGACATCATCGACAACGTCACCGACATGGCGCACTTCTTCTACATCCATTTCGGGCTGCCGACGTACTTCAAGAATGTGTTCGAAGGCCACATCGCGTCGCAGTATCTGCACAACGTCGGCCGCCCTGACGTGGATCTCGGCGGTTCCGCCTATACGGAATCCCATCTCGATTCGGAGGCTTCGTATTTCGGCCCGTCGTTCATGATCAACTGGCTGCACAACAACTACGGCGGCTATAAGGCGGAGTCGATTCTGATCAACTGCCACTATCCGGTGACGCAGGAATCGTTCATGCTCCAGTGGGGCGTGATCGTCCAGAAACCCAAGGGCATGGGCGAGGACGTGACCGAAAAGCTCGCCGAGGCAATGACGGTCGGGGTCAGCAAGGGCTTCTTGCAGGACGTCGAGATCTGGAAGAACAAGACGCGCATCGACAACCCACTGCTGGTCGAAGAGGACGGTGCGGTCTATCAGCTGCGCCGCTGGTATCAGCAGTTCTACGTCGACGTCGCCGACGTCACCCCGGAGATGACCGACCGCTTCGAGATCGAGGTGGACACCACCAAGGCAAACGAGTACTGGCAGAAGGAAGTCGAGGAGAACCTGCGGCGCCAGGAGACGCAGAAGGCGGAGCAGAGTTCGACGTGAGTGACGACGCGCAACGTCCCCCGGACGTCGACGAGCTCGCTCGCTCGATGCTGCTGGTGCACGGCGCGCACGACGACGACCATCCGCATCCGTCCGGCGGCGGTGGCGGGCCACGCCCGCAGCCGGTCGTCGACCCGCAGCGGGCAGCGCAGTTGCGTGAAGCGACGCAGCGGGACCGCGAACGTTATCTGACGTGGGGCCTGCAGCCGGTGGATTGCCGGTTCTGTCACGTCTCGGTGCAGGTCAAGAAGCTGGGCCCCGGACACACTGCGGTGCAATGGGATTCGGCTGCCACACAGCGGTGCGCCTACTTCACCGAAGTGCGGGAGTCGGGCGGGATGCCCCAGCGCGCACGCACCTGCCCGAGGCTGGCGGACAGCATCGAGCATGCGATCGCCGAAGGGGTGCTGCCACGCGTCCCCATCGCCCCGCCGCCCGGCGACGGCTAGGTCAGGCCCTCGAACCGGGCCTTGACCTGCTCGGCGGTCAGCCCGTAGTCCTCAAGGGAATACGTGTGTTTCGGTGCGCGCGGCCCTTTCTGACTCTCGGCGTGCATGTGCTGCATCGCCGCCAGCGCTGCGTCGGTGAGCTCGATACCGAAGTAGCGGTAGATGGCCTCGACGGTGCCGATCGGGTCGGTGACGAAGTCCTTGTAGTCGACGTCGTAGAACTGCGCCGGATCATGTTGGGCCCGCACCGCGTTGAACCGCTCGAGACCGCGCGCCCAGGTGTCCAGGGAGTCGGCGCCGATCGTGGCGCCGACGAACGTCGTCGACCAGCCCTCGGTGGCGTGCTCGGCCAGCGAGCACATCGATGCCATCAGCGTCTCCGCCGGCCGATGGCATTGCACCACAAGCGCATCCGGGAAGGTGGCCATCAGCGCGTCGAGTGCATGGAGATGGCTGGGGTTCTTCAGCACCCAGCGCTTGCCGACGTCGTTGAGCCCGATCAATTGCAGATTCTTGCGGTAGCGCCGATACGCCGGTGTCCAGTCCTCCTTCGCCAGCCACTGCGCATACGTCGGCAAGTGCGCGAGCGTCTCGTATGCGACCGCGTGGAGCGACTGCCGCAGCAGCTGCCAGCATTCCTCGACCTCGTCGGCGCTCATGAAGTGCAGGCCCATGAACTCCGGATTCTCGACGTGGTGCTGTTCGAACTGCGCGTTGAGCCGCAGGAACACCGGATTGCTGTCCCACGTTTCGCGCGGCGGCCGGGGCTGCGGATATTCAGCCAGCCACATCTGAATGCCTTGGTGCGACGGGTCGGCACTCAACAGCCGATGCAGTGCGGTGGTGCCGGTGCGTGGCAGCCCGGTGACGAAGATCGGCCGCTCGACGGGCACGTCGACGTAGTGCGGGTACTGTTTCCAGCCTGCCTGAGCCAGCAGCCTCGCGGCAAGCGCGCCACGCAGATACACCCGGCAGATCTTGCTGCCGAACGGCGTCAGACCGGCCTCGCGCCGATACGAGTCGAGAATGACGGCGAGGCCTTCGAGGTAGTTGTCGTCGTCGGGTCCGAAGTCGTCCAGACCCACGAGCCGCGACGCCGACTCCAGTAGATCGTCGACGGTGCCGACGTCAGTGCGCTCGCTCACGCCTTGTACTCCCCGCAGTTCACGTCGAGCGTCTGCCCAGTTATCCCGCTCGACAGGTCACTGGCGAAAAACATGATGGCCGAGGCAACTTCGTCCTCGGTGGGCAGGCGCTTGAGATCCGAGTTCGCTGCCGTCGCGGCATAGATCTGTTCCACCGTGGTGCCGTACTTTCCGGCCTGGTGGGTGAAGTAGCCTTTCAGCGTCTCGCCCCAGATATAGCCTGGCACAACGGAATTCACTCGGATGCCGTTTTCGCCGAGCTCGGTCGCCAGCGACTGCGACATCGCCAGCAGCGCCGACTTCGCCATCTTGTAGGCGCCGTACTTCGCCTGGGAGTGGCGGATCACCATCGAATTGACATTCACCACCGAGCCGTTGGCCTCCGAAAGGGTGGGCGTGAAGCCCTGGATCAATCGCAGTGCGCCCAGCACAGTCAGCTCGATGGCGTCACGGATGTGCTGAAATGTGGTGTCAGCCAACGGCTTCATCGAGGGCACCCGAAACGCGTTGTTGATCAGCACGTCGACCCGCCCGTACGCCGCCAATGCGGCCTCGACGAGGTTCTTGACTTGATCGTCATCGGTGATGTCGGTGGCGACGGCCACGGCGCGGCGGCCGGTGTCGCTGATTTGTTTGGCTACATCGTCGAGTCGTTGCGCGGTGCGCGCCGCCAAGACCAGGTCTGCGCCGCTCTCCGCACATCGCCGCGCGAGCGTGGTACCCAGCGCCGGGCCCACCCCGCTGATGCACACGACCTTTCCTGCCAGCAAGCCTTCGGGCATGCCTCACCCCAGCATTCTCGTGGCGATTGCGTGCTGCCGCTGGGCAATCCGCGCGCGCCACTCTTCGTCGGAAATCTTGTTGTGCTCGTAGTACGGCAACGCCGCCGGCACGTCGTCGACGTTCACCACTTCGGCGGTGGGCCCGTCGGCCTCGGTGAGTTCCCGCGACACCCGCTGCCATCGGAACTGGAGAAAGCCTCTGCGGTGCCCGAGCGTCTCCACCCAATTCGTGACACCGGGTTTGCGGTCGGCGACGACGATCCGGATCTTTCCGTCCGGATCCGCCTGCGCCTGAGTGCCATTCAGCGAGGTCTGGTGGTTGATGTAGTCCAGCGAGATGTACCACATGCTGCCGAGCTGGAAACCGAGGTAAGGCGCGTCGGACACCGGGATCGTGATCAGCAGTGCCTGCTCTGACGTCAAGTCGAAGTGCCCCACCGAGGAATACTGTGTCGCCAAACCACCGGGCGTCAGCCGCGGCGGCGTCAGGGTGTTGACGGGCAGGTTCAAGTAGAACCACTGCGGGAACTGCAGCCAGGTCTTGATTCGGTTCACCAGCTGCTTGCCTGCTGTGGCATAGCGCTTTTCGATCGCCTCGCGGGTCAGCGGCGGCGGCGCGGTGCCCGCGGTGTCGACCCGCTTGATCGCAATCGTGCCGCGCCGTTGCGACCAGTCGCCGTACACCTCGCGCACCACCAGCTGCGCCGGCGTCTTCGGCGTGAAGCGCCATTCGAAGCTGCCGTCGGACGCGATGTCGAGCTCGCGATCGTCGAACGCCGCCTCGCTGACCGGCACACCTTCGTCGGTGTATTCACCGCCGAGCAGCTGGAAACTCAGATCTGTCGTTGTGCCACGCACTCCGGAAACGACGTACTCGTGACCGGCTTGTACACGCGTTCCGAAATACAGCGTGTCCGGGTTGTCCAGACCCATCTTCGTGAATGGCCCTGTGCCGCTGAGGAAGAACGGGTGATCGCGGTCGTAGTGGAACGACACGTGCGTGCACGCGGCGATTCCTTGCGCGAGATATTGCAGACCTTCGAGGAGGTCGGCTTCTGTCTCGATGTGAGGCGCGGCCGCGACGAGCTTTTCCGCCTCGGCGATCGCTTCGGTCAACGGGTCGGTGTACACCGGCCTGAGACTAGAACGTGTTCCAACTTCGCGTCAACATATTGATCCGGTACGGTCCATATATGGACCGACCTACTGCTGAGGCGACCGGGCGGGCGTCGCCACCGACCGAACGGGTGGTGCGCATGCTCGACTTCTTGTCGCGCCATCCGCAGGACCGATTCGGCGTCTCGGAACTGGCCCGGCGGGTGCAGCTGAGCAAGCCCACCTGTCTCGGTATGGTCGCGACGTTGACAGAGGCCGGCTACTTGATCAGAGACGAACGAGACAAGACATACCGGCTGGGCCCGGCGCTGATCACTCTCGGTCACCGCGCACAAGAGGCCATGCGGGTCAGCCCTGCCGCACGTGACGAATTGCGCCGCCTGTCAAGACGATTCGGGACGACCGCAGCGTTGTCGGCGGTGGTCGACGATCGGATCACGCTGCTGGAACTGGTGAGCCCGCCGGGCGCGCGGGTGGGCGTCGAAGTGGGGCAGAGCTATCCGTTCGCGCCGCCGGTGGGGTTGATGTTCGTGCTCTGGGACGACGAAGCCGTCCACGACTGGCTGGCCAAGGAACCGACCATTCCGCTGCGCACCGACACCGAACGGCTGCAGCGGGTGATCGCCGAATGCCGAGCGGACGGCTATCTGGTCGAGCGACTGACGCCCAGCGGGCAGCGGCTGTATGCGCTGATGGCTGGGGTGTCGAACAGCTTGCCCGACGAACTTCGCGCGTTGCTCGGCGAGATCGTGTCCGATATCGGTGAACGGGTCTACTTGCGCAGTGAGAACCCTGGCCGACGGCAGCGCCACGAAATCAGCGTGATCTCCGCCCCGGTGTTCGACCACCACCGGCGGCAGGCGATGGTCGCTTCCCTGCACATCGGCCGGGCACTCACCGACGCAGAGATCACCGAGCGGGCGCGCGGGTTGGTCGCCGCCGCCGACGCGCTGACCGCGCAACTCGGCGGAGTCAAACCCTTCTGAGCACCGACCGAGCTGCTCTACGACGGGTGATCGCCCGGCGTTACCCTGCGTCCGTGTCCGCGATGTCCGCCTTTCGATGTTCACCCAGCCTGATCACTCTGATCACGGTGGGCGTCGTGCTGACCGCGTGCGCACACTCCGCCGAGACACCCGCCACGACGCCGCCTAGCCCAACCAGGTCGACCACGTCGCCCACGTCCACGGTGGTCACTCCGCCAAAGGCGCAGTCCAAGAAGTGGATTGACCTCGACGTCGGCGACTGTCTTGCCGATCCGCCGCCGAACGACCCGAGCGTCGTCGCGGTGACAGTGGTCGACTGTGCGACACCACATCAGGCAGAGGTGTACTTCCGCGGACCGCTGACCGTCGACGCGGCAGTGCCTGAAGTGGCAAACCCCAAGTGCCGCAACGAGTTCGCGGCCTACACCGGGCAGTCACCCGATGTCGGCGGGTTTGCGATCACCTACCTGGTGGACTCCAATCAGGACCGCACGACGTTCGCGCCGACGGCAGGGCCCGCGCCGAGCACGGTGATCTGTCTGCTCGAAGCCGCTAACCCGGGCCCCATGACCGGGTCCGCGCGCCGCTGACGGACCGCACGCTCATCAGCCGCGAAGGTGCGCTGCGGTACGGCCCGTCTCGGTGTGTCGGCGTACAGACACGCGCGCTCGCGGAAGGACTAGACAGCCTGCTCGCGCTTGATTTCGAGGGCGATGTCGATGAGTTGGTCTTCTTGGCCGCCGATGAGTTTGCGCTGCCCTGCGCGGTGCAACAGCTGGTGGGCGGGCACGCCGTAGCGCTCGGCCTGGCGGATCGCGTGCTTGAGGAAGCTCGAGTACACCCCCGAGTACCCCATGATCAAGGCATTGCGGTCGAGCAGGCATTCGGCGGGCATCGCGGGACGCACGACGTCTTCGGCGGCGTCGGCGATCTCGAAGAAGTCGATGCCGGTCTTGACGCCGATCTTGTCGAACACCCCGATCAGCGCCTCCACCGGGGCATTGCCCGCGCCGGCGCCGAACCGCCGGCACGACCCGTCGATCTGCTTGGCGCCCGCGCGCACCGCCTCCACCGAGTTCGCCACACCCAGCCCCAGGTTCTCGTGACCGTGGAAACCCACCTGGGCGTCATCACCCAGCTCGGCCACCAGCGCGGCAACCCGGTCGCGCACTCCCTCCAACACCAACGCACCGGCGGAGTCGACGACATACACGCACTGACATCCCGCGTCAGCCATGATGCGGGCCTGTTTGGCCAGCGCCTCAGGCGGGATCGTATGCGCCATCATCAAAAAGCCGACAGTCTCCAGGCCCCGCTCGCGGGCCAAGCCGAAATGCTGGATCGACACGTCGGCTTCGGTGCAGTGCGTGGCGATGCGGCAGATCGACCCGCCGTTGTCCTGCGCCTCGATGATGTCTTCCTTGGTGCCCACCCCCGGAAGCATCAGAAACGCGATCTTGGCGTCCTTGGCCGTCTCGGCGGCCAGCTTGATCAATTCCTGTTCGGGCGTCTTGGAGAAGCCGTAGTTGAACGACGAACCGCCCAGCCCGTCGCCGTGCGTCACCTCGATCACCGGCACACCAGCAGCATCCAGCGCGGCGACGATCGAGCGCACCTCCTCCTTGGTGAACTGGTGCCGCTTGTGGTGGCTGCCGTCACGCAGCGACGTGTCGGTGATCCGGATGTCCCAAATCGGGTTGAAGAAGACATCGGTGCTCATGCTTGGCCTCCTCGGGCCGGTGTGGACAGCAGCTCCTTGGCGATCTCCTCGCCCACTTTCGTCGCCGCCGCCGTCATGATGTCGAGGTTGCCCGCGTACGGCGGCAGATAGTCCCCCGCGCCTTCCACTTCGATGAAGGTGGTGACCAGCGCTTGACCGCCGGAGTTCAGTGACGGCGGGTCGAACTGCGGCTCGTTGAGCAACCGGTAGCCCGGCACATAGGTCTGCACCTCGGCGACCACGTCGTGAATCGACTGCGCGATCGCATCGGTGTCCGCATCGTCGGGAATCGCGCAAAAGATGGTGTCGCGCATGATCATTGGCGGCTCAGCGGGATTGAGGATGATGATCGCCTTGCCCCGCTGCGCACCGCCGATCACCTCCACACCACGCTTGGTGGTCTTGGTGAACTCGTCGATGTTCGCGCGTGTTCCGGGCCCGGCCGACTTCGACGCCACCGACGCCACGATCTCGGCATACGGCACATCCACCACCCGCGAGACTGCGTAGACGATCGGAATCGTCGCCTGCCCACCGCAGGTGATCATATTGACGTTCGGCGCATCGAGATGCTCGCGAAGATTCGCCGGCGGAATCACCGCCGGGCCCACCGCAGCCGGCGTCAGATCAATCGCGCGGATACCCGCTTCGGCGTACTTGGGCGCGGCCGCCTTATGCACGTAGGCCGAGGTGGCCTCGAACAGCAAATCCGGTTTCTCGTCTCGGGCCAGCAGCCAATCCACCCCCTCATGGGTGGTCTCCAGGCCCAGCCCGCGGGCGCGCTTGAGGCCTTCGCTGTCCGGGTCGATGCCCACCATCCACCGCGGCTCCAGCCACTCCGAGCGCAGCAACTTGTACATCAGATCAGTGCTGATATTGCCGGAGCCGACGATTGCGACGCTTGCTTTGGCCATGGGCACTCCTATTCGAAACTCAATCGCACGGACCCCAGCCCGTCGAACTCGGCGACGAACTGGTCACCGGGCCGGGCATCGATCGCGCGGGTGCACGACCCCGGCAACACGATGTCACCCTTGCGCAGTCGCACACCAAAACTCTCCACCTTGCGAGCCAGCCACGCCACCGCGGTCACCGGATTGCCCAGCACCGCGTCGCTGCGGCCTTTGGCCACCACTTCACCGTTGCGGGTGAGCACCGCGTCGATGTTCTTGATGTCGATGTCGCCGGGCGACACCCGCTGAGCGCCGAGCACGAACCCGGCCGACGACGCGTTGTCGGCGATGGTGTCGCATAGCTTGATCTTCCAGTCCGTGATACGGGTGTCGATCAGCTCGATCGCCGGTGCGAACGCTTCGGTGGCGGCCAGTACGTCGTCTTCGGTGCATCCGGCACCGGGCAGGTCCTCGGCGAGAATGAAGCCGACTTCGACCTCCACCCGGGGGTACAGGTATCCGGTCGCCTTGACGGGCTTGTCTTCGAAGACCTCCATCTCGTCAAGCAAATGCCCGTAGTCGGGTTCGTCGACGCCCATCATCTGCTGCATCGCCTTGCTCGACAGGCCTACCTTGTGGCCGACCACGCGCGCCCCTTCAGCGACGCGCCGGCGGATGTTGATCAGCTGGATCTCATAGGCGTCCACCACGTCTATCGTGGGGTTTCGGTCCGTCAGCGGCGCTATGGGGACCCGGCTGCGCTCTGCTTCAGCCAGGTCGGCAGCCAGTTCGTCACGCCGTTGCGCGCTGAGCATCTTCTGGTCGCCCCTTTGGTCGATCGGCGGGGTCGGTGGCGCCCAGCCGGGCCAATTCTATAACGTGTTCTAGTATGACCGATCAGGAGTACGACGTCGTCGTCGTGGGAAGCGGCGCTGCGGGCATGGTAGCCGCGCTCACCGCCGCCCACGAGGGCTTGTCGGCCGTGGTGATCGAGAAGGCGCCCCACTTTGGCGGCTCCACCGCTCGATCCGGCGGAGGCGTCTGGATCCCCAACAACGAGGTGCTCAAGCGCGACGGCGTCACCGATACGCCCGAAGCCGCCCGCACATATCTGCACACGATCATCGGCGACGTCGTCGAGCCCGAACGCATCGACACATACCTGGACCGAGCGCCGGAGATGTTGTCGTTCGTGCTCAAGCACACGCCGCTGAAGATGTGCTGGGTACCCGGCTATTCGGACTACTACCCGGAGGCTCCCGGTGGACGTCCAGGCGGCCGCTCGATCGAGCCGAAGCCGTTCGACGCGCGCAAGCTGGGCCCCGACGAGCCATATCTCGAGCCACCGTACGGCAAAGTTCCGATGAATGTCGTTGTGATGCAGCAGGATTACGTGCGACTCAACCTGTTGAAGCGCCACCCGCGCGGTGTGCTGCGCAGCCTGAAGGTCGGCGCTCGGACCATGTGGGCCAAAGCGACGGGCAAGAACCTGGTCGGAATGGGACGCGCGCTCATTGCGCCGCTGCGGATCGGGCTGCGCGACGCCGGTGTGCCCGTGCTGCTCAACACGGCGCTGACCGAGTTGTACGTCGAGGACGGTGTGGTGCGCGGCGTGTATGTCCGCGACACTACTGCCCCCGAAAGCGCAGATCCGCAACTCATCCGGGCGCGACGCGGGGTGATCCTCGGCTGCGGCGGCTTCGAGCACAACGAACAGATGCGAGTCAAATACCAGCGGGCACCGATCTCAACCGAGTGGACCGTGGGCGCGAAGGCGAACACTGGCGACGGCATCCTGGCGGCCGAAAAGCTCGGTGCAGCACTGGAATTGATGGAAGACGCCTGGTGGGGGCCGACGGTGCCGCTGGTCGGTGCGCCGTGGTTCGCGTTGTCCGAACGCAATTCGCCGGGCTCGATCATCGTCAACATGGCCGGCAAGCGGTTCATGAACGAGTCGATGCCGTATGTCGAGGCATGCCACCACATGTACGGCGGCGAGTACGGGCAAGGGCCCGGCCCCGGTGAGAACGTGCCCGCTTGGCTGGTGTTCGACCAGCGCTACCGCGATCGCTACATCTTTGCGGGGTTGCAACCCGGACAACGCATCCCGAAGAAGTGGCTCGAGTCGGGTGTCATTGTGACCGCCGATACCCTCGACGAGTTGGCACAGAAGGCCGGGTTGCCGGCCGACGCCCTGAAAGCGACGGTCGAACGGTTCAACGGGTTCGCGCGGTCCGGAGTCGACGAGGACTATCACCGTGGGGAAAGCGCCTACGACCGCTACTACGGCGACCCGACCAACAAGCCGAATCCCAACCTCGGCGAGATCAGCCACCCGCCGTACTACGCGGCCAAGATGGTGCCGGGCGACCTCGGCACCAAAGGCGGCATCCGCACCGACGTGCACGGCCGTGCGTTGCGCGACGACGGCAGCGTCATCCCGGGCCTGTATGCCGCCGGGAACGTCAGCGCGCCGGTGATGGGTCACACCTATCCGGGACCGGGTGGCACGATCGGTCCGGCGATGACGTTCGGGTACCTGGCCGCACGGCACATCGCCGGAAAGGACTGAGATGCCGATCGATCCGTCTGTTGCCATCGGCGCGGAACTGCCACCGGCCGAATTCAGCTGGACCAGTAGCGATGTGCAGCTGTACCACCTTGCGCTGGGCGCCGGCGCGGACCCGATGAACCCACGTGAGTTGAGTTATCTGGTAGATAACACCCCGCAGGTGCTGCCGACGTTCGGCAATGTCGCCCAGAGCTTTCATCTCACCGAGCCGCCGACCGTGCCGTTCCCGGGCATCGACATCGAGCTCGCCAAGATCCTGCACGGCGCCGAATCGGTGACCGTCGCCGGCCCGCTGCCGCCATCCGGCACAGCCCGCAGCACCAGCCGCGTCGTCGACATCTGGGACAAGGGCAAAGCCGCGGTGATCCTGACCGAGTCGACGGTCACTACCCTCGACGGCACGCCGCTGTGGAGCACCACACGGTCCATCTTCGCCCGCGGCGAGGGCGGTTTCGGCGGCGAACGCGGTCCGTCGCTGTCGTCCGCGCCGCCGGACCGGCCAGCTGATCAGGAGATCCCGCTGCCGACGCTGCCGCAGCAGGCGTTGCTGTATCGGCTCTGCGGCGACCGCAATCCACTGCATTCCGATCCCGAATTTGCCGCGGCAGCGGGTTTTCCGCGACCGATCCTGCACGGTTTGTGCACATACGGCATTGCGTGCAAGGCGATCGTCGACGCGTGCCTGGACAGCGATGTCGGCCGGGTGCGGTCCTACGGCGCCCGTTTCG
Source organism: Mycobacterium sp. NGS39 (assembly GCF_059812765.1). Lineage (NCBI taxonomy): Bacteria > Bacillati > Actinomycetota > Actinomycetes > Mycobacteriales > Mycobacteriaceae > Mycobacterium > Mycobacterium sp. NGS39. The sequence continues at coordinate 87,964 of NZ_JCALDH010000014.1, read as the reverse complement.
CCGGCGTGGTGTTTCCCGGCGAGATGCTGCGCGCGCGGATCTGGGAGGAGGACGACCGACTGGTCGCCGTCGTCACCGCGCCCACGCGCGACGACGAGCCGGTCCTCTCCGGCGTGGAACTGGTTCCGGCATAAGCACTTTCACCGACGGCCCGGCTTGAGGCCTGCCGGAGCTGCGCCGCGGCTGTCGCACAACGCACTGGGCCGCCGGCATGGTGCCGACGGCCCAGTGTGGGTCGCTCCTGCCCCCTCGTCAGGAAGCGAGTCTCAGCCGATCAGCCGGCGGCTCCCGCAGCGACCGAACCGACAGTGGTCGGGCTGTCAGTTGTGGTGCTGGTGTTGTTGCCGGTGTTGGACCGCTGGCCGCCCAGGTTCCCGTTCGCACCGAACACACTGAACTGAGTGTTGATGTTGTTGCCGGACAAGAAGTTCACCGTGTTCGGGCTGTTCGACCCCGTGTTGTTGGCGAATCCGAAGCTCGGGAACGAGAACGGGTTCGGGTTGGCGGCGACGCAGGTCGTCCCGCTGCCGGTGGTGGTGCTGCTGTTGTTTCCGGTGCGTGAACGCTGACCGCCGTTGAGGTTGGCCCCGAGGCCGCTGCCCTGGAAGTTGAAGTTGTTGCCCGAGCCGATGTTGAACGTGTTCGGGCTGTTCGAACCGGTGTTGCTGAACGCCGAGATCCCGTTGCCGCAGGCGGCGTTGGCTTCGATCGGGGCGGCCGCGGTCGACAGCGCGACGCCGCCGAGGGTCAGTCCACCGACGACCAGGCCGCCGCCGAGGGCGCGGGTCAGGGTGATGTGCTTGCGTGCGATCCGGTGCTTGCTCATTGTGGTAGCTCCTTTTGCCTTAATGTGAGCAGCCTTGACTAAGCCGGGATTCGGCCGGCTTCGATAACGGACGAGAAACAGTTGGCGGATGCCAGATCAATTTGCGTTGCTCTGTGATGAGCGCCGAGCAAATCAGTGACGCATCGGCGGCGCCCGACCGGGTAGTGACCGTCGGCGCCTTGCATCGGCCCTGCCTGTGAGCATTTCGACGGCCCCTAACCCTTGGTCTGTGGCCCTCCGGTGAGAGCCCCCCGGTAACTGCTGAGCAAACGATATGGCTTTGCTGAGTCTTGTGTCAAGCATCACAAACGATCGAGTTCAGCGAATCACGATTTGATCACCAGCAAACCTATTGACGCTACTGTCAGGATCGCGTTACGGATTCCGTTGCACACTGGCAAACACTCATAAAGCCGCAGGTAAGGGACTTACATGGGGATTGATCTTGAAATTGCCTGTGAGCGCAATGCGGGCAGCCCGCCAGCTGAGTCCGCTCGCTACGGATCCCAGCAATTGAGGATGTGCTCGCGGCAACGGACACGTAGCACTGCCTCAAGCGGTGCGAAATGTTGCTGAATTAACCCAGGATCAGGCCGGAGGTGGGCACGCCCGTGCCCGCGGTGACGAGAACGTGCTCGACATCTGGCACCTGGTTGACCGAGGTGCCGCGTAATTGGCGCACGCCCTCCGCGATGCCGTTCATGCCATGGATGTAGGCCTCACCGAGCTGGCCGCCGTGGGTGTTGATCGGCAGTCGGCCGCCGATTTCGATTGCGCCGTCGGCGATGAAGTCCTTGGCTTCGCCCCAGCCGCAGAACCCCAACTCCTCCAGCTGAATCAGCGTGAACGGCGTGAAGTGGTCGTAGAGGATCGCCGTTTGGATGTCGGCGGGCTTCAGCCCGGACTGCTGCCACAGCTGTCGCCCCACCAAGCCCATCTCCGGCAGGCCGTCGAGTTCGTCGCGGTAGTAACTGACCATCGTGTACTGGTCGGGGCTGGAGCCTTGAGCGGCCGCCTCGATCACTGCAGGTCGATGCTTGAGGTCCTTCGCCCGATCCAAAGACGTCACCACGATCGCCACCGCACCGTCGGTCTCCTGGCAACAATCCAGCAGCCGCAGCGGCTCGGCGATCCACCGCGAGTTCTGGTGATCCTCGATGGTGATCGGCTTCTGGTAGAAGTACGCCTTGGGGTTCTTGGCCGCATGCTTGCGGTCGGCCACGGAGATCGCACCGAAGTCGCGGCTGGTGGCCCCCGACAAGTGCATGTAGCGCTTGGCGATCATTGCCACCTGTGCTGCCGGCGTCGACAGACCGTGCGGGTAGGAGAACGAATTGTCCACTCCGGTGGAATCGGCGTTTTCGGTCAGCCGGGTCTGCACCTGCCCGAACCGCATGCCGGAGCGCTCGTTGAACGCCCGGTAGGCCACCACGACGTCGGCGACGCCGGTTGCGACGGCCATCGCGGCCTGCTGCACGGTCGCGCATGCGGCGCCGCCGCCGTAGTGGATCTTCGAAAAGAACGTCAGCTCACCCATTCCCGTCGCGCGGGCGACGGCAACCTCGGTGTTGGAATCCATCGTGAACGTCGTCAGCCCGTCGACGTCTGCAGGCGTCAGCCCGGCGTCGTCGAGCGCGTCGAGCACCGCCTCTGCCGCCAATCGCAATTCGCTGCGTCCCGAGTTCTTGGAGAAGTCGGTGGCGCCGATCCCGACGATCGCCGCTTGCCGGGACAGGGGGGACCGCCCGCTTGCGGGGGACATCACGCTCCTCCTACAGCCAACTTGACGGTCGCGATCACGTGGTCGCCTAAGCTGTTGCGGCCCAACACCTTAACGGTGACCAGCCCGTCTTCCACCGCTGTCACCTCACCGGAGAACGTCACGGTGTCGTAGGCGTACCACGGCACACCCAGCCGCAGGCTGATCGACTTGACCAACGCCGACGGGCCGGCCCAGTCCGTGACGAACCGCTCCACCAGTCCGGTGTCGGTGAGGATGTTGACGAAGATGTCCTTCGAGCCCTTGGCCTGCGCCTTGTCGCGGTCGTGGTGGACGTCCTGGAAATCCCGCGTCGCCAGCGCGGTCGAGATGATGAAGGTGGGGTCGCCGTAGAGCTTCAGCTCCGGCAGCCTGGTGCCGACTTCCACAGTTGGCGCACTCATGCGGCCGGCTCCCACGCGTACAGCGTCCACGCCGGCCCGGCATCGCTGGCCGGAAAATCGAGATACGTTGCGCGCACGGGCATTCCGACTTCCACCGCCGACGGGTCGACGTTGCGCAGCTCGCCGAGCATCCGCACTCCTTCCTCGAGTTCGACAAGCGCGATGACGAACGGAAGCGTCCGGCCCGGGACCTTGGGGGCATGGTGCACCACGAAGCTGAACACGGTTCCCTTGCCGCTCGCGACGACGTAGTCGGTGGGTGCCTCTTTGTCCTGCCACACCGCAGGCAGCGGCGGGTGCTGCAAAGTGCCGTCGGGCTTGCGCTGGATGCGAAGTTCGTGCTCCTTGACGCCGTCCCAGAAGAACTGGGTGTCGCGTGACACCGCCGGGCGCATCAACGCATCGGGGTCCAGGTCCTCAGGCACCTCGCTGGCCCGGTCGCGGTCCTTGGGGCGGAATTTGAGGATGCGCCAATTCATTTCGGCGACGTCCTCGTCACCGACCTGCCAGGTGATCCGCTGGTTGATGAAGTAGCCCTCGCCCAGCGCGGTTCGCTTCGGCCCGATCACGTCTGTCAGCTCGGCGGTGACACTGACCCGTTCACCGGGCTGCAGGTAGCGGTGGTAGGTCTGCTCGCAATTGGTGGCCACCACACCGACGTAGCCGGCGTCGTCGAACAAGTTGATGATGCGGCCCAGCGGGTCGTCGTCGGGACGCTGCCCGCCCAGACCGAACATCGTCCAGACCTGAATCATGGCCGGCGGGGCCACGATCCCCGGATGACCGGCCGCCCGAGCTGCCTGCTCGTCGACGTAGATGGGGTTGCGGTCGCCGATCGCCTCGACCCAGTTATTGATCATCGGCTGGTTCACCGGGTCGCGGGCGACGCGCGGCTTGCTGCGCCCCGAGGCTTTGACCTGTTCGACAGCCGCCGCGATGTCCTCGTGCCCGCTCACCTCGGAACCCTCGGCACCTTCAAGCCCGACGCCGCGATCATTTCTCTCATCACTTCGTTCACGCCTCCGCCGAACGTGATCACCAGGTTGCGCTTGGTCTGCTGGTCCAGCCAATAGAGCAGATCCGCGGTGTCGGGCTCGGCGGGGTTGCCGTACTTGCCGACGATCTCCTCGGCGAGCCGTCCGATGTATTGAATACGTTCTGTGGCAAACACTTTCGTCGCTGCCGCATCGGCCACGTCGATGGTCTCGCCCGCCGCAGCCACCTGCCAGTTCAGCAACTCGTTGATACGCCAGGTCGCGCGAATCTCGGCGAGCGCGCGCCGCACGTCGTCGTGGTCGATCGGCGTGACTCCGTCACCGCCGGGTTTGGCCGCCCAGGCATGCACGCGGTCGTAGATGCCGGCGAACTTGCCGGCCGGCCCCAGCATCACCCGCTCGTTGTTGAGCTGGGTGGTGATGAGCCGCCAGCCACCGTTCTCCTCGCCCACCAACATGTCGACCGGGACGCGCACGTCGTTGTAATAGGTCGCGTTGGTGTGGTGGGCGCCGTCGGACAGGATGATCGGCGTCCAGGAGTAACCGGGATCCTTGGTGTCGACGATCAGGATCGAAATGCCCTTGTGCTTCACCGCATCCGGATCGGTCCGGCAAGCCAGCCAGATGTAGTCGGCATCGTGGGCGCCGGTGGTGAAGATCTTCTGACCATTGACGATGTACTCGTCGCCTTGGCGAACAGCGGTGGTGCGCAGCGACGCCAAGTCGGTGCCGGCCTCGGGCTCGGTGTAGCCGATCGCGAAATGAACCTCGCCGGCGAGGATAGCGGGCAGGAACTTCTTCTTCTGCGCCTCGCTGCCGTACACCTGCAGCGTGGGTCCCACCGTCTGCAACGTCACGGCCGGCAGCGGCACATCGGCACGCTGCGCCTCGTTGACGAAGATCTGCTGTTCGATGGGCCCAAAACCCAAGCCGCCGAACTCTTTCGGCCACCCGACGCCGAGCTTGCCGTCCTGGCCCATCCGGCGGATCACGGCGCGGTAGGCCTTACCGTGCCGGTCATTCTCCATCTCCTCGCGCTCTTCCGGCGAAATGAGATTCGAGAAGTATTGCCGCAGTTCGGCTTGCAGCTGCCGCTGCTCGGGAGTCAGGTCGACGAACATTACGCTCCCACGCTTTCCAGACCCGAAAGGACATCGAGACGATGCGACGGGCCGCCCAGCAAGCGGGTCAGGTCCTTGATCGTCGAGTAGTACCGCGGCATCGGGTAGGTGATGTCCATACCCATCCCGCCGTGCAGGTGGTGACAGATTTGCATGACCCGCGGCGCCTGAGAAGTCAGCCAGTAACCGAGCACAGCGAGGTCGTCGTCGGCGTCACGCCCCTCGGACAGCCGCCAGGCCACCGACGTCGACGCCAAATCGATGGTGCGTGAAGCGATGTACACCTCTGCCAACTGCGCGGCGACGGTCTGGAACGTCGACAGCGGCTTGCCGAATTGCTGACGGGTTCCGACGTAGTCGGCGGTGAGCCGCAGCGCCCCGGCGACCAGACCGGCCGCGTACGCGCCGATCATCGCCAGCGCCAACTGGTTCAAGCGCTGCACAGCCGCGCCCTCCAGAACGTCTTCGGATGCGACCGCGACGTCGGAGAACGTGACCACATACTCGTCGCTGCCGTTGGACGTCCGCGTCTCGACCAGCTCGACACCCTCGGCCTTCGGTGACACCACGACCACCCTGCTGTCGGTCGTCACGATCATCCAGTCGGCCTGTTCTGCGTACGGCACACCGATTTTGGTGCCGCTCAACTTGTTGTTGGCGAACGTGGTCGCCGGCCGGTCCGGCAGTGCCGCGCCCGGCTCGTTGAGCGCCGCGGTGAGCAAGGCGCCTTCCGCAACACCGGCCAGGTACCGGTCCTGCTGCGCGTCGGAGGCGAGGTCGAGCAGCGGCACCACCGCCAGGCCGAGCGTCGCCAGTGCGGGACTGATGGTGCCGTGGCGGCCGATCTCGGTAAGGGCCGTCGCCACCTCAGCCAGGCCCACCCCGTCGCCGCCGAGACGCTCGGGCACGGCCAGCGCCGTCACGCCGCCGGAAATCAGTGCATCCCAACTGTTTTCGCGGTCCAGGATAGCGCTGACGACGTCGACCACCGCCTGCTGGGCGGGTTCGAGCGTGAAGTCCATCAGACGGCGCCCGTGTGCGTCGGCGACGCGCCGGCGGCCGTGTGATCCACCGGGCACTTACCCGTGTAGTCGACCTGCCAGTGCTTGATCCCGTTGAGCCAGCCGGACCGCAGCCGGTCCGGCGCGGACAGCGGCTTCAGATCGGGCATGTGGTCGGCGACCGCGTTGAAGATCAGGTTGATCGTCATCTTGGCCAGGTTCGCGCCGATGCAGTAGTGCGCGCCGGTACCGCCGAAGCCGACATGCGGGTTGGGCTGGCGCAAGATGTCGAATTGATGCGGGTTTTCGAACACTTCTTCGTCGAAATTGGCTGAGCGGTAGAACATCACGACCCGCTGCCCCTTCTTGATCTGCACCCCGGACAGCTCGGTGTCCTCGAGCGCGGTGCGCTGGAACGCGGTCACCGGGGTTGCCCAGCGCACGATCTCGTCGGCCGCGGTTTCGGGGCGCTCCCGTTTGTACAGCTCCCACTGGTCCGGGTTCTGCGAGAACGCGATCATGCCGTGGGTGATGGAGTTGCGGGTGGTCTCGTTACCGGCCACCGAAAGCATGACGACGAAGAAGCCGAATTCGTCGTCGGAGAGCTTCTCTCCGTCGATGTCGGCCTCGATCAGCTTGGTGACGATGTCGTCGCCCGGGTTTTTGCTACGTTCCTCGGCCATCTTCATCGCGTACATGATCAGCTCGGCCGACGACTGCGCGGGATCGATGTGGGCGTACTCGGGGTCCTCGTTGCCGGTCATCTCGTTGGACCAGCGGAAGATCTTGTCCCGGTCCTCCTGCGGTACGCCCAGCAATTCGGCGATCGCCTGCAGCGGCAGCTCACACGAGACCTGCTCGACGAAGTCGCCGGACCCCTGCGCGGCCGCGGCCCTCGCGATGTTCTGCGCACGGCGATCGAGCTCATCGCGCAGTCGGCCGATCGCCCGCGGTGTGAACCCGCGAGAGATGATCTTGCGCAGCCGGGTGTGGTGCGGGGCGTCCATGTTGAGCAGGACGTTGCGCTGCAGGTCGATCGCCTCGCGCGTCATCTCCTGAGGCCAGACGGGGATCGCCCCGTTCTGCCAGCTCGAGAAGACGTCGCTGCGCAGCGACACCTCCTTGACGTCTTTGTGCTTGGTGACTGCCCAATAGCCGGCGTCCCGGAAGCCACCGGTGCCGCCCGGCACCTCGACCCAGTGGACAGGCTCCGCCTTGCGAAGTTCGGCCAGCTCAGCGACGGGAAGCCCCTTGACGTTGACATCCGGGTCGAGGAAGTCGAAGTTGGGGGGCAGGTTGGGGCAGGACATCCGCACTCCTTACTGCAACGTGTTCTAGTGCCATTGAAACACGCCTCATACGCAGATCAAAGGCACCGTTGCAAGGCGGCTTGGCATTCTAATGAAACGTGTTCTAGCCTGGCGGAATGGGTAACCCTGTCATCGTCGAAGCCACCCGCAGCCCGATTGGAAAGCGCAATGGGTGGCTGTCTGGACTCCATGCCACCGAGTTGCTGGGCGCTGTGCAAAAGGCGCTCGTCGAAAAGGCCGGCATCGACGCGGGCGAGGTGGAGCAGGTCATCGGCGGCTGCGTCACGCAGTTCGCCGAGCAGTCGAACAACATCACCCGCGTGGGCTGGCTGACCGCCGGCCTGCCCGAGGAGGTGGGCGCCACCACCGTCGACTGTCAGTGCGGCAGCGGCCAGCAGGCCAACCACCTGATTGCCGGGCTGATCGCGGCCGGCGCCATCGACGTCGGCATCGCGTGCGGCATCGAGGCGATGAGCCGCGTCGGGCTTGGCGCCAATGCCGGCCCCGACCGATCGCTGATCCGTGCGGCGTCATGGGACATCGACATGCCCAACCAGTTCGAGGCGGCGGAGCGGATTGCCAAGCGGCGCGGCATCACTCGCGAAGACGTCGACGAGTTCGGATTCGAGTCGCAGCGCAAAGCCAAGCAGGCGTGGGCCGAGGGCCGGTTCGACCGGGAGATCAGCCCGATCGAGGCGCCGGTGCTCGACGAGAACAAACAGCCGACAACGGAGCGGCACCTGGTGAGCCGTGACCAGGGTCTGCGCGACACCACGCTGGAGGGGCTGGCGTCATTGAATCCCGTGCTGGACGGCGGTATTCACACGGCGGGCACGTCGTCGCAGATCTCCGACGGCGCGGCCGCGGTGCTGTGGATGGACGAGGACAAGGCCCGCGCGCTCGGCTTCACGCCGCGTGCACGCATCGTTTCGCAGGCTTTGGTCGGCGCGGAGCCCTACTACCACCTCGACGGCCCGGTGCAGTCGACGGCCAAGGTGCTGGAGAAGGCCGGCATGAAGATCGGCGACATCGACATCGTCGAAATCAACGAGGCGTTCGCGTCGGTGGTGCTGTCGTGGGCGCGCGTGCACAACCCGGACATGACCCGGGTGAACGTCAACGGCGGCGCAATCGCGTTGGGCCATCCGGTGGGATCGACGGGCAGCCGCTTGATCACCACCGCGCTGCACGAGCTCGAGCGCTCGGACAAGTCGACCGCGCTGATCACGATGTGCGCCGGTGGTGCGCTGTCCACCGGCACGATCATCGAGCGGATCTAACGCCGGGCTTCGAGAGCGACGTTTTGCAGACAAAGTACGAGTGGAGGCCTGCAAAACGTCACTCTCGACGAAGGGCCGGCGTCACTCTCGCGCGGATGTGGTGGATCTTGCCGTCGGCAGACGGGATCAGAAACGTCTCGTCGACGTGGGCGACTACCCGGCGGCCGGCGACAGCGGCTTTGGTGACGATCGTGAACGTCGCGTGCACCTCGTCGCCGCGCACGGTGAAGTTCCGATCGGTGGCGGCTGCGATGACGCGGTACTGCAGTCCGCGAGTCAGGCTGCGGCGCAGGTGTTTTCCCGAGAACCCCGTCTTCATCCCGTTCTCGATACGGGTGCAGTCGTCGGCGAACGGGACGGCCGTGGCGTCGTGACTCACCAGCGCGTCGAGGTACTCTTGCGCGGCGGCGATGCGATCGGTGTCGGAAACGGCGACCATCGCATCAGCATAAGATGACGCCTATGCCGAAATCAGCGCCGCGCAACCTGAACCACCCGGTCACCGACTTCATCATCAAGTGGATGTCGCGTGGAAACGCGGCCGTCTACAAGCTCAGCGGAGGCAAGCTCGGCGGCACGTTCAAGAAGGCCCCGGTCGCGCTGCTCACCACCACCGGCCGCAAGTCCGGACAACCGCGAGTCAGCCCGCTGCTGTATCTGCGCGACGGTGACCGCGTCATCGTGGTCGCTTCGCGCGGCGGCTCCGACCGCCATCCGCTCTGGTATCTGAACCTCAAGGCGGATCCGAAGGTCACGGTCCAGATCAAAGACGAGGTGCTGCACATGACGGCCCGCGACGCCACCGACGAAGAGCGGGAAACGTTGTGGCCCAAGCTCGTCGAAATGTATCCGGACTTCGAGGATTACCAATCCTGGACCGATCGGCGCATTCCGATCGTCGTGTGTGAACCCGCGCGCTGACGCGGTGTCAGGCCCCGTACACCGGCACGGGTGGCCTGGCCTTGGCTAGCAGGTCGGCGACGACGGGTCCGAGTTCGGACGGTTCCCAACGCGCGCCCTTGTCCACCTGCGGCCCGTGTGCCCAGCCTTCGGCAACCCGGATCAATCCGCCCTCGACCTCGAAGACTTTGCCCGTCACGTCGCGTGATTCGGCACTGCCGAGCCAAACCACAAGCGGCGAAACGTTTTCCGGTGCCATCGCGTCGAAGCCGTCGTCGGGCCTGGCCATTGTTTCGGCGAACACCTTCTCGGTCATGCGCGTGCGCGCGGCGGGTGCGATCGCGTTGACCGTGACGCCGTAGCGGCCCATCTCGGCGGCGGCGACCAGCGTGAGTGCGGCGATGCCGGCCTTGGCGGCCGAGTAGTTGCCTTGCCCGACGCTGCCCTGAAGCCCAGCACCGGAACTGGTGTTGATCACCCTGGCGTCCACGGTCTCTCCGGCTTTCGACTTCGCGCGCCAGTACTCGGCGGCGTGGCGAAGCGGCGCGAAGTGGCCCTTGAGGTGCACGCGGATCACCGCGTCCCACTCTTCTTCACTGGTATTGGCCAGCATGCGGTCGCGAATGAATCCCGCGTTGTTCACCAGCACGTCGAGGCCGCCGAACTCCTCGATCGCGGTACGGATCAGATTCTGAGCGCCGGACCAGTCGGCGACGTCGTCACTGTTCGCAATGGCTTCTCCGCCCGCCGCGGTGATCTCGTCGACCACTTCCTGGGCGGGACTGGTTCCCGCAGAGCCGTCGAGCGCTACGCCTATGTCGTTGACGACCACCCGGGCGCCCTCCGCGGCGAACGCCAGCACATGGGCCCGCCCGATTCCTCGTCCGGCGCCCGTCACCACGACTACGCGCCCGTCGACCAATCCCATTGACTCACTCCCTTACTTGATCGCACTGGTGGCGGCCAGATACGGCGGTGGTTCGCCACCGCCGTGCACGGCCATCGTCGTACCACTGATGTAAGACGCCGCATCCGACGCTAAAAATGCTGCTGCCCAACCGATCTCAGTGGGCTTGGCCAGCCGGCCGAGCGGCACCGTCGCCGACACCGCGGCCTGCGATTGCGCGTCTCCGTAGAAGAGCTCGACCTGCTCGGTTTCCACCATGCCCACCGCAAGCGCGTTGACGCGCACCTTCGGTGCCCACTCAACGGCCAAAGTGGCGGTCAGGCTTTCCACGCCCGCCTTGGCCGCGCCGTAGGCGGCAGTGCCCGGCGATGGCCGACGCCCGCTCACGCTCGACACGGACACGATTGCGCCGCCAGTCTCCTGGTCCTGCATCACGGCGTTGGCACGTTGCGAAACATGCAGCATGCCAAGCAGATTGAGCGCAATGATCTTCTCGTGGAACTTCGGTGACGCGTCGGCGGCCAGGGCGTACGGCGATCCGCCGGCGTTGTTCACGACGACGTCGAGGCGTCCATGACGGTCGACGATCGCTTCGACGAGCCGGCCGACAGAATCGGGGTCACGCACGTCGCACTCGAGGAATTCATACGGCGATCCCTCGACGGGGCGGCGCGCACAGGTCACCACAGTTGCGCCCTGATCGGCGAAGACGGCACTGATGCCGGCGCCCACGCCGCGGACACCACCTGTCACGAGGACGATCCGGCCGGCGAGCCCGAAATCGAGGGGAACCGCTGGGCCGGGATGAGTCACTGTGCTAGCTTACCAAGCAAGTGCTTGCTTAGGTAGCGACCCCAGGAAGAGTCCCCATGACCATCACGTCTGCCACGGTCGAGCCGGACATCGTCGCCGTCACCGTCGACTACCCACCGGTCAACGCGATTCCCTCCCGCGGCTGGTTCGAACTGGCCGATGCGCTGACTGCCGCCGGCAACGATCTCGACACCCACGTGGTGATCCTGCGCGCCGAAGGCCGTGGCTTCAACGCCGGTGTCGACATCAAAGAGATGCAGAACACCGAGGGGTTCACGGCATTGATCGACGCCAATCGCGGCTGCTTTGCGGCGTTCCGGGCGGTGTACGAGTGCGCGGTGCCGGTGATCGCGGCGGTCAACGGGTTCTGCGTCGGCGGCGGAATCGGCCTCGTCGGCAACGCCGACGTGATCATCGCCTCCGAGGACGCGACGTTCGGGCTGCCTGAGGTGGAACGTGGCGCGCTCGGCGCAGCGACACACCTGTCGCGGCTTGTGCCGCAGCACATGATGCGCCGGTTGTTCTACACCGCCGCCACGGTCGACGCCGCGACCCTGCACCACTTCGGATCCGTGCACGAGGTAGTGCCCCGCGAGCAGCTCGACGAGGCAGCGCTGAAGGTGGCCCGCGACATCGCCGCCAAGGACACCCGCGTGATCCGGGCCGCCAAGGAAGCGCTGAATTTCATTGACGTGCAACGGGTCAACTCGAGCTACCGGATGGAGCAGGGGTTCACGTTCGAGCTCAACCTCGCCGGCGTCTCCGACGAGCACCGCGACGCGTTCGCGGGGACGGCGAAGGGCAAGAAGGCGTGACGGATAAGCTCACCACCCTCGACGACGCGGTTGCGCAGGTGCGCAGCGGCATGACGATCGGGATCGGCGGCTGGGGCTCGCGACGCAAGCCAATGGCCTTCGTTCGCGCTCTGTTGCGCACGGACGTCAAGGATTTGACCGTCGTCACCTACGGCGGGCCGGACATCGGACTGCTGTGCTCGGCCGGCAAGGTCCGGCAGGTGTACTACGGCTTCGTGTCGCTGGATTCGCCGCCGTTCTACGACCCGTGGTTCGCCGCGGCGCGCACCAGCGGAGCGATCCAAGCGCGGGAAATGGACGAAGGCATGCTGCGCTGCGGGTTACAGGCGGCCGCACAGCGGTTGCCGTTCCTGCCGATTCGCGCGGGCCTGGGCAGTTCGGTGCCCGACTTCTGGGAAGGCGAGCTCAAGACCGTAACGTCCCCGTACCCGTTGGCAGACGGGTCGTTCGAGACGTTGATCGCGATGCCGGCCTTGCGGTTGGATGCGGCGTTCGTCCACCTGAACCTCGGCGACGCCCGCGGCAACGCGGCATACACCGGCGTCGACCCATACTTCGATGACCTGTTCCTGATGGCCGCCGATCGGCGCTACCTGTCAGTGGAGAAGGTGGTGTCCACCGAGGAACTGGTGAAGGCCGTTCCGCGGCAGGCGCTGATCGTCAACCGGATGATGGTCGACGCGGTGGTGGAGGCACCAGGCGGCGCTCACTTCACCACTGGCGCAGCTGATTACAGTCGCGACGAGAAATTTCAGCGGCACTACGCCGAAGCTGCGAAGTCGCCCGAATCGTGGGACGCCTTCGTGCGGACCTATCTGTCGGGCAGCGAGGACGACTACCAGGCCGCAGTGCGGCGATTCGCAACGGAGGCATCGTGATTCACGTCAGCCGCGCCGAAGTGTGCGTGACGGCCTGCGCGGACTTGTTCCGCGGCGTCGGCGAGATCATGGTGAGCCCGATGACCACCGTGGTTTCCGTCGGGGCTCGTCTGGCTCGCCTGACGTTCGCCCCCGACATCCTGCTGACCGACGGCGAGGCGCTGCTGTTGGAGGACACCCCCGCATTGGGTGCCTCCGGCGCGGTCGAGGGCTGGATGCCGTTCGGCCGGGTCTTCGAGACGCTGGCGTGGGGCCGACGCTATGTGGTGATGGGCGCCAACCAGATTGACCGGTATGGAAACCAGAACCTGTCGGCGTTCGGGCCACTACAGCATCCGACGCGGCAGATGTTCGGCGTGCGGGGCGCTCCCGGCAACACGATCAACCACGCCACCAGCTATTGGGTGGGCAACCACTCACCACGCGTGTTCTGCGACGCGGTGGACGTGGTCTGCGGAATCGGCTACGACAAACTGGATCGGGGCAATCCGGCGTTCCGGTTCATGGATGTGCGCCGCGTGGTGACGAATCTCGGCGTGTTCGACTTCGGCGGTCCCGATCACACGATGCGCGCGGTGTCGCTGCACCCGGGCGTCGAACCGGACGACGTCCGGCAGGCGACCTCGTTCGAGGTGCACGGCTTGGACTCGGCTGACGTGACGCGGCTTCCCACAGCTGAAGAGCTGGATTTGATCCAGAACGTCATCGATCCTAAGTCGTTGCGGGACAAGGAAGTACGAGTATGAGAATCCGCACCCCGCTCACTGAGCTGGTCGGCATCGCGCATCCCGTGGTGCAGACCGGCATGGGATGGGTGGCGGGCGCACGGCTGGTCTCTGCGACCGCGAACGCCGGCGGCCTGGGCATTCTGGCCTCGGCAACGATGACGCTGGACGAATTGGCCTCGGCGATCAGAAAAGTGAAGTCGGCGACAGACCGCCCGTTCGGTGTCAATATCCGGGCCGATGCGTCAGACGCCGATGACCGCGTGGAGTTGATGATCCGCGAAGGCGTGAAGGTGGCCTCCTTCGCGCTGGCGCCCCGCCAGGAGCTCATTGCGCGGCTCAAAGATGCCGGCGCCGTGGTGATCCCGTCGGTCGGGGCGGCCAAGCATGCCCGCAAGGTGGCCTCCTGGGGTGCTGACGCGGTGATCGTGCAAGGCGGCGAGGGCGGCGGGCACACCGGGCCGGTGGCCACCACGCTTCTGTTGCCGTCGGTGCTTGACGCTGTCGACATCCCGGTGGTCGCGGCGGGCGGATTCTTCGACGGACGCGGACTGGCCGCCGCGTTGTCCTACGGCGCCGCAGGAGTGGCGATGGGCACCCGATTCCTGCTGACGTCGGACTCGACCGTGCCCGATGCCGTCAAGCAGCGCTACCTGCAGGCCGGCTTGGACGGCACGGTGGTGTCCACTCGCGTCGACGGCATGCCGCACCGAGTGCTGCGCACACCGTTGGTGGATCGGCTCGAAAGCGGTTCGCGCGTCAGGGGTTTCGCCGCGGCAGTGCGTAATGCCGCCAAGTTCAAGAAGATGTCGGGCATGACGTGGCGCACGATGGTGCGTGACGGGCTGGCGATGCGGCACGGCAAGGACCTGACGTGGTCTCAGGTGTTGATGGCCGCGAACACGCCGATGTTGTTGCGGGCGGGGCTGGTCGAGGGCAATACCGAGGCCGGGGTACTGGCGTCGGGCCAGGTGGCCGGGATTCTCGACGACCTGCCGTCATGTGCCCAGCTGATCGAGTCGATCGTCGCGGATGCGGTCAAGCATCTGCAAGCCGCTGCCGCGCTGATCGAGGAGTAGCTTGGGCTGAGTGGCCACACACCACGCGGTTCTCGTCAAGTCCACTGGGGGCCAGCTGCAGGTTGGTGATGTCCAGACACGATCTCCGGGCCGCGGTCACGTCCGCATCGACGTCGCGGCGTGCGGTGTCTGCGGCACCGACCGCGCAATCGTCAACGGCGCGTTTCCGGGCGTCACCTTCCCGCTGACACCCGGGCATGAGATCGCCGGTACCGTCGCCGAAATCGGCGAGGACGTCGAGACTTTCTCGGTCGGTGACCGCGTGGGCGTCGGCTGGTTCGGAGGTCACTGCGGTCACTGCATTCCGTGCCGCAAGGGGCTTTTCATTCATTGCCAGTACGGCCAGATTCCCAGCGTGGACTATCCCGGCGGGTACGCCCAGTCGGTGATCGTGCCGGCCAACGCGGCGGCGCGCATCCCCGACGAGCTCTCGTTCGCCGAGGCGGCGCCGATGGGATGCGCAGGCGTCACCACTTACAACGCGCTTCGGCACACCAGCGCGGTGCCCGGTGAACGGGTAGCCGTTCTGGGCGTCGGTGGTCTGGGCCACCTCGGGGTGCAGTTCGCGCGGGCGATGGGCTTCGAAACGGTCGCGATCGCACGAGGCCCGGACAAAGCCGAGGATGCCCGCGCGCTGGGCGCGCACCACTATGTCGACTCCACCGTCGGCGACGTCAGCGAAGCGCTCCAGGCGCTCGGCGGTGTGGCGGCCGTGCTGGCGACGGCGGGAAAAGCTGCGGCGATCGGACAGACGGTCGGGGGCTTGCAGCCGCGCGGGCAGCTCGTGGTCGTCGGTGTCACGGCTGAGCCGTTGCCGATCAGCTCTGCGCAGTTGATCCAGCCGGCGCTCTCCGTCAGCGGCCACCCGTCCGGTACCGCACGCGACGTCGAAGAAACCATGCATTTCGCTGTCCTCTCTGGCGTTCGCGCCCGCATCGAGGAACGACCGCTTGCCCAGGCCGCCGATGCGTACGCGGCGATGGAGCAAGGCCGGGCACGCTACCGCATGGTGCTGACGATGTGACCTGGCTTCTCGACCAGCAAGGTTAAGAGAATAGCTGAAGTCACGCTGAATTAAGGTATAGTCTTCATATGTCGCGGATGAAGACTACAGCTTCAGCGCAGCGGTGCGCTGCCCTGATCGGCGACGTGGTTGGATCGCGACAAGCTACGGACCGCGCCGAGTTGCACCGCCGGGTGGCCGCCGCGCTGCGCTCCGTTGCCGCGGCGGCGATCGATGCGCCGGCCTTCACGGTCGGCGACGAATTCCAGGGAAGCTACCCATCCGTCGGCGCCGCGATCGACGCCGCACTGCGCGTGCGGCTGGCCGTCGCACCTTCGATCGACGTGCGGTTCGGAATCGGGTGGGGCGAGGTGCGGGTGCTCGACGAGCGGGCGCGGATCCAGGACGGACCGGGCTGGTGGGCGGCGCGCGACGCGATCGAGCAGACGGCCGCAGCCCAGCGGCAACCGGGCCTCGCGATGGTGCGCACGACGTTTCGCGCCGCTGACCGCGATGACGTGGATGCGGTCAACGCGGCGCTGATGTGTCGGGACCATCTGCTTGGATCACTCGACGACCGATCGCTGCGAATTCTCAGGGCGCTGATGGACAACCAAGCGAAGAAGGACATCGCCGCCGCGGAGGGCATCAGCCCGTCCGCGGTGTCACAGCGCGCCGGCCGCGACGGGCTCGATCTGATCGTCGCGGCGTCACAGCATTTGCGGGGCATCTCGTGAGCGTGTTGGCGGTCATGCTCATCGCGATCGGCCTCGCCGATGCGCTGCGGGGTTTTCAGCGGGTGGCGATTGTGGTCGGCCCGCTGGTGGTGGCCGCGGTCGCGGCGCTGTCGGCGCTGTGGCACGCCGGCGATGTCGTGCTGCTGCTCGTCGCCGCGGTGGCGACCGTGGTGTGGCAGGTGCTGTGTCGACGGGCCGAGCGCAGCGGCACGCACGTGCTCGCGCCGCTGCTGACATTCTTCGGGTCAGGCTTGCTGTTGATCGTGTTGTCCGGCTGGGCATCTCCGGTGCGCGGCGTGGTGGCGCGCTGGGCTCACTGGACTGATCTGCCCCTCGGTGGCATTTCGCCGACCCAGCTGCTGATGACCGTTGGTGTGGTCCTGTTGCAGCTGGTCACCGGCAACCAATTGGTGCGGCTGGTCCTGGGTTCCGTTGGCGCAGTGCGGCCGGCCGGTGTGCCGCAGCCGTCAGATCGACTCAAAGGTGGGCGGCTCCTCGGGCCGATGGAGCGGCTGCTGATCCTGGGGCTGGGCGTGAGCGGTCAGCTGGCGGCCGCCTCGGCGGTGGTGGCCGCCAAGAGCATCATCCGGTTCCCGGAGATCAATGCGCAGAAAGCCCGCGAGAACGGCACCATTGGCATCGACGACGTCACCGAGTACTTTCTGGTCGGCAGCTTCGCCAGCTGGATCGTTGCACTGGGCGGCGTGTGTCTCGTTCTGGCGCAATGAGTTTCGTCACTTCTCGTGCTCCCGCCGCCGAGCGGCGACCGCAGTTCACCCAGCGTTTATATACCGTTGACCTTTAGGGTCGCGGCCGTCAACACCGTGTGCCAGCATGTCCGCCGTGGGCAGAGGCCATTTCATCTTCATCGGGGGTGCCACCGCGATCGCAGCGGCACTGAGCCCGATCGGACCGGCGGCGTCCGCTCAACCGTGCCCGGACGTCGAGGTCGTATTCGCGCGAGGCACCACCGAGCAACCTGGTGTCGGCTACACCGGTCAGGCCTTCGTCGACGCACTGCAAGCCCGCGTCGGCCCGAAATCGATCCGGGTGTATCCCGTCGACTACCCGGCCACCACCGACTTTCCCACCGCGGTGGACGGAATCACCGACGCACGAACCCATATCACGTCGATGGCGGCGAACTGCCCCGCGACGAAACTGGTGCTGGGCGGATTCTCCCAAGGAGCGGCAGTGATGGGTTTCGTCACCGCCGCGGTCGTCCCGGACGGAGCGCCCGAGGGAGTGCCCAACCCTATGCCGGCCGACGTCGCCGACCACGTCGCCGCAGTCGCCTTGTTCGGCAAGCCCAACAGCCGGTTCATGCGGGCGATCAACCAGCCGCCGATCACAATCGGGCCGCTGTATGCGGACAAGACCATTGATCTGTGCGTCGACGACGACCCAATCTGCTCTGCTGGCAGCAACTTCAACGCGCACATGCACTACGAGGAAGCCGGGATGGTCGACCAAGCAGCGACTTTCGCGGCTGGCCACCTCACCACCTCGACGCCGGCGCCCAGCGCACCACCACCGCACGGGCCCGCAACATCGCCGGCTCCCGCTGCGCCGCCGCCGCCGCATTCGCCGCCGCCGTCCGGGACGTTGTTGTTGTGCTCGACGACGTGCCGTGTCATCGGACCGGAATAGCATCAGCGTGCGTAACCTTCGCCGCGACCGTGCGCCGATGTACGGAATTCCTCGGCGTGTTGCGTACCGACACGCACGCTCGCGGTACTGCGGGGATTACAGCCGCTCGATGATCGTGACGTTGGCGGTGCCGCCACCCTCGCACATGGTCTGCAAACCGTAGCGGCCGCCGACGCGCTCGAGCTCGTTGAGCATGGTCGCGAAAAGCTTTGCGCCCGTTGCGCCCAGCGGATGGCCCAATGCGATCGCGCCGCCGTTCGGGTTGACCTTCGCCGGGTCTGCCTTGGTCTCCTTCATCCAGGCCATCACCACCGGCGCGAACGCCTCGTTGATCTCGACGACGTCGATATCGTCGATCGACAGCCCCGTCTTCTCCAGCGCGTACCGGGTGGCCGGGATGGGGCCGGTGAGCATGAACACCGGATCGGCGCCGCGCGCGCTGATGTGGTGAATACGGGCGCGGGGCTTGAGCTTGTGGTCGGCGACAGCCTGCTCGGATGCCAGCAGCACCGCACTGGCCCCGTCGGATATCTGGCTGGCCACTGCTGCGGTCAACCGGCCGCCCTCGGAAAGCGTTGGCAGCGCGGCCATTTTCTCCAGCGACGTCTCGCGCGGCCCCTCGTCGACGCTGAACCCGTTGACCGGGATGATCTCGTTGTCGAAATGCCCCGCACGGATCGCGGCCAGCGCACGCTGGTGGCTGGTCAGCGCATACTGCTCCATTTCCTCGCGCGACAGGTTCCACTTCTCGGCGATCAGCTCTGCACCGCGGAACTGCGAGATCTCCTCGTCGCCGTAGCGATGCCGCCAATTCTCCGACTCCCCCGTCGGCGACGTGAACCCGAACTCTTTACCGACCACCATCGCCGAGGCGATCGGGATCTGGCTCATGTTCTGCATGCCGCCGGCAAGGATGACGTCTGCTGTGCCGGACATGATCGCTTGCGCGCCGAACGAAATCGCCTGCTGGCTGGAACCGCACTGCCGGTCGACGGTGACACCGGGCACCTCTTCGGGGTACCCGGCGGCCAGCCACGCGTTGCGGCCGATGTTGCCGGCCTGTCCGCCGATCGCGTCGACGCATCCGACGATCACGTCGTCCACAGCCGCCGGGTCGATGTCGACCCGATCGAAGATTCCGCGAAATGCGTGCACGCCCAAGTCAATTGGATGCACTTTGGCCAGTGCGCCGTTGCGCTTGCCGACGGCGGTGCGCACAGCATCGACGATGTATGCCTCGGGCATGTTGAGACTCCTCACCCTTACTGCTCGGCTTCGATTCCGCCGAGGACGATCGAAAGATACTGGCGGCCAACCTGTTCGGCCGTCAGAGGTCCGCCGGGCTGATACCAGCGCACCGAGACCCACGTGGTGTCACGGATGAACCGGTACACCAAATCGACATCGAGGTCGGGCCGGAAGTAGCCCTCCTTGATGCCCTGCTGCAGCACGTCGACCCACATCTGCCGCTGCTGTCGGTTCAACTCCTCCAGGTAGGAAAACCGTGGCTGCCCCAGCAGGCGCTTGGCCTCGTCCTGGTAGATCACCACCTGGGCGTGGCGATTCTCGATCGCGTCGAACGACGCCATGAACAGGCCCTTGAGCCGTTCCAACGGATTCGGCTCGGTGTCGATGATGTGCTTATAACGCGCGAACAGCCAATCGAGGAAGTCGCGCAGCACCTCGTCGACCATTTCTTCTTTCGACGCGAAGTGGTGGTACAGGCTGCCCGAGAGGATGCCGGCACGGTCCGCGATGTCGCGAACCGTGGTCGCGCGCAACCCCCGCTCGGCGAACATGCTCGCCGCGAGCTCCAGGAGCTCGTCGCGTCTGCTGACCTGCTGCTCACTCATGGATGCTGGCTCGACACCGAAATCACTTCGCCGGTAAGGTAATTCGAGTAATCGCTGGCCAGGAAAGCGATCGTCGCCGCCACCTCCCACGGCTCTGCTGCGCGACCGTACGCCTCACCGGCGGAGAGCCTGTCCAGCAACTCGGGCGAGGTGACCTTGTCCAAGAACTTGTGCCGCGCGATGCTGGGCGCCACCGCGTTGATCCGCACCCCGAACTCCACCGCCTCGATCGCCGAACAGCGGGTCAGCGCCATCACCCCGGCCTTCGCGGCCGCGTAGTGCGCCTGGCCGTACTGTGCCCGCCAGCCCAGCACGCTGGCGTTGTTGACGATCACACCGCCGTGCTTGGCCTCGCGGAAGTAGGCCAGCGCCGCACGGGTGGCACGGAACACCGAGTTCAGCGTCACGTCGAGCACGCGGTCCCATTGCTCGTCGGTCATGTCGACCACGGGTGTCTCACCGCCCAGGCCGGCGTTGTTCACCAGCACGTCGAGCCGGCCCATCCGCGCCGTCGTCGACGCGATCAGCGCGTCGACCTGAACGCTGGACGTCACATCGCACAACACGCTTTCCACTCGCCCCAGGCCCAGCGCGGTCAACTCGTCACGGGTCTCCTCGAGCCGGCGCTCGTGGTAGTCCGACACCACCACGTCGGCGCCTTCCAGCAGGGCTCGACGGGCGGTAGCCGATCCGATGCCAGTGCCCGCGGCAGCCGTCACGACGACGACCTTGCCGGTCAGAAGCCCGTGTCCCTCAATCTCTTTCGGGGCATGCGTCAACGTCATTCAGCCCTTCACCTCCCGGGGCAGCCCGAGCACCCGCTCGGCGATGATGTTGCGCTGGATCTCGTTGGACCCGCCGTAGATGGTGTCTGCGCGCGAGAACAGGAACAGCCGCTGCCATTCGTCGAAGTCGCCGTCCCGCTTGACCATGCCCGCCTTGCCGGCGATGTCCATGGCGAGCTCGCCGAGATCGCGATGCCAGTTGGCCCACAACAACTTCGACACATTGTCTTGGCCCTTGTAGATGTCGCCGGCCATCCGGCTCCCCGGACGCTCCACGTCCATCGTCGCCAACGCGTAGGACCGCATCGCGCGCAACCCGGCCCACGCGCGGGCCAGCCGCTCGCGGATCAGCGGGTCGTCGGCAGCGCCGTTGCACTGCGCCAGCTCGGCGATCCCGGACAGCTCGCGGGCGTAGACGATCTGCTGGCCCAATGTCGAGACGCCGCGCTCGAACGTCAGCGTGCCCATCGCGATGCGCCAGCCGTCGCCAGGTTCGCCGACCACCAGATTCGCGTCGGTGCGCGCGTCGTCGAAGAAGACCTCGTTGAACTCTGAGTCGCCGGTGAGCTGGTTGATCGGCCGGATGTCGACGCCGGGCTGGTCCAGCGGCACCAGCAGATAGGACAGGCCGGCGTGACGCTTGGAGCCCTTCTCGGTACGCGCGACCACGAAGCACCATTGCGCCCACTGCGCCAGCGATGTCCAGATCTTCTGGCCGTTGATCACCCACTGGTCGCCGTCGAGCACCGCGGTGGTCGACACATTGGCCAGGTCGCTGCCGGCGCCGGGCTCGGAGTAACCCTGACACCACAGCTCGGTGACATCGAGGATTCTGGGCAGGAACCGCTTCTGCTGTTCAGGCGTTCCGAACTCGATCAGCGTCGGCCCCAGCAGTTCTTCGCCGAAGTGGTTGACCTTGGCGGGCGCGTTGGCCAGCGCGTACTCCTCGTAGAACGCCACCCGATGCGCCACCGACAGGCCGCGGCCACCGTGCTCCTTCGGCCACCCCAGGCAGGTGAGCCCGGCGGCGGCCAGTCGCCGGTTCCACTCGAGTCGTTCCTCGAACGCCTCGTGCTCTCGGCCTGGACCGCCGAGCCCTTTGAGCTGGGCGAAGTCGCCGACGAGGTTGTCGGCCAGCCAGGCGCGCACCTCGGCCCTGAACTCCTGGACCTCGTTCACCCCTGTAGGCTAACCTACCAAGCACTTGCTTTGTTAGAGGAGCGTCCATGACGTGGGCCCACGCCCGGAAGGCAGGGGACGATCCGCTCACCGTTCCGGCGGTGCTGGAGCGGATGGCACGACAGTTGCCCGATCACGAGGCGCTGGCCTCACAGGATCGCCGCTTCACGTTTCGACAGTTGCGCGCCGAGGTGCGACGCGCCGCGGCGGCAATGATCGCGCTCGGCGTGCAGCCGGGTGACCGGGTCGCCATCTGGTCGCCAAACACCTGGCATTGGGTGGTCGCGTGCCTGGCCGTCCACCACGCCGGTGCGGTGATGGTGCCGCTCAACACCCGCTACACCGCGAACGAGGCGGCCGACATACTGGCCCGCACCGGCGCGCCGCTGCTCGTCGCAATGGGCCCGTTTCTGGGCGCCGACCGGGTCGCCGGATTGCCGACGGACGCACTGCCGTCGCTGCGGCACATCGTGCGAGTTCCGGTCGAAGGCCCCGTCGCAGATCACCTTCCGTGGGACGAGTTCGTCGCGCTCGGCACCGACCTCGACGCCGTCGACGCCCGGGCGGCGAACGTGCGCGGCGACGACGTCAGCGACATCTTGTTCACGTCCGGCACCACCGGGCGCAGCAAAGGAGTGCTGTGCGCGCACCGGCAGTCGCTGTCGGCGTCGGCTGCGTGGGCGGCGTGCGGCAAGGTCACCAGCGACGACCGCTATCTGTGCATCAACCCGTTCTTCCACAACTTCGGTTACAAGGCCGGCATTTTGGCGTGTCTGCAGACAGGGGCCACCCTGATTCCGCAGCTGACGTTCGATCCGGTGCAGGCGATGCGGGCGGTGCAGGACCAGCGGATCACGGTGCTGCCCGGGCCGCCGACGATCTATCAGACACTGCTGGACCATCCGGGCCGCGCGGACTTCGACCTGAGCTCGCTGAGGTTCGCGGTGACGGGCGCGGCCACGGTGCCGGTGGTCTTGATCGAGCGCATGCAGTCCGAACTCGACATCGACATCGTGCTGACGGCGTACGGGCTCACGGAGGCAAGCGGATTCGGCACCATGTGCCGTCCAGAGGACGACGCCGTGACGGTCGCGACGACGTGCGGTCGCCCGATCGCCGACTTCGAGCTGCGCATCGACGCGCCCGACGAGACGACACCGGGTGAGGTGCTGCTGCGCGGGCCGAATGTGATGCTCGGCTATCTCGACGACCCCGAGGCCACTGCGGCGGCGATCGACGCCGAGGGCTGGCTGCATACCGGGGATGTCGGAACCCTGGATGCGGCGGGGAATCTGCGGATCACCGACCGGCTCAAGGACATGTACATCTGCGGCGGGTTCAATGTGTACCCGGCTGAAGTCGAGCAGACGTTGATGCGCCTGGACGGGGTCGCCGACGTGGCGGTGATCGGCGTGCCCGACGAACGCCTCGGCGAGGTGGGCAAAGCGTTCGTGGTGCGCCGGCCAGGTGCCGACCTTGTCGAGCAAGACGTGATCGCTTTCAGCCGAGAGCATTTGGCGAACTTCAAGACTCCGCGGTCGGTGGTGTTCTGTGACTCACTGCCGCGCAACCTGGGCGGCAAAGTGCTCAAGACACAACTGCGAGAGATGGCGTGATGGATCTGGATTTCGACGAAGCCACCGAAGACTTCCGCGCTGAAGTCCGCGACTTCCTGGCGGCCAACAAGGCGTCGTTTCCGACGAAGTCGTACGACACAGCCGAAGGGTTCGAGCAGCACCGGCATTGGGACAAGGTGTTGTTCGACGCCGGGCTGTCGGTGGTCACATGGCCCCGAAAGTATGGCGGCCGCGACGCCAGCCTGCTGCAGTGGCTGGTGTTCGAGGAGGAGTACTTCCGCGCGGGTGCGCCGGGACGCGCCAGCGCGAACGGCACGTCCATGCTGGCGCCCACGCTGTTCGCGCATGGCACCGAGGACCAACTCGACCGTGTGCTGCCGAAGATGGCCAGCGGCGAGGAGATCTGGGCTCAAGCATGGTCCGAACCGGAGTCGGGCAGCGACCTCGCGTCGCTGCGGTCGACGGCCACCAAGACCGACGGCGGCTGGCTGTTGAACGGCCAGAAGATCTGGAGCTCACGAGCGGTGTTCGGCGACAAGGCCTTCGGGCTGTTTCGCTCCGACCCACAGGCCGAACGGCATCGAGGATTGACCTATTTCATGTTCTCGCTGCGCACCGAAGGTGTGACAGTGCGGCCGATCGCACAACTCAACGGCGACACCGGGTTCGGCGAGATTTTCCTCGACGACGTGTTTGTGCCAGACGAGGATGTGATCGGCACACCGCATGACGGCTGGCGCGCGGCGATGAGCACGTCGAGCAACGAGCGCGGCATGTCACTGCGCAGCCCGGCCCGCTTCGTCGCCGCCGCCGAACGGGTGGCTCAGCTGTGGAAAGCTAAGGGCGGCAACGAGTTCGGTGCGCGTGTTGCCGACGCGTGGATCAAGGCGCAGGCCTACCGACTGCACACGTTCGGCACCGTGACGCGGCTGGCCGACGGCGGCGAGCTAGGTGCCGAATCGTCGGTGACCAAGGTGTTCTGGAGCGATCTCGACGTCGCAATACACCAGACCGCGCTCGACATTCAAGGCGCCGATGGCGAGCTTGCCGATCCGTGGAACGAAGGTCTGCTGTTTGCGCTGGGCGGCCCGATCTATGCGGGCACCAACGAGATTCAGCGCAACATCATCGCCGAGCGGTTGCTCGGTCTGCCGCGGGAGAAGGCCAAGTGAGATTCGCTCTCGACGAACAACAGCGGGACTTCGCCGCAAGCATCGACGCTGCCTTGGGCAGCGCGGACATGCCGTCGGCGGTGCGGGCGTGGGCGGCCGGCGACACCGCGCCCGGCCGTAAGGTGTGGGTCCGGCTCGCCGATCTCGGGGTCACCGCGCTCGCCGTGCCGGAGCGGTTCGGCGGTATCGAGGCACATCCGGTAGACCTCGTCGTCGCGCTCGAAAGGCTGGGCCGTTGGTGCGTACCAGGGCCGGTTGCGGAATCCGTTGCGGTGGCGCCGGTTCTGATGGCCGACGATGACCGCGCCGAACAGCTGGCGGCCGGTGAGCTGATCGCGACGGTCGCCTTGCCGCCGCTGGTACCGCGTGCCGTCGACGCCGGGGCGGCGGGTCTGACATTGCTGGCTGCGGACCGCGAGGTCAGCGATGCGTCACCGCAGCAAGCGCACGATTCCGTCGACCCGAGCCGCCGGCTCTACGACGTGACGGCGACCGGTGAGCGCCGGCCGGCCGACGTCACCCGGGGGTTCGAATTCGGGGCGCTGGCCACCGCCGCTCAGCTGGTGGGCGCCGGGCAGGCCATGCTGTCGATGGCGGTGGACTACGCCAAGCAGCGCAGCCAGTTCGGCCGGGTGATCGGCTCGTATCAGGCGATCAAGCACAAGCTCGCCGACGTGCACATCGCGCTCGAGATGGCTCGGCCGCTGGTGTACGGCGCCGCGTTGTCGGTGGCCGACGGCTCAGCCGAGGCCGCCCGGGACGTCAGCGCCGCAAAGGTTGCGGCGACAGATGCGGCGACGCTGGCGGCGCGCCACGCGCTGCAGACCCACGGGGCGATCGGTTTCACAGCGGAGCACGATCTGTCGCTGTGGTTGTTGAGGGTGCAGGCGCTGCGGTCGGCGTGGGGCGACTCGGCATTCCATCGGCGGCGCGTCCTGGAGGCATTGTGATGAACCGCTTGCGCACAGAACGGATAGAACTGTGAGCGACGAACGGGACCTGTTGCGCGAAACGGTGCGCGGGCTCGTCAGCAAGCACGCCGGTCCCGAAGCGGTGCGTGAGGCGATGGCGTCCGAGCGCGGATACGACGAGTCGCTGTGGAAGCTGTTATGCGAGCAAGTGGGTGCCGCGGCTCTGGTGATTCCCGACGAGCTCGGCGGCGCCGGTGGTGAACTCGCCGATGCCGCAACGGTGTTGTCCGAGCTGGCCCGCGGACTGGTGCCCACACCGCTGCTCGGTACCACCCTGGCCGAACTCGCATTGCTGGCCGCCGACGAGGTGGACGCCGACACCTTGGGCCGGCTTGCTGAGGGCGCTGCGATCGGTGCGGTGGTGTTCGACGCGGACTACGTGATCAACGGCGACATCGCCGACGTTGTGGTGGCCGCGGACGGTGAGCGGCTGGTGCGGTGGACGACGTTCAGCGCCAACCCGCTCGACACGATGGATCCCACGCGGCGGTTGGCGCGGCTGATCGCTCAGGACACCGCAGTGTTGGGCACCGATCCGGGGCTCGCGGATACCGCAGCGGTCCTGGTGGCGGCCGAGCAGATCGGCGCCGCCGAGCGGTGCCTGGAATTGACGGTCGACTACACCAAGCAGCGGGTCCAGTTCGGCCGGCCGATCGGCAGTTTTCAGGCTCTCAAGCACCGGATGGCCGACCTGTACGTCGCCGTATCGGCCGCGCGAGCCGTCGTGGACGACGCGGTCGCCGACCCGACGCCGACCACCGCCGCACTGGCCCGTGTGGCCGCTACCGAGGCGTTCGATGCTGTTGCCGCAGAAGCCATTCAGATGCACGGCGGTATCGCGATCACCTGGGAGCATGACATCCAGCTGTACTTCAAACGGGCACATGGCAGCAGGCAGTTGCTCGGGCAGCCGCGAGATCACCTACGGCGGCTGGAGTCCGAGGTGTTGAATAGCCAAGCGTGAGTACTCAGGTCGCGCTGCGCGCTGGTGTGCCGCCGTTCTACGTGATGGACGTCTGGCTGGCCGCCGACGAGCGCCAGCGCACCCACGGCGACCTGGTGAACCTGGCCGCCGGTCAGCCAAGCGCCGGTGCACCCGGCCCAGTGCGTGCGGCCGCCGCGCAAGCGCTGGAACGCAATCAACTCGGCTATTCCGTCGCATTGGGTATCCCCGAGCTGCGCAGCGCGATTGCCGGCGCGTACCAGACCCGGCACGGCATCTCCGTCGACACCGACGACGTCGTGGTGACCACTGGGTCGTCGGGAGGCTTTCTGCTGGCGTTCCTGGCTTGCTTCGACGTGGGCGACCGCGTCGTGGTCACCAGTCCAGGCTATCCGTGTTACCGAAATATCTTGTCCGCGTTGGGCTGTGAGGTCGTCGACCTGCCATGTGGCCCGGAGACCCGGTTCCAGCCCACCGCGCAGATGCTCGCCGAGCTGGCGCCGCCGGTGCGCGGAGTGGTGGTCGCCAGCCCCGCCAATCCGACCGGCACGGTGATTCCGCCCGACGAGCTCGCCGCGATCGCAACGTGGTGCGACGAGACCGGGGTGCAGTTGATCAGCGACGAGGTGTACCACGGCTTGGTCTATCCGGGCGCGCCCGAAACCAGCTGCGCATGGCAGACGTCGCGTAACGCCGTTGTGGTGAACAGCTTTTCGAAGTACTTCGCGATGACGGGCTGGCGGATCGGCTGGCTGCTGGTGCCTGCGGCGCTGCGGCGGGCGGTGGACTGCCTGACCGGCAACTTCACGATCTGCCCGCCGGGGCTGTCACAGTTCGGCGCGGTGGCTGCGTTCACGCCGGAGTCGGTGGCTGAGGCCGACGCCCGCGTGGACCACTATGCCGTGAACCGGGATCGGCTGCTGAACGGATTGCGGGCGATCGGCCTGGACAGACTGGCGCCCACGGACGGCGCGTTCTACGTGTATGCCGACGTCTCGGACGTGACGACGGACTCGTTGTCGTTCTGCTCGAAGCTATTGGCCGACACGGGTGTGGCGATCGCACCGGGCATCGACTTCGATACCGTGCGCGGAAACTCGTTCGTGCGCTTGTCCTTCGCCGGTCCGACCGAAGACATCGACGAAGCGCTGCGAAGGATTGCGCCGTGGCTCGCGGCGCAGCGCTGAGACCGAGCGAACATAGTTGCGCTACTTCATATGTGGGCCGAGCATCTGGTCCCAGGCTGCCGACATCTTGTCGAACTCGTCTTCACAGCCGTCGGCCCGGTCCTGCGGGAGCAGACCGTCGGTAACGATGTTCTTGTTGTCCGCCGGATCGGATCCGTAGATCCAGCACTCGAAGTTGTACATGCGCGTCATGTCGAACGAATGGGTGTCGTAGAACGGGAAGTCGTTGGCGTCACCGCCGGATTCGTCGTTGTAGCCCTTGAACATTCGCGCGAAATCGGTGGCGATGCGAACCCCGTTGGGATCAGGCTTTCCGTCACTTCCAGGCGCCAGCAGCATGAACGCCGAGAGCTGGTCGGCCACATCCTCTTCCCGTCCGGTGAAGGGCAGGTCGTATATGTCGAGGACGGCATGTCCGAGCTCGTGGTAGTAGGTGGCCACTTCGGAGTTGACCGCCGATGTCACCGGGTCTTGGTCGCCGTCGCCGACGAAGATCCGGTAGCTGTGTTCCAGATCCTCGTAGCACAGGGTGATCGTCTTGTCGTCGGAGCTCCAGAACGCGTTCTCGTCGTCGCACTGCTTGCCTACCACCGGCACGTCGAAAGGCAGCTTCAGAATGTCGTTGGTGTTCTGGGTGACGTCCTCGAGAAGCTTCGCATCCGTCATGAGCTGTCGGCCGTGGACCGCCTCGGGCGACGACGCATCCTCATACCTGAACGTCATCGCCCCGGGGCTCGGTGAATCGGTGCTGCTCGCCGACGCCGCGCTGGGCGTCGATCGCGTCGGCGCAGCATGCGGTGCGCCGTCGTCGGATCCTGCGCAGCCGGCCGCAAACAGCGCCACGCAAACAGCTGCCGCGCCCCTGATCCCTCGACCCACGCGTGGGCTCCCTCCGCCATGCCGTGCATTGCTAACTCATTCGGTTACATACCATTTCGGCGGACTGACTAGGTGTGCTTTCGCGGCGCGATCCAACCCACGTATGTCAGATACAGCCCGGCAAGCGCCAGGCAGCTGAAGAACACCCGCACCAGTGCATAAGCTGTCGGGCTGGTGAGGGCGTCAGCCGCTTGGTTGACCGGTTCGGGAACCGCCAGCAGGAGCACACCGCGGATCGCGAGGAACCAGCCCAGTGCGGAGACCACGATGGCTGCGGCGCCGCGCCAGTATTGATGAAGGGCGATGATCACCAGGCCGCCCATGAGAAGGAACGCGCCGAGGACCCACGGCCACATCGGGTTTGCCTCGTAGGCAGCCAGGAGTGTCCGCATGTGGGCCGCGCGTGCCGCGACGATCGCGGGCACGATCGTGAAGAACGGCCCGAGCACTCGGGCGAACTCGCGTGTTCGGGCTTGGGTGTCCAGCGTGTGATTCATTGCGTCTCCGTCCACGGGCCCGAAGGTTAGCTTTCGTCAGCGGTCACCGGAATCAGCTCGACATGCACGGTGTGGCCGAACTTCTTGCGCATCAGGCGATGCATCAACGGCACCATGACACCGTGCAGGAGCGGATATTTGCGCCGCAGCAGCCGCGCCGCCCTCCGGTATTCTTCGCCATCGAGCAGCCTGACCCGCGCGGGTTGCGTGGGGCCGGTCGGCTTGCCCGAGCCCGTGGACGGGCCGAACTCCACCTTCGGGTCGCGGCGCATCCGGCGCACTTTGATCGCCCGATCGAAACTGCGGAAGTATGCGCGGTCACCGTCGACGGCGATGCTGACCGGGCTGCTGCCGGGTGTGCCGTCCTTGCGGAAAGTGGTGAGGCTGATCGTCTTCTGGCGGACGAACGGCGCCAGAGTGCGGTCGGTGGCGTAACTGACGACGCCCACCACGAAGCCGAGTTGGCGCAGCCGCAGGACGAACGCGACCGCCAGGGCGACGGACACTGCCGCGAGCAGCCACACCTGAGCGACGGATCCGCCGAGGTCGAGGTCCATCACGTGGTTGACGGTGTGGACGGTGTTGGCGACGAAGAAGCCGGCAATGGCCGTGGCCAGCGCGTCTCCCCAGATCAGCGCCAGAAGCAGCGTGACGCCAAGGCCGATCTGGAACGCCCCGACGTCGTGCAGGAAATGCTCGTGTTCTTCGAAGTCGACGAAGTGGGCGAACGAGCTGGGGTCGACCAAGCACCAGACCCCGATTCCGAAAGTGACCGCTCCTACCAGCGCGGTCACTGTGTACACATACCAGCGAGCCATGTTGCCGTCCTTGATCGGATGTTGTCTTCCGCTATCTAGACGCCGGACGGCACCGGTTTGTGACACTCAGCTAGCGACGCGCGAAACCGGCTACAGCCAGGTGTCGCGCGTGGTGGCGGTCAAGAACGCCTCGAGGTCGTCGCGCCATTGCGCAGGGGTGTTCTTGTCGGGCTCGATGCCGGTGTACTCGCCGCGGTAGAACAGCAGCGGCCTGGGCTTCTTCTTGGGTACTTCCGACAGTGATTGCACCGCACCGAATACCACGAAGTGATCGCCACCCTCATGGACCGAGGCGACAGTGCAGTCGATGTGCGCCAGCGAACCGTCGATGATCGGGGAACCCAACGGCGAGGGATGCCAGTCGATTCCGGCGAACTTGTCGGGTTCCTTGGAGCCGAAACGGGCCGACACGTTCTTCTGCTTCTCGTGCAGGACGTTGACGCAGAACCGCCCGGTGGCCTCGATCGCCTTCCATGACCGCGAAACCTTGGTGGGGCAGAACAACACCAGCGGCGGCTCCAGCGACAGCGCCGCGAACGACTGGCACGCGAATCCGACCGGACGGTCCTCGTGCACCGTGGTGATCACCGTGATGCCGGTGCAGAACTGTCCGAGCACACTACGGAATGTGCGCGGGTCGATCGGCGCGGACAAGCTCAGGCCTTGAAGCCGACGCTGAAGTCGTGCCCCCACAAGCTGACGGCCGTGCTTTCCCGAGCGATCCAGTCGCGGTCGTCGACTTGGCGTCCCTCGCAACCGAATTCGATGTCGAAGCCGCCGGGGGTCTTCATGTAGAACGACAGCATCAGGTCGTTGACGTGGCGCCCGAGGGTGGCCGACATCGGCACCTTGCGGCGAAGCGCGCGGTCGAGGCACAGCCCGACGTCGTCGGAGTTCTCCACCTCGACCATCAAATGCACGATGCCGCTGGGCGTCTCGCCCGGCATGAACGCCAGGCTGTGGTGCCGCGGGTTGCAGCCGAAGAAGCGCAGCCACGCCGGAGGACCGTCGGCGGGCCTGCCGACGAGTTGCGGGGGCAGCCGCATCGAGTCGCGAAGGTAGAACCCGAGCACGTCGCGGTAGAAGTGCAACGATTCCGCGTCGTCGCGGGTGGTCAGCACAACGTGGCCCAGGCCCTGCTCCCCGGTGACGAACTTGTGGCCGTACGGGCTGACGACCCGCCGATGCTCCAGTGCCGCACCGTGGAACACCTCGAGGCAGTTGCCCGACGGATCCTGGAACCGGATCATCTCGTCGACCCGGCGGTCGGCGAGCTCGGCGGCCGTCGCCTCCTTGTACGGCACGCCTTCCACGTCGAGGCGGTTGCGAATCTCTTGCAGCTCAAGGGCATTCGCGGTTTCCCAGCCGGACTCCAGCAGCCGGTCGCGCTCCCCCGGAACGATCACCAGCCGCGCCGGGAAGTCGTCCATCCGCAGATACAGCGCGCCGTCGGTGTGGCCCTTGCCCTCGACCATGCCGAGCACCTTCAGGCCATAGTCCCGCCAGGCCGCGACGTCCGTCGCCTCGATGCGTAGATACGCCAGTGACCGGATGCTCATCCGTACCTCACTCCCCCAGGAAATCGATGGTGAGCTTGTTGAATTCGTCGAACTTCTCCAACTGCGCCCAGTGTCCGCACTGGCCGAACACGTGCAGTTGCGCGCGGGGGATGGTCTTGAGCGCCACCAGCGCACCGTCGAGTGGGTTGACGCGGTCCTCGCGACCCCAGATCAGCAACACGCGCTGGCGCAACTTGTAGGCCTCGCGCCACATCATGCCGAGCTCGAAATCCGCGCCCGAGAACGACTTTCCCATCGCCCTGGTGGCCGCCAGCGATTCGGGTGTGCTGGCCAGCGCGAAGCGTTCGTCGACGAGTTCAGGGGTGATCAGCTTCTGGTCGAACACCATGATCCGCAAGAACTTCTCCAAGTTCTCGCGGGTGGGTTCGACAGAGAACTTCCCGAGCAGCTTGACGCCTTCGGTGGGGTCAGGCGAGAACAGGTTGACGCTCAACCCACCGGGGCCCATCAGCACCAGCCGCCCGGCTCTGTCGGGGTAGTCGAGCGCGAACCGCACCGCGGTACCCCCACCCAACGAGTTGCCCACGAGAGCAGCGCGCTGTAAGCCCAGATGGTCGAACAGTCCCGCCAAAGCTTTTGCACTGTAACGGTTGTACTGCTCGTGTTCGGTGTGCTTGTCCGACAGGCCGTAGCCGGGCTGATCGACCGCCAGCACATGAAAGTGCTTGGCCAGCACCGCGATGTTGCGCGAGAAGTTCGACCAACTCGACGCGCCCGGGCCGCCGCCGTGCAACAGCACGACGGTCTGATCGTGGCCTACGCCCGCCTCGTGGTAGTGCAGACGCATGTCCGAAGAACCCGAGCGCACCTGCGCGTAGCGCGAGGTGGACTCGAACGTGACCTCTTGCTGCTGAGCGGCTTCGGCGGCGAAAGACGTCATCAGACCATCGTGTCCTGCGGCGGCAGGCCGAACTCGTGGTTGCCGAAGATCAGGTACGCGCGTTCCGGATCGTTGGCCGCATGCACCCGGCCGGCATGGGCGTCGCGCCAGAAGCGTTGGATCGGAGCGCTATTGGCCAGGGCAGTGGCACCGGACGCCTCGAACAGCCGGTCGATGGACGCGATCGCGCGGCCGGTGGCGCGCACCTGGTCGCGGCGGGCGCGGGCGCGCAGCTCGAACGGAATCTCTTTGTCCGCCTGCAACAGTGCGTACTCCTCGCTGACGTTGCCGATCAACTGGCGCCAGGCGGCGTCGATGTCACTGGCCGCCTCGGCGATGCGCACCTTCGCGAACGGGTCGTCCTTGGCCTTCTCCCCCGCGAACGCGGCTCGCACCCGTTTGCCCTGATGCTCGACATGCGCCTCGTAAGCGCCGTAGGCCATGCCCACGATGGGAGCCGAAATTGTGGTGGGATGCACTGTGCCCCATGGCATTTTGTAGACCGGTGCGGTGTTGGTCTGCAGGCCGCCGGCGGTCTTGTCGTTCATCGCCTTGTAGGACAGGAACCGATGGCGCGGCACGAACACGTCTTTGACCACCAGCGTGTTGGATCCAGTGCCCTTCAGGCCGACGACGTGCCACACGTCGTCGATCTGGTACTCGCTGCGCGGAATCAAAAAGCTGCCGAAGTCCACCGGCTTGCCGTCCTTGATCACCGGCCCGCCGACGAACGTCCAGGTGGCGTGGTCGCAACCCGAGGACCAGTTCCAGGCCCCGTTCACCAGATAGCCGCCGTCGACCACCTGCCCCGCACCCATCGGCGCGTACGACGACGAGATGCGGACGTTACTGTCGTCGCCCCACACCTCTTCTTGGGCCTGCTGGTCGAACAGCGCCAGATGCCAGTTGTGCACGCCGATGATCGACGCACACCAGCCGGTCGAGCCGCATGCACTGGCAAGTCGGCGAACCGCCTCGTAGAACAGCGCGGGGTCGCATTCCAGGCCGCCCCACTGCTGCGGCTGCAGCAACCTGAAAAAGCCGATTTCCTGGAGTTCGCTGACAGTAGCGTCCGGAAGGCGGCGCAGCTCCTCGGTTTCCTGGGCGCGCTGCCGCAGCTTGGGCAGTAGTTCGTCGACGGCGTCGAGCACCGCCTGGGCCCCTTCGGTCACCGGGCGCTGTTGAATGGACGTCACTGCTGCCTCCAAGGTCGCGGTTCAGTCGCAAGATTAGAACACGTTACGATTTTAGTCGAGCACCGCATTCCTGCAGCAGGTAGACCTGGACAAGCACATTTCTGTAACATGTTCTAGTTCCTGCCGGAAGGAGAGTCGTGACCGACGAGCCGCTGGGCAGCCACGTGTTGGAACTGCAGGTGGCCGACGTCGTCGCGGAGACCGACGACGCGCGCTCTCTGGTGTTCAAAGTGCCCGACGGCGCACAAATCTCTGAACAGAAGCTGCAGTACGCCCCGGGCCAGTTCCTGACGCTGCGGATCCCCAGCGACCGCACCGGTTCGGTCGCGCGCTGCTATTCGCTGTGCACCTCGCCGTTCACCGACGACGCGATGGCCGTCACCGTCAAACGCACAGCCGACGGCTACGCGTCCAACTGGCTGTGCGATCACGCGCACCCCGGGATGCGGCTGCACGTACTGGCCCCGTCGGGAACCTTCGTCCCGCGCACGCTCGACACGGACTTCTTGCTCGTCGCTGCCGGCAGCGGGATCACCCCGATGATGGCGATCTGCAAGTCGGCGCTGGCCGAGGGCAGCGGCAAGGTCGTCCTCGTCTATGCCAACCGCGACGAGAACTCGGTGATCTTCGCCGGTGCGCTGCGAGAACTCGCCGCGAAATACCCTGACCGGCTCACCGTGATGCACTGGCTGGAATCCGTGCAGGGGCTGCCCACCCAAGCCGCGCTGGCTGCGCTCATGGCGCCGTACGCCGCGCACGACGCCTTCATCTGCGGACCCGGCCCGTTCATGGCCGCCGCCGAAGCCGCGCTGAGAAGCATCGGCGTGCCCAAGGAGCGGCTGCACATCGAGGTTTTCCGTTCTTTGGACACCGATCCGTTCGCAGCCGTCGTGATCGAGGACGACAGCGACGAGCCGCCTGCGACCGCGATCGTGCACCTCGACGGCCAGTGTCATGAAATTTCCTGGCCGCGCAACGCCAAGCTGCTCGACGTGCTGCTGGACAAGGGCCTCGACGCGCCGTTCTCTTGCCGCGAGGGACATTGCGGAGCATGTGCGGTGCTCAAGCGCAGCGGCGAGGTCGAGATGGAGGTCAACGACGTACTCGAGCAATCGGACCTCGACGAAGGGCTGATCCTGGGGTGTCAGGCCCGCCCGCGGTCGGATTCGGTCGAAGTCACCTACGACGAATAGCCCGCGGCTACCATTTCGCATGCTGGGGAGGAGCACCATGAAGCGAGTTGCGGTAGCCATCGCAGGCGGACTGCTCGGTGTTGGGCTCGGCGTTCCCGGGCTGGCCTCTGCCGCGTCCGACACCAAGGACACGTCGTTTCCGCTACCGGACGGCATGCAGTTGGAAGTGCACGTCACCGCGAATTGCCCGCTGGCCGACAAACAGTGCTACTTCACGGTCGCGGCCAACCGCCGGTCAGCCGACGGTATCGAAGGATTTCCGGACGACCTGTGGGCGCGCCAGACCACTACGCTGCGCTCGTCGAACCGGCTGAACAACCTGGAAACCCAAGTGGTGGCGGCGAATACGCGGCAGTACAAGGAGATGGGCCGGCGCGAGATCACGACGATCTACTTCGGCGGCGGACCGCCGGAGAAGTACCAGATCTCCGGCCAGAGCCAGCCGACCGACTGGCAGACCGGCCAGCCGTTGTTCAATTCCGACTACATCGTGTGCGCGGAGATCCAGGTGGTGTACTCCGGCGTCAACATCACCTCGCCGACCACCTGCGCGCAGACCACCTTCAGCTGACCGCACGCCGCGGTCAGCGCGGCAGCCCCAGCAACCGCTCGGCGGCCATGGTCAGCAGGATCTGCTCGGTGCCGCCGGCGATGGTCAAGCAACGGGTGTTGAGGAAGTCGTGGACTTCGCGGTTCTCCACGATGCCCGCGCCTTCGGACAGGTCCATCCGGAATTCCGCCAACTCCTGGCGGTAGCGCACACCGATGAGTTTGCGGGCGCTGGCTTGCGGGCCCGGATCCTTGCCGCCGACGGCCAGTTGGGCGATCCGCTGATCCAACAGCGAGCCCACTTGCGCCGCCACGATCAACGCACCCAGCCGATCCTGTTCGGCGGGGTCGAGGTCGGCCTGCGAAACCGTCGCCAGCAGCTGCTCCATCGGATTGCCCAGCGCGGTGCCGTGTGCCATCGCGACACGTTCGTTGGCCAGCGTGGTGCGCGCCAGCCGCCAGCCGTCGTTGACCTCACCGACCACCATCTCGTCGGGCACGAACACGTCGTCGAAGAACACCTCGTTGAAAAGCTCGTCGCCGGTGATCTCACGCAGCGGCCGGATCGTGATGCCCTCGGATTTCATGTCCACGAGGAAATAGGTGATGCCCTTGTGTTTCGGGGCGTCCGGATCGGTGCGCGCCAGGCACACCCCCCAGTGCGCCTTGTGCGCGGCCGACGTCCACACCTTCTGCCCGGTGAGCCGCCAACCCCCTTCTGCGCGAACGGCTTTCGTGCGCAGCGCGGCAAGGTCCGAGCCGGCGCCGGGTTCACTGAACAGCTGGCACCAGGTCAGCTCGCCGCGCAGGGTCGCGGGCACGAAGCGCTCGATCTGTTCCGGGCTGCCGTGTTCGAGGATCGTCGGCGCCGCCCACCAGCCGATCACCAGATCAGGGCGGTCGACCCCGGCCGCGGCCAGCTCCTGGTCGATCAGCAACTGCTCGGCCGGCGAGGCGTCTCTGCCGTACGGCTTGGGCCAGTGCGGCGCCAACAGACCCGAGTCGGCCAGCGCGGACTGACGCTTCTCCTTGGGCAGCGCCGCCACCTCGGCGACCGCGGCTCTGATCTGCGGCCGAAGGTCCTCGACGGCCTCGAGGTCGATGTGCAATTCGCGGCGTACCCCGTCGCGGGTGAGGGCGGCGACCCGGCGCAGCCAGCGCGACCGACCGCCGAGCACTTGCGAAATGGCATGTGCGCGACGCAGATACAGGTGCGCATCGTGCTCCCAGGTGATCCCGATGCCGCCGAGCACCTGTATGCAATCCTTCGCGTTGGCCTTGGCGGCGTCGATTCCCACGGCAGCTGCAACGGCCGCGGCCACCGAGAGCTGCCGGTCGTCAGAGTCGGCGGCCCGGGCGGCGTCGGCCGCTGCCACCGACGCCTGCTCGGCCCGCAACAGCATCTCCGCGCAGATGTGCTTGATCGCCTGAAAGCTGCCGATCGGCTTGCCGAACTGTTCGCGGACCTTCGCGTATTCGGTGGCGGTGTCCAGCGCCCAGCGGGCCACCCCAGCGGCCTCGGCGGCGAGCACCGTGGCGGCGAGGTCGTGCGCGCGCCGACCAGGGACGGACAGCGTCACCGCCGGTACAGAGTCCAGCACGACGCGCGCCAGCGGACGCGAGAAGTCCGTGGCCGTCAGCACCTCGACCGTCGCGCCGTCGGCGCTGGTGTCGATCAGCAGCCACTGCTCGCCGGACGCGGCCACGACGAACTCGCCGGCCCTGCCGCCCAGCACAACCGGCAGGGTGCCGCTGACACGACCGTCGCCGACGCTCAGGTCGCCGTCGAGAGCGACGCCGGCGCTGCGCTGTCCGGACATCAATTCGGCGAGCACGTGTTCGTCGTCAAGCAGCAGCGTGGCCAGCGCGGTGGTGGCCACCGGCCCGGGGACCAGCGCATAGGCGGCCTCCTCGAGCATCGCGCACAAGTCCGCGACGCCGGCACCGGCGCCCGACAGTGACTCGGGCACCGCCACCCCGAAGAAGCCGAGTTCGGCCAGCCCGCGGAACGGCTTCTGCCAGGCATCCGGGTCACCTTGCTCGACGGCCCGCGCGGCCGCGACGGCCCCCGACCCCGGTGCCCACGACCGCACCAGCTCTCTGGCGGCGGCCTGGTCGTCCGACGAGCTGCTTGCCCGAGTTGGAGACGCTGCTGCCACGGTCAGCCTCCTAAGCCGTGAGGTAAAGACACGTGCAGCCTACTAGAACGTGTTCTAATAGTACGGGTGCCGGTTGGCGAACCGGCATGCATCCGAGCAGGACACGAGCGTAGGCGGGCCGATTCCCGGCGAGAAATCCACGGCCGGAATGCGTATCGTTTCTTCTCGTAGACGAAGACAAGGAGCCGCTTGCCGCATGTCGACGCCAGCACACGCCAGTTCCGGCTCGTCGAGCGAACCGCGTCAGCCCCAGGTTCTGACGGTGGCCGCCCTGGCCGAGTCCGAACTCGGCTCGGAGGCTCAGCGGGAGCGTCGCAAGCGCATCTTGGATGCCACGTTGGCTATCGCCTCTAAGGGCGGTTACGAAGCGGTGCAAATGCGCGCCGTGGCCGAGCGGGCCGACGTGGCGGTGGGAACGCTGTATCGGTACTTCCCGTCGAAGGTGCATCTGCTGGTGTCTGCGCTGGGGCGGGAGTTCGAGCGGATCGACGCCAAAACGGACCGGATGTCGCTGGGCGGCGGCACGCCTTATCAGCGGCTGCACCAGATGATCAGCCGGCTGAACCGGGCGATGCAGCGCAACCCGCTGTTGACCGAGGCGATGACGCGGGCGTTCGTATTCGCCGACGCGTCCGCGGCCGGCGAGGTGGACCACGTCGGCAAGCTGATGGACAGCATGTTCGCGCGGGCGATGAGCGACGGCGAGCCGACCGAGGACCAGTACCACATCGCCCGGGTCATCTCGGACGTGTGGCTGTCCAATCTGCTCGCATGGCTGACCCGGCGGGCCTCGGCCACCGATGTGAGCAAGCGGCTGGATCTGGCCGTGCGTCTACTGATCGGCGACGAAGACCACCCCAAGATCTGACCGGTCGAGCGGTCAGGCCGGAGGTCCGGCAGTGCGGCCGCGGACCAGTTCCGTGGGCAGCACCTCGTTGACCGGGAGCCCGCTGCGCGGCGGTGTGTGCAGGAGTTTGCCTGCCAGACGGCCTTTTTCGAGGTTCGGCTGGGCGACGGTGGACAACCCCCGACGCAATGCGTCCGGCACGCCGTCGAAGCCGGTGACGGTCATCTGCCCCGGCACGTAGACGCCGCGCGCTCGCAGGTAGTCCATCGCCGACAGCGCCAGCACGTCCGCGGTGCACATCAGTGCGGTGATGCGTGGGTTGGCTTCGAGCGCCACCTCTGCGGCCGCGCCACCCGACGTCGGCAGGTGCTCGTAACTCTCCACCACGGTCAGCGAGTCGGGATCGAGGCCGGCGGCCGCCATCGCGTCGCGCACGCCGTTGATGCGTTCCCGCTGCACATGAAAACGCGCTGAGCGCAACCGCTCTGGCGTCGCCACCGACGCGGCCGCCGTCGTGCGCTCACGACCCAGCCGCATGGTCAGCAGGCCGATGTCCCGATGCCCAAGGCGCACAACGTAATCCGCGAGTTCCCGCATCGCCGCCCGGTCGTCGATGCACACACCCGACGCACCCGCGACGTCCTTGGGCTGGTCGACGATGACCACAGGCAGGTTGCGTTCGAGCGCCACCTGCAGATAGGGGTCGTCGTCGGCCACCGAGTAGACGACGAAGCCGTCCACACCCGCGCTGAGCACGGCGTGCGACCCTTCGGCGATGCTGCGTGCGGGCCCGACCGCCACCAGCAGCAGCCCCTGGGCCACCTGTTCACAAGACTCCGCCAGCCCGCCGACGAAACTCACCGCCGCGGGATCGCTGAAGGCATAGTTCAGCGGCTCGGTGAGCACCAGGCCGACCGCGCCGGCCTTACGGGTCCGCAGCGAGCGCGCCACCGGATCGGGACCCGGATAGCCGAGTCGCTTCGCGGTTTGCAGCACCCGCTCACGCAGATCGGCCGACAATTGATCCGGTCGGTTGTACGCGTTGGAAATCGTGGTGCGCGAGACGTTGAGCTCGGCGGCCAGAGAATCCAGCGTGGCCCGCCGCCGGTGCCCGCCCGTCCTGGCCATGTTCTCCGACGTTAGCGCATCCGTTCACCGGAATGCGCTACATTAATGGAAACGGTTTTCATTTAAGTGAGGCGAGGGAATGCGTCGGGTAATGGTGTGGCTGGCTGCGGTCGTGCTTGCCGTCGCCGCGTGCACGCCGTCGCCCGAGCAGTCGCACAAGCTCAGCGTCGTCGCGTCGACCACGGTGTGGGGGTCCGTCGCCGCAGCAGTGGGCGGCGAGCATGTGCAGGTCCGGGCGATCATCGATAACCCCGCCGAAGACCCGCACTC
This sequence comes from Mycobacterium sp. NGS39, assembly GCF_059812765.1. Taxonomy (NCBI): domain Bacteria; kingdom Bacillati; phylum Actinomycetota; class Actinomycetes; order Mycobacteriales; family Mycobacteriaceae; genus Mycobacterium; species Mycobacterium sp. NGS39. The sequence continues at coordinate 48,098 of NZ_JCALDH010000014.1, read as the reverse complement.
CTATGACGCCAGCCCCGCCGACGCCGCCGCGATCGCCGACGCTGCGCTGGTGGTCTACAACGGAGGCGGCTATGACGCGTTCGTCGCGCCGGTGCTGCAGCAGAACGGCGCGGTGAAGCGCATCGATGCGTTCGCGGTCGGCGGGTATCAGCCGGGAAGTAATCCGCACGTCTTCTACGACCTCGACACTGTCAGCCGGGTGGCTGCCGCGATCGCCGACCAACTGGGCGCCGCCGATCCCGCTCACGCCGCCGACTTCCGCGCCAACGCCGACAAGTTCACGAACCAACTCCGCGCAATCTCCGCCACCGAGCGCGATATCGCCGCCGCACACCGCGGTGCGGGGGTGATCGCGACCGAAGATGTCGCCCACTATCTTCAGGTGGCGGCGGGGTTGGTGGACAAGACGCCGGAGGGCTACTACAAAGCGGTGACCGCCGACGCCGATCCTGCGCCAGCCGACATCGCGGCAGTGCTGGATCTGCTGAATTCCCACGGCGTGCAGGTCGTGTTGTCCAACCCGCAAACCGACACGTCGGTGACGCGGCGGGTGGTAGATGCGGCGAACGCGGCAGGCGTGCCGGTCGTGGAGGTACGCGAGACGCTGCCCGCCGGAACGGATTACGTGTCGTGGCAACAGCACACCGTCGAGCAGTTGAGCGCGGCGCTGCAGCGGATCGACGCGTACCGCCAGTGAGCGCGCCCCTCGTCCAGCTCAGCGACGCCGGCCTGGCCTTCGGCGAGCGTGTGCTGTGGAAAAGCCTGGATCTGACAGTCGACCGTGGCGATTTCGTCGCCGTGCTGGGCCCCAACGGCTCGGGAAAGACATCACTGCTCAAGGTACTGACGGGCCATCTTGCGTTGACGACCGGCTCGGTTTCTATTGCGGGGCGGCCTGTTTCGTCGGGACGCAGCACCGTCGGCTACATTCCGCAACATCGGGGCGCGGAGCGCGGCCTGACGATGCGCGGCGCTGATCTGGTGCGGCTCGGGGTCGACGGGCACCGCTGGGGATGGACATTTCGCCGAACGGTCCGGCGGCAGCACGACTCAGCCGTCGACAGCGCGCTTGCCGCGGTGGGCGCCGAGCACCTGGCCAAGGTGCCGCTTTCGGTGATGTCCGGCGGCGAACTGCAGCGGCTGCGGATCGCTCAGGCCCTGGCCGGAGATCCCCTTCTGCTGCTGTGTGACGAGCCGCTGCTGAACCTCGATCCGGCCAGCGCACAACAGGTCTCGGCATTGATCGACAAGCGGCGGCGCGACGCGGCGACTGCGGTGCTGTTCGTCACCCACGACATCAACCCCGTGCTGCCCTTCGTCGACCGGGTGCTGTATCTGGTCGACGGCCGGTTCCGCGTCGGCACCGTGGACGAGGTGATGACCACCGAGAACCTCTCGAAGCTGTACCGCGCCGACGTCGACGTGCTGCGAATACGCGGGCAATACGTGGTGGTGGGCAACCGGAGCTATTGCCATGAGTGACAACATCGCTCGCGTGCTGGACAAGCTGTTCGACCTCCACGTCACGGCGGACCTGCTGAGCCGCGACTTCGTGCAGCAGGCGATCGTGGCCGGCGCGCTGCTGGCATTGACGGCCGGGCTGATCGGGCCGTTCATCGTCATGCGGCAGATGTCGTTCGCGGTGCACGGTTCGTCCGAATTGTCGTTGACGGGAGCGGCGTTCGCGCTGTTGACAGGCTTCAACGTCGGAGTCGGCGCGCTGCTCGGAAGCCTGATCGCCGCGGTGCTGTTCGGCGTGTTGGGACAGCGTGCGCGAGAACGCGACTCAGCCATCGGTGTGGTGATGGCCTTCGGTTTGGGCCTGGCGGTGTTGTTCATCCACCTCTACCCCGGTCGGGCAGGGACCAGTTTCGCACTGCTGACAGGCCAGATCGTCGGGGTCGGGTATTCCGGTCTGGCCCAATTGGTCGTCGTCGCTGTGGTTCTCGCGATCGTGCTCGTGGTCGCATACCGGCCGCTGCTGTTCGCGACCGTCGACCCGGAAGTGGCCGCGGCGCGCGGTGTGCCCGTGCGCGTGCTGGGCATTGTGTTCGCGGCGCTGGTGGGCGTCGTCGCTGCGCAGGGCGTACAGATCGTCGGCGCCCTGCTGGTCATGTCCCTGCTGATCACTCCTGCCGCAGCGGCGGCACGGGTATGTTCGGCGCCGATGCCCACCATTGCGGTGTCGGTGCTGTTCGCGGAGCTCGCTGCGGTGGGTGGCATCGTGCTGTCGCTGGCCCCGGGTGTGCCGATCTCGGTATTCGTCACTACCATCTCGTTCGCGATTTTCGTGGTGTGTTGGCTCGTCGAACGTCGACACCGGTCACCGGCGCACACCTAGGCTTGCACTTGTGTCGGCCGCCCAGCGAACCGTCGATCTGAACGCCGACCTCGGCGAAGGGTTCGGGGTGTGGCGGCTCGGCGATGACGAGCAGATGCTGCAGGTGGTCACAAGCGCGAACGTAGCTTGCGGATTTCATGCCGGCGATCCGGCCGGGCTCGTCCGGACCTGCCGCGCAGCGGCCGAACAAGGTGTACGGATCGGCGCGCAGGTCAGCTATCGCGATCTAGCGGGCTTCGGTCGCCGTTACATCGACGTCGCCGCACCGGATCTGACCGCCGACGTGATCTATCAGATCGGTGCGCTGCAGGCGATCGCTCACGCGGTAGGCTCGAAAGTTTCGTACGTCAAACCCCATGGGGCGCTGTACAACACCGCCGTCACCGACGAGACCCAGGCCCGGGCGATCGCCGAGGCGGTGCATGCGGTCGACGATTCGCTACCGGTGCTGGGCCTGGCGCAGTCGGCACTGTTCGAGGCGGCGTCTGCGCTCGGATTGCGCTGTGTCGCTGAGGCGTTCGCGGATCGCGCCTACCGGCCCGACGGCCAACTCGTGTCCCGTCGCGAACCGGGTGCGGTGATCCACGACCCGGACACGGTGGCGCAGCGCGTGTCGACGATGGTGATGCGCGGAGAGGTGACCGCGATCGACGGTTCAGTGATCCCGGTAAACGTGGAATCCATCTGCGTACATGGTGATTCGCCTGATGCGGTGCAGTTGGCCGTCGCGGTGCGGGAACGACTGATCGGTGACGGCGTCACACTGCAACCGTTCGTCTGAACCCGAGAGAACGTCGAATCCACGGTCACGATAGTTTGTCCGTTGCGGCGTGCGCGTTACCGTCATCGGGTACAGTTCCGACTCATCGCGAGGTCAGACACCGGTGTCCCCCGCACACGGGAAGCGCCCCCGTCGCTCGGCCTGAGGCGAGGAGGAACCGATGCGGTGGACGGGCCAAGGCGACCCGATCCTGACGCCGTTGATTCGCCTTCAGCTCGCGATCTTTCTGGCGCTGACGTTGCTGGCGCTCGGTGCGTTGAGCTTCCACTACCTTCACCTGCCACAGCGCGTAGGCATCGGCCAGTACACGCTGTACGTCGATCTGCCGAGATCCGGTGGCCTCTACGAGACCGCCAACGTCACATACCGGGGCGCGATGATCGGGAGGGTGACCGACGTCCAGCCCACTGAGCGTGGGGTGCGCGCCACGCTGAGCATCGACAACCGGTACAAGCTGCCGCTGGACGCTTCTGCAAACGTGCATTCCGTGACGGCCGTCGGCGAGCAGTACGTCGACATCGTCTCCGCCAGCGGCGACTCCAGTAAACACTTCCTGGACGGTCAGACGATCACCAAGACCACGATTCCGTCCGACGTCGGCCCGGCGCTTGACGCCGCTAATCGCGGGCTGGCGGCGCTGCCGGCGGGCAAGATCGCCACGTTGCTGGACGAGACGTCGCAGGCCGTCGGTGGGCTGGGGCCGGCGCTGCAGCGGCTGGTGGATTCGACCACCGCGATTGCCGGCGACTTTCGCGACAACTTGAAGCCCGTCGACGACATCATCGCCAACTCGTCGCCGATCCTGGATTCGCAGGTGAATTCGCGCGACAACATCGAAACCTGGGCGGCGAACCTGAACGCGATCGGCACCCAAGCCGCTGAGCAGGACGCGGCGCTGCGCAGCGGTTTGCAGCAGGCCGCGCCCACTGCCGATCAACTCAACTCGGTGTTCTCCGATGTGCGTGACTCGCTGCCCCAGACACTGGCCAACCTCGAGATCGTCATCGACTTGCTCAAGCGCTACCACAAGGGCGTGGAACAGGCGTTCGTCTACTTCCCCCAGAGCGCGAGTCAGCTTGAAGCAGGGACGGTCTTTCCGGGTTACGGCATCATCAACTTCGCGCTCGGGCCGTTGTTCGTGGGAATCGGCGCCTCTGCGTTGACATTGCAGGCTGTGCCGCCGGGTTTCGGTGCTGCCCTCAACAGTCCGCCGCCGTGCCTGACCGGCTTTTTGCCGCCGTCGCAGTGGCGGGCGCCTGCCGACACCTCGCCGGCCCCGTTGCCGACCGGGATCTATTGCAAGATCCCTAAGGACTACCAGGGTCTCGCGGTACGCGGAGCCCGTAACTATCCGTGCGCCGACGTGCCGGGTAAGCGGGCCGCGTCGCCGCAGGAGTGCCGCAGCAACGAGCCGTATGTGCCGATGGGCACCAACCCGTGGTACGGCGATCCGAACCAGATCCTGACCTGTCCGGCACCGGCGGCGCGCTGTGACCAGCCGGTGGAGCCGGGTCGGGTGATCCCGGCGCCCAGCGTCAACAACGGCCTGAATCCCTTGCCCGCCAACATGATTCGTCCACCGATGCCGATCAGCGATCCGCTGTCGCGGCCCGGTCAGGGCAGTGTGGTGTGCAGCGGCCAGCAGCCGAACCCGTGCGGCTACACACCGGCGCAGCTTCCCACTGCGATCTACAACCCGCAGAACGGCGAGGTCGTCGCCCCCGACGGCTCGCGCTACAGCGTGAAGGATTCCGCCAACAGCGCCGACGACGCGTGGAAGGACATGCTCGCCCCGGCCGGCTGATCCGCCGCCCAGAACCGGCGTCGCGGAATTCGCCGTAGGGTTGACCCATGCGCCTCAAGCTCGGCCGTCCGTTCGTCGAGGACTTCACCAAGCGGTTCGACGTGCCGCCCGCCGAGGCCGACGCTCCTCTATCGGTGACGTGGTTGGGCGTGGCGACACTTCTCGTCAGCGACGGCACTTCGGCGCTGATGACCGACGGGTTCTTCTCGCGGCCGAGCCTGGCCACCGTGGTGTTGCGGCGGGTGGAACCGTCGCTGGAGCGGATCATCGGCTGCCTCGAACGAACCCGTGTCCGCAAACTGGATGCGGTGATTCCGGTGCACACCCACTACGACCATGCGCTTGACTCCGCGGTGGTGGCCGCACGCACCGACGCCAAGCTCGTCGGCGGTGAGTCGGCAGCCAACATCGGCCGCGGCTACGGCTTGCCCGACGACCGCGTCGTCGTCGCGACCTCAGGTGAGCCGATCACCCTAGGTGCGTACGAAGTGACGCTGATCGAGTCGAAACACTCACCGCCCGACCGGTTTCCGGGCGTGATCACCGAACCTGTGGTGCCGCCGGTCAAGGCGTCGGCCTACAAATGCGGCGAGGCATGGTCCGTGCTGATTCGTCACCGGCCAACGGATCGTCGGCTGCTGGTACAGGGCAGCGCCGGGTTCGTCGAGGGCGCGCTGGCCGGACAGCGGGCAGATGTGGTCTATCTGGGCGTGGGACAGCTCGGGGTACTGCCCGAGCAATACCTGGTCGACTACTGGAACGAAGTGGTGCGTGCCGTCGGCGCCCATCGGGTGGTGCTGATCCACTGGGACGACTTCTTCCGCCCGCTCACCGAGCCGATCCGCGCGCTGCCGTATGCCGCCGACGATCTGGATACCACCATTCGGGTGCTGTCGCGGCTCGCCGCGGCAGACGACGTGGCATTGCACCTGCCGGTGTTGTGGCAGCCTGAAGACCCCTGGGCCTGAGGCGGATTGGCGATTGTTCCTCTCGCTGGCGCTGCTGGCCGTGGTGCTGACGTTCGCGTTGCTGCGCCCGAGGGGATGGACCGAGGACGTCGTGGCGGTGCCCGCGGCTGTGCTGTTGATTGCGGTCGGTGCACTTTCGCTGCGCGATGCGGTCGACGAGGTGGCCCGACTTCTGCCGGTTGTCGGATTCCTTGCTGCGGTGCTGGTGCTGGCGCGGCTGTGCGACGACGAGGGTGTGTTCCGGGCGGCCGGCATGGTGATGGCACGCGGCAGCGCGGGACAGCCCCGGCGGCTGCTGCGCCAGGTGTTCGTGATCGCATCGCTGACCACCGCGGTGCTGAGTTTGGACGCGACGATCGTGCTGCTGACGCCGGTAGTGCTGGCCACTGCCCGCATGCTGCGGCTGCCGGCCCGACCGCACAGCTATGCCAGCGCTCATCTGGCCAACACCGCGTCGCTTTTGCTACCGGTGTCGAACTTGACCAACCTGTTGGCGTTCACGACGGCCGGGGTGTCGTTCACCCGGTTCACGGCACTGATGACGGCGCCGTGGCTGGTAGCGATTGCCGCGGAATACCTTGTCTTTCGGCGCTTTTTCGCAAGCGACCTGTCCGCGCCGGCGGATGCCGACGAACTTCCCGACCGCCCGCAAGTGCCGGTGTTCGCGCTGGCGGTGCTGGGTGTGACGCTGACGGGGTTCGCGGTGACGTCGCTGGCGGGGGTGTCGCCAGCATGGGTGGCCTGTGCGGGCGCAGCCGTGCTGGCAGTGCGGGGGCTGATCCGGCGGACGGGCACGCTGCCGGAGGTGGTGCGTGCAGCCAATGTGCCGTTCCTGGCTTTCGTGCTGGCGCTCGCGGTCGTGGTGCGGGCCGCGATGGTCAACGGGCTCGACACTGCGACACGAGATCTGCTGCCCAGCGGGAGCGGATTGCCTGCGCTGCTCGCGTTGGCGGCAATCGCCGCGGTGCTGTCCAATCTCGTGAACAACCTTCCCGCGGTATTGCTGCTGCTGCCTCTTGTCGGCGGCGGCGGCGCGGCGTCGGTGCTCGCGGTGCTGATCGGCACGAATGTCGGCTCCAACCTGACCTACATCGGCTCGCTGTCCAACCTGCTGTGGCGAAATGTGCTGCGCGACAACGCCGCCGAGGACGGCATCGGGCGCTTCGTCCGCCTCGGTTTGTGCACGGTGCCGATCACTTTGGTGTTGGCGGTGCTGGCGCTGTGGGCAGGGTTGCACGTCCTGGGGACGTGACAGCTGCCCTCTTGAAAAGCTAGCGGCGGCGCTGGCGTGCGACCTCGGCCAGCACCACACCGGCGGCGACGGCGGCGTTCAGCGATTCAGTGGGCCCGGCCATCGGAATCGACACCACCGCGTCGCAGTGTTCGCGGACCAACCGCGACAACCCCTTACCCTCCGAGCCGACGACGATCACCATGTCGCCGGCGGCGTCCAAATCGTCGATCGTCGTGTCACCGTCAGCGTCCAACCCCACGACGAAAAGCCCGCTCGCGGCCCAATCCCGAAGTGTCCGATTGAGATTCGACGCCCGAGCGATCGGCACGCGTGCCGCCGCACCAGCGCTGGTGCGCCACGCCACCGCGGTGACGGCCGCGCTGCGCCGCTGGGGGATCACCACACCGTGGCCACCGAAGGCTGCGACTGACCGGACGATCGCCCCGAGGTTGCGGGGATCGGAGATGTTGTCGAGCGCCACGAGAAGTGCGGGTGATGACGCGTCGCGAACCGCGGTCAGTAGGTCGTCGGGATGGGCGTACTGGTACGGCGGCACCTGCAACGCGATGCCCTGATGCAGCCCGTTGGCGCTGAGGCGGTCCAGATCGGTGCGCGGCACTTCCAGAATCGGAATTCCGGAATCTGCTGCGCGCCGGACCGATTCGGTCAAGCGCTCGTCGGCGTCGGTGCCGAGCGCCACATACAACGCGGTCGCCGGCACTCCGGCCCGCAGGCATTCCAGCACCGGGTTGCGGCCGAGGACGATCTCGGTGTCGTCGGTCTTCTTTCCGGTGCGACGCGACTTTTCCTTGGCCGCAGCACGTTTGGCCGCCGGGTGGTTCGGTCGCAGGTGAGCGGGCGGCGTGGCACCCCGCCCTTCGAGGCCGCGCCGGCGCACGCCCCCGGAGCCGACGGTGGGCCCCTTCTTGGTGCCGGGCTTTCGTACCGCGCCGCGGCGCCGGGAGTTTCCGGCCATCTACTTGTGACCGTCGGTCAGGGTCCACTGCGGCCCGTCGGCAGTGTCGGTGACCTCGATGCCGGCCTGCTTCAGCCGGTCGCGGATCTCGTCGGCCAGTGCCCAGTTCCGCTGGGCCCGTGCCGCCTCACGGCGCTCGAGTTCGGCCTGCACCAACACGTCCACGGCGGCCAGCGCGGCCGACGTCTCGTCGCGGGTCTCCCATCGCTCGTCGAGCGGGTCACAGCCCAAAACCGCCATCATCGCGCGTATTTCGCCGGCCCGGGCCAGGGCGGTCTCGTGATCGCCCGACTCGAGCGCCCGGTTACCTTCGGCACGAGCGTTGTGAATCTCGGCCAGCGCGATCGGCACCGACAAATCGTCGTCGAGCGCCGCCCCGAACCCCGCTGTCCACTTGCCCGGCACGACCGCGCCGACGCGGGTGCGGACCCGGTGCAGGAAATCCTCGATCCCCGTGTAGGCCTTGACGGCATCCTGCAGCGCCGTCTCGGAGAACTCGAGCATCGACCGGTAGTGCGCGCTGCCCAGGTAATACCGCAACTCGACGGGCCGAACACGTTGCAGCACAGCAGGAATGGACAACACGTTACCGAGCGACTTGCTCATCTTTTCCCCGCCCATGGTGACCCAGCCGTTGTGCAGCCAGTACCGGGCGAAGCCGTCGCCGGCCGCGCACGCCTGCGCGATCTCGTTCTCGTGGTGCGGAAACACCAAATCCATTCCCCCGCAATGGATGTCGAATTCCGAGCCGAGGTATTCGTGTGCCATGGCGACGCATTCCGAGTGCCATCCGGGACGCCCGCGGCCCCACGGTGTCGGCCACGACGGCTCGCCCGGCTTGGCACCCTTCCAAAGCGTGAAGTCGCGCTGATCACGTTTACCCGCGCCGACGCCCTCGCCTTGGTGGACGTCGTCGATCCGGTGGCCGGAAAGCTTGCCGTAGTCGGGGAAGCTCAACACGTCGAAGTACACGTCGGCGTCGCCTTCCCGTTCCGAGCGGTAGGCGTGGCCGCGTTCGATCAGCCGCTCGATCAACTCGACGATCTGCGTGATGTGGCCGGTGGCCCGCGGCTCCGCCGACGGGGGCAGCACGCCCAGCGCGTCGTAGGCGGCGGTGAAGGCCCGCTCATGCGTGGCGGCCCACTCCCACCAGGGCCGGCCGGCATCAGCGGCCTTGATCAGGATCTTGTCGTCGATGTCGGTGACGTTGCGGATGAATGCGACGTCATAGCCGTGTGCCATCAGCCACCGGCGCAGTACGTCGAACGCGACGGCGCTGCGGACGTGCCCGATGTGGGGAAGGCCTTGCACGGTGGCGCCGCACAAGTAGATCGACACGTGCCCGTCGCGCAGCGGCACGAAATCGCGGACGGCACCGGCGTAGGTGTCGTACAGCCGCATGGCGGGAGGCCTAGCCGATGGGGCGGCCGACCCGACAGCCTGAGCGCGATCGGTCACGACGTGCCAGCTTACCGGCCTATTCGCGGGCGATGACCAACGCTGTCGCGATCGCGGCCAAACCTTCACCGCGACCGGTCAAGCCGAGCCCGTCGGTGGTCGTCGCCGACACCGACACCGGCGCGCCCAAGAGATCCGACAGCAGCTCTTGCGCGCGCTGCCGGTGTGGCCCGACCTTGGGCCGGTTGCCGATCACCTGCACAGCGGCGTTGACGGGCTGAAAACCCGCGCTGGCGAGCTCGCCCCGCACGTGCCCGAGCATCTCGGCGCCGGTGACCCCGGCCCAGCGCGGATCGTCGACACCGAAGACAGCGCCGATGTCGCCGAGGCCCGCGGCCGATAGCAGCGCGTCGCACAACGCATGCACGGCGACGTCGCCGTCCGAATGGCCGCTGCACCCGTCGGCGTCCTCGAACAGCAGTCCCAGCAGCCAGCACGGCCGGCCCGCTTGCACGGGATGCACGTCGGTGCCCAGCCCCACCCGCAAGCCGGTCACGCCTGTCTCCTCACGACAGCTTCCGCCAGCAGCAGATCCAACGCGGTGGTGATCTTGAAAGCCAGTGGATCGCCGTCGACGACGTGCACCCGCGCCCCGATGTTCTCGGCCATCGACGCGTCGTCGGTGAAATCAGCCGTCTCGGCGCGTTCGTACGCGCGCAGCAGCAGTTCGGTGCGAAAGCCCTGCGGCGTCTGCACTGCCCGCAGCCCGGACCGGACCGGCGTCGCGATCACGTCTGCGTTGGCGTCGACGACCTTGATGGTGTCGGCGACTGGAAGCCCCGGAACCACTGCCTGATAGCCGTCCCGCAGCGCGTCAACCACGCGCGCGATCAACGCAGGCGGGGTCAGCGCCCGGGCAGCGTCGTGAACCAGCACCAATTCCGGCTCGCCGACCGCAGCCAGCGCACGTCGCACCGATTCGGTGCGGTCCCGCCCACCGGCGACCACCGTCGCGTCGGCGCCGAGGATCAGCTTCGCCTCATCGGTGCGATTGGCGGGCACTGCGACGACGACCGCGTCGACCACTTGCGAGTCCCGCAGGCCATCGAGGGCGCGTTCGAGCAGCGTCCTGCCCCTGAGGTGAACGAATGCCTTGGGTCTGCCGGCACCGAGCCGCTCGCCAGAGCCTGCGGCCGGGACGACCGCAACCGTGGTCATCGGCGCCGCTTTGTGGGCGAGCAGCCGTCAGGAGGCGGCGGCCAGAACCTCGTCGAGGATGGTCTCGGCCTTCGCGTCGTCGGTGTTCTCGGCCAGCGCAAGCTCGCCGACGAGGATCTGGCGGGCCTTGGCCAGCATCCGCTTTTCACCCGCCGACAGGCCGCGTTCCTGGTCACGGCGCCACAGGTCGCGGACGACCTCGGCGACCTTGTTCACGTCACCGGAGGCAAGCTTCTCCAGGTTGGCCTTGTAGCGACGCGACCAGTTGGTCGGCTCTTCGGTGTGCGGCGCCCGCAGCACCTGGAAGACCTTGTCCAGACCTTCCTGGCCGACCACGTCGCGCACACCCACATACTCGGCATTTTCGGCGGGTACTCGAACTGTCAGGTCACCCTGGGCAACCTTCAAGACGAGATATTCTTTCTGCTCGCCTTTGATGGTCCGGGTTTCGATCGCTTCGATCAACGCAGCACCGTGGTGTGGATAGACAACGGTGTCTCCGACCTTGAAAATCATCTGTTTCGAGCCCCTTTCGCCACTCCATGCTAACACGGGCCTCCGACACGGGTCGAACAACGGTGCAGGTCAGGGCCACCTTGGCTGAACATTGGGGGTTGACAGACCGGCGAATACATGCTTGCCGACGGCCGTCGCGACAGCCGGTGACCTGCACCGCAGGTAGCTGTCTCGAGTGGCGCCGACCACCCGTCGGCACCGATTTGTGGCCCGCCCGCTTCGCAGTGAAAAACCGACCTACTACTGTGCATAGTCGAACAGTGGCGGCCAGGTGCCCGGCCGAAATCCGTGCCAGTTCATGCCGACCAGGAGGCATTTGTGAACCTCTCTACCACCCGCGGATCCGTGTTCGGCTTCGCCGCTGCGACGCTGATCGCCACGACGCTGACGGGCTGCGGTGCGGGACAGCAGTCCCAGACCGCCACCCAGGAACCTGCGGTCAACGGCGCCAGCGCGAGCGTCGGGGACATCGCATTGCGCGACGTGCGTATCCGTGCCGACCAGAACAGTGCTGCGGTGCCGCCGGGCGAGACCGTCGATTTGCTGTTCGTCGCCGGAAACCAGTCGGCTACCGAGAGCGACCGGCTGGTCAGCATCACCTCTGATATCGGGTCGGTGAAGCTCAGCCCGTCCGACCCGGAGGTGCCGGCCAGCCGCTCGCTGATCGTCGGCAAGCCGGAGGGTCCGGAGGCCGAGGAGCTGCAGGCTGCGACCAAGGCGATCACGGCGACCGCCACCGTCACGCTCGACAAGCCGGTCAGCAATGGCCTCACCTACAACTTCGTGTTCAAGTTCCAGCGCAGCGGCGAGGCTAAGGTGTCGGTGCCAGTGACCGCGGGCGAAAGAACTCCACGCCAGCAAGGCCCGGCTGGAGAAGGTCACTAGCGATCTGTCGGACCCGCCCGATACCTTCTCGGCGTGGCCAAGACGCGCACCCAATATCGCTGTTCAGAGTGCCGGCACGACTTCGCCAAATGGGTGGGCCGGTGTCCTGAGTGCGGCACGTGGGGCACAGTCGACGAGGTGGCGGCCACGCTGTCCGGTGGGCGCGGGCAGCGCTCGACGAGCCCCGGCTCGCCCGCAGTGCCCATCACGTCGATCGCCGCGGACATCACCCGCCACCGTCCCACCGGGGTCGACGAACTCGACCGGGTCCTGGGCGGCGGCGTGGTGCCGGGATCGGTGACGCTGCTCGCCGGTGAACCGGGTGTCGGCAAGTCCACGCTGCTGCTGAAAGTCGTCCACCAGTGGGCCAGCGGCGGCCAGCGAGCGCTGTACGTCTCCGGCGAGGAATCGGCCGGGCAGATCCGGATGCGCGCCGAGCGCACCGGCTGCAGCCACGACCAGGTGTATCTGGCCGCGGAGTCGGACGTCGACAACGTGCTTGCGCACATCGACGCTGTGCGTCCGAGCCTCGTGGTGGTCGACTCGGTGCAGACCATGTCCACCACCGACACCGACGGCGTCACCGGCGGCGTGACCCAGGTACGGGCGGTCACCACCGCGCTGATGGCGGTGGCCAAACGCAGCGGCGTGGCGATCGTCCTGGTCGGCCACGTCACGAAAGATGGCGCGATCGCGGGTCCTCGAACACTGGAGCACCTGGTCGACGTCGTGCTGCATTTCGAAGGCGACCGGCAGTCGATGCTGCGGATGGTGCGCGGGGTGAAGAACCGGTTCGGCGGGGCCGACGAAGTCGGCTGCTTCCAGTTGCACGAAGGCGGCATCGAGTGCGTCGCCGACCCGTCGGGCCTGTTCCTCGACCAGCGCCCAGAGCCGGTGTCGGGCACCGCGGTCACGGTCACGCTCGACGGCAAACGGCCCCTGATCGGCGAGGTGCAGGCGCTGCTGGTGCAGTCGTGCGGCACCACGCCGCGGCGGGCGGTCAGCGGCATCGACCCGTCGCGTGCCGCGATGATCAGCGCCGTACTGGCCAAGCGGTGCAAAATGCCGACGCTGCTGCTCTCCGACATCTACCTGTCGACCGTCGGCGGCATGCGCCTCACGGACCCGTCCTCCGACCTGGCCGTTGCTCTGGCCATGGCTTCGGCGTGCCGCAACCGGCCGCTGCCGTCTTCGGTGGTGGTGATCGGCGAGGTCGGTCTCGCCGGCGACCTGCGGCGGGTCACCGGCATGGAACGCCGCCTCGCCGAGGCCGCTCGGCTGGGTTTCACCACGGCGCTGGTGCCGCACGGCGTCAAATCGGCGCCCGAGGGAATGTGCGTGCTGCCGGCGAAAACCATCAACGGCGCGCTTGCGTTGCTGGCTGAGATTACGGTCAAGGAACCAGCACAGACACCGAAGGACGACAGGCCGCATTGGCTATGACCACGCCGGACCGCAGCAACAACACCAAGGCGCCGTTGGCGCACCCTGCACTTCGCGAGACGCTGCGCCGGCTGGCGCCCGGCACGCCGCTGCGCGACGGGCTCGAACGAATACTGCGGGGCCGCACCGGTGCGCTGATCGTGCTGGGCTACGACGAGCGCGTCGAGTCGATTTGTGACGGCGGCTTTTCGCTGGACGTGCGTTTCGCGCCGACCCGGCTGCGGGAGCTGTCGAAGATGGACGGCGCGTTGGTGCTGTCCTCCGACGGCAGCCGCATCGTTCGGGCCAATGTGCAGCTGGTTCCCGACCCGTCGATACCCACCGACGAATCGGGAACCCGGCACCGCTCTGCGGAGCGCACCGCGATTCAGACAGGCTATCCCGTTGTCTCCGTTAGCCATTCGATGAGCATCGTGACGGTGTACGTCGCGGGTGAGCGGCATGTGATGGCCGATTCGGCGACCATCCTGTCGAGGGCCAACCAAGCGGTGGCCACCCTGGAGCGCTACAAGTCGCGCCTCGACGAGGTGAGCCGCCAACTGTCCACCGCCGAAATCGAGGATTTCGTCACGCTGCGCGACGTGATGACCGTCGTTCAGCGGCTGGAAATGGTCCGGCGCATCAGCCTCGAGATCGACGAGCACGTCGTCGAGCTCGGCACCGACGGCCGCCAACTCAAACTGCAGCTCGAGGAACTCGTCGGCGGCAACGACTTGGCCCGCGAGCTGATCGTGCGCGACTACCACGCCAACCCCGAGCCGCCGACGGCCGAACAGGTGGCCTCCACGCTCGACGAGCTCGACCAGCTTTCTGATACCGAGCTGCTGGACTTGACCGCTCTGTCGAAGGTTTTCGGCTATCCATCGACGGCGGAGGCGCAGGACTCACCGATGAGCCCACGCGGATACCGGGCAATGGCCGGAATCCCGCGGCTGCAGTTCGCACACATCGACCTGCTGGTGCGCGCGTTCGGGTCGCTCCAAGGGCTGCTCGCCGCCAGCGCCGGCGACCTTCAGAAAGTCGAGGGCATCGGCGCGATGTGGGCGCGGCACATCCGCGAAGGCCTCTCGCAGCTGGCCGAGTCGACGATCGCCGACAGGCTCGGCTGAACCCGCTCAGCCGGCCGGCGGCGCCTGAACCGGTCCGGGCTGCCCGGGAACGGGTTGGCCTTGAGCGGGAGGTTCGTTCGGCGCCGGTGCGGGCGCGATGATGAACGGCACCGGAGCCGAGCGCAGGTTGCCCAGCTGCACGACAAGGTTGTAGGTGCCTGGCCCGATCGGCTGACGCGGCAGCGGGCACTGCGGTGCCGAACCCATGCCGGTCCATGTCACTTCGGTGGTCACCTGCTCGCCCGGGCTGAACTTCTTGACCAGCGTCTCGTTCGATGGCGCGCAGTCCAGGTTGGACCACAGCCGCTGGTTGTCCAACGAGTAGACGTAGGCGGCCAGCACAGCGGCGCCGACGTCACGCTGGCATGCCACCAAGCCGATGTTGGTGACGACCATCGTGAACTTCGGCTGCTCGCCGAAGACGTACTGCGGCTGGCTGGTGATGCCCTTGACGGCAAGCGTGGAGTCCGGGCAGTCGTCGCCGTCCTTCAGCACCGGCGGCGGCATGACAGCCGCTGTGGGCGTCGGGTTCTGGACCGGCGGCGGAGGCAGCGGCGTGATCGGCGACTTCACCTCCGGCTGCGGATTGGGCGCTTGGGAAGCGGGCACGTCTGAGGGCTTGGCCGCCGGTTTGGTGTCCGGGCCGGAGCCGTTGCTCAGCACGGTGAACACGACGGCGACGACGATGCCGATCACGACGACCGCGATGCCGCCAGCGAGAGCGCGGCGTCGCCAGTAAATCTGCGGCGGCAGCGGGCCCTGCGGTTCGAGATCCAGCACGTTCTCACGGTAAGGCCAGGTCACCGTGAGCCGTCCGACGTGACTCGGCGTGTCGCCGGGCTAACTTCCTGCGGGATGCTCGCCGATCTCGCCGACGCTGTGGCGTAGCACCACCCGACCGTCGGCGAGGTGGTACGTCACGCCGACGATCGCGAGCTCGCCGGTCGGGATCCGCTCCAGGATCGTGGTCGACCGGCTCAGCAGCTGCGCGGCGGTCTCCCGCACGTGGTGTGCCTCGAACTCGTCTACCTGCTGCAGGCCTTCCCGGCGGCCGGTCAGCACCGACGGAGTGACCCGTTCTACCAGGTCGCGAACGTATCCGCGCGGGATCACACCTTCGTCGAGGGCGTTGAGGGTCGCCTTGACCGCGCCGCAGCTGTCGTGGCCGAGCACGACGATCAGCGGCACCTCGAGGACCGACACTGCGTATTCGATCGAGCCCAACACAGCCGAGTCCAGGACGTGGCCCGCGGTCCGGACCACGAACATGTCACCGAGGCCTTGGTCGAAAATGATCTCGGCGGCCACCCGGCTGTCGGAGCAGCCGAACACCACCGCAGTGGGTCGCTGGCCCTCCGCCAGGCTGGCGCGATGCTCGACGCTTTGGCTGGGGTGCGCGGGCTTGCCGGCGACAAAGCGCTCGTTACCCTCCTTGAGTGACTTCCAGGCGGACGCGGGATTCGTGGTCGGCATGCGTGACATTGTGCCTTGCCACCGTCCGGACCGGCAGATGACCGTCGACAGTGTCGAGTTGATCGGCTGGTACGAGGTGGCTCAGCGCGATCTGCCGTGGCGGCGGCCGGGCGTGAGCCCCTGGCAGATTCTGGTCAGCGAGGTCATGCTGCAGCAGACGCCGGTGGCGCGGGTGCAGCCGGTTTGGGAAGCCTGGGTGCGACGGTGGCCGACGCCGTCTGCGACGGCGGCGGCCAGTGCAGCCGATGTGCTGCGGGCGTGGGGCAAGCTGGGGTATCCGCGCCGCGCGAAGCGGCTGCACGAGTGCGCGACAGTGATTGCCCGCGACCACGACGACGTGGTGCCCGACGACGTCGAAACGCTGCGGACTCTGCCGGGAATCGGCGAGTACACCGCCCGTGCCGTGGCGTGTTTCGCCTACGGTCACCGAGTTCCGGTGGTCGACACCAATGTCCGCCGGGTGTTCGCCCGTGTGGTCCACGGGATCGCCGACGCTGCGCCAAGCAGTCGTGATCTCGCCGAAGTTGCCGCGATACTCCCCGAGAATGCCAGTGCACCAACGTTTTCCGCGGCATTGATGGAGCTCGGCGCGACGATCTGCACCGCCCGGGCACCGCGCTGTGGCGTGTGCCCGCTCAGCGGCTGCGCGTGGCGAGCGGCGGGCCGACCGCCTGTCGAGGCGCCGGTCCGTCGTCCTCAGGCCTACGCCGGCACCGACCGACAGGTGCGCGGCAGGTTGCTCGACGTCTTGCGCGCCAACGATTTTCCGGTGTCACGCGCACAGCTGGACATCGCGTGGCTGACGGACCAGGCGCAGCGCGATCGCGCTCTGGAATCTTTGTTGGCCGACGGGCTGGTGGAGCAGACGGCCGACGGTCGTTACGCGCTTGCCGGCGAGGGCACGAAAAACGTTGGTGCTCAAGCGGATTTCTCGCACGAGGCATCCGGACAGGCGAACCTGCGCCGGTAATCCGACGGGGTGAGCCCGACCAGCCGGCGGAAATGGTGGCGCAGCAGGGTCGCGGTGCCGAAGCCGCACCGCTCGGCGATGCGGTCGATGTCCAGATCGGTCTCCTCCAGCAGCTGCCTGGCGTAGAGCACCCGCTGTTCGGTCACCCAGTGCATCGGCGTTGTGCCGGTTTCCTCCACGAACTTTCGCGCGAACGTGCGCGCCGACATGTTGGCGCGGCGTGCCATCGAAGCCACGGAGTGCGGCTTGTCGAGATTCGCGAGTATCCAGTCCAGCTGCGGCGCGAACCCCGGAGAACAGCTGGTCGGCACCGGCTGCGAGATGAACTGACGCTGACCGCCGTCGCGCTGCGGGGGCACCACCATCCGGCGCGCGATGATGTTGGTGATCTTGCTGCCGAGTTCCCGACGGACCAGGTGCAGACACGCGTCGATACCCGCGGCCGTGCCGGCACTGGTGATCAAGTTGCCGTCGTCGACGAACAGTACGTCGCGGTCGACGTGCGCGGTCGGATAGGTGCGCGCCAGCTCGTCGGCGTGCATCCAATGCGTCGTACATCGACGCCCGTCCAGCAGCCCGGCGGCGCCGGCGACGAACGCGCCCGAACAGACGGTGAGAATCGTCGAGCCTGATTTGGCGGCGGCACGCAGCGCGGCAAGCGCCTCGCGCGGGTACGGCTCGGGTCCTTGCGCGGGGTGCACCGCGGGCACCGCTACGAGGTCGACGCCGATGAGCCCGTCCAAACCGTGATCGGGAATGACTCTCGCGCCGACTGACGTTTCCAGTGGCTGTCCGGGCTGCGGCCCGCACACCCGGAAGTCGAAGTTGGGCACTCCGTCGGATTCGCGGTCGACACCGAATACCTCGCAGACGACCCCGAACTCGAAGATCGACAGCTTCTCCAGGATCAACACCGCGACCGATCGCAAAGCCATGGCAGTATTTTATCGCAATACGTCAGTGCTGCCACTGTTGGCGCAATGTTGAGTAGCGCAGAGTTACTGCCATGACCGCTGTGCTCACGTTCTCGATCCTGATGGCGCCGTTTGTCGTGGCGGTGCTGCTGGGCTGGGCGGCGCACCGCTCGAGCGAGTTGCGCGTCGGCATGGAGCAGTTCCGGGTGTCGGCGCCGATGCGCGGCCGGTTGTCGGGCGACAGCTCTGACGCTTGCCGCATGCAGCACGAGCTCGATGCCATCCGCACCCGCTTCGAACGGCAGCCGTCGTGGCCGGCGTCAGGGGCGCTCGGCGAGCGTCGTTAGAAACGCCGTGACGGCGTCGCGGAATTGCCGTGGCGCCTCGTCGTGCACCAGGTGGCCCGCCTGGGCAACGCGTACATAGTCTGCGCGCTCTGCCATCTCGTGCATCCGCAGCATCTGGCCCGGCGGCGTCACGGAGTCGCCGGCCTCGATCAGCAGCACCGGGGCCTGTACGGCCCGCCACGACTGCCAGTAGTCACGCGTTCCCCACTCCGCGGCGATCTCGATCCAGCGCTCGACGTGGCCATGCAGCCGCCACCCGGTCGATGTGCGGTCGAACGCGTCGAGGAAGTACTGGCCGGCCACCGGCCCGAACTCGTCCAACACGTCTTGTGCCGAGCCGAATTCGACCGGCAGTGCGTGCAGCCACGGCTCCCACGGCCCGGTGGTGCGGCCGCGAAAGTCCGGAGCCATGTCTTCGATCACCAGCGCAGTCACCAGCTCGGGGCGCTCGGCGGCCAAACACCAGCCGTGCAGCCCACCCATCGAGTGGCCCACCAGCGTCACCGATTCGCCCACCGACTCCACCGCGTCACCGAGCTCGGCGACGAACCGCTCGGTGCTGATCGGATGCGGGTCGACGACGTCGCGGCCGCGATGCCACGGCGCGTCGTAGGTGTAGACGCGGCCCAGTTCGGTGAGCCACGGGACCTGGCGCCGCCACGTGTTGCCGCGGCCCATCAGGCCGTGCAGCAACACCAGTGGCCGCCCGTGGCCGCCGCGGAAGGTCAGCATGGCCGCACGGTAGCCTGAGCCCATGGCCGTGGTGAAGATCAATGCAATCGAGGTGCCGCCGGACGCCGGCCCCGAACTTGAAAAGCGATTCGCCAACCGGGCCCACGCCGTCGACAATCAGCCCGGGTTTCTCGGCTTTCAGCTGCTGCGGCCGGTGAAAGGCGAGAACCGCTATTTCGTCGTGACGCAGTGGGAGTCTGAAGAGGCGTTTCAGGCCTGGGCCACCGGGCCGGCGGTGCATGCCCACGCCGGTGAACGCGCCAACCCGGTGGCGACGGGCGCGTCTTTGCTGGAGTTCGAGGTTGTGTTGGACGTTGCGGGGTCTGGCACCAAGTCGTAGCGCGAGCCGGGCGGCAGCGTCGCTGGCCGCGGTGGCCGTCGCCCTGGCATGCAGTTGTTCGACGCCGTCCGCGTCGTCCGGCGTTACCAGCAGTACCGCCGGCGTGCCGATCAACATGAACACGCCGCCGGGTTTCCGCGCCAAGCAGACCGTCGACATGCTGAACTCCAACTGGCCGATCGGGCCGGTCGGAGTGGCAACGCTGGCCGCCCCGGACATGGTCAACAGCGTGCGGGACACCATGGAAAACCTCTGGTGGGAAAGGCCGTTCACGGTTTCCGGGGTGGACTACAACGCTGGGCGCGTCAAGCTTCATCTGGTCAACTCGTTCGGCGCCGGCCAGGACATCGACATCCACACCGACGAGCACGGAATGGTCGACCAGTTCCACGCCGAACTGCGACAGCCCAAGATCAACGACTGGGCCGACGTCGACGCCGAGTTGGCCAAATCCTGGGCGCGGTACTCCTATCAGGTGTCCAAGGTCGTCGATGGTCGCTGCGAGAAGGTAGCCGGCACCAACACCGGCCAATCTTTGCCCCTGGCATCGATTTTCAAGCTCTATGTGCTGCACGCGGTCGCCGACGCGGTGAGCGCCGGCAAGCTGTCGTGGGACGACAAGCTGACTATCACGTTGCGTGCCAAGGCTGTTGGTTCGTCGGGTCTGGAAAAGCTGGCACCGGGCGCGCAGGTTTCCGTGCGCACCGCGGCGGAGAAGATGATCGCCAACAGCGACAACATGGCAACCGATCTGCTGATCGACAAGGTGGGCACCGCCGCGGTGGAACGGGCGCTGGTCGCGGCGGGTCATCACGACCCGGGCAGCATGACTCCGTTTCCCACCATGCACGAGTTGTTCTCGGTCGGCTGGGGTGAGCCCGATCTGCGTGAGCAGTGGCGCAGCGCGGTCGACACCGGCCAGCCGCAGGCCCGGGCTCAGCTGCTGGCGCAGACGAATTCCCGCCCGTATCAACCGGACCCGGAGCGCACCCATTCGCCCGCCTCGGCTTACGGCGCGGAGTGGTACGGCAGTGCCGAAGACATCTGCCGGGTGCATGCGGCGCTACAGAGGCACGCCGTCGGGGCCGCTGCACCGGTGCGGGACATCGTCTCGGCGATCCCCGGAATCGACCTGGATCGGCGGCAGTGGCCCTACATCGCGGCGAAGGCCGGAAATCTGCCGGGAGACTTGACTTTCAGCTGGTACGCCATAGACGACAATGCACAGGCATGGGTGGTCAGTTTCCAGTTGAACTGGCCGCGGTTCCACGGTCCCAGCGCCGGAGCGTGGCTGATATCGATCGCCAAGCAGGTGTTCGCGATGCTGCCGCGGCAGCCGTGAGATTGGTGGACTTCGGCTAGAGCAGGCGCAGCGTCCAGCCTTGGCCGCGCAGGTTGATCTCCGTGCGGCTGACCGGCCCGATATCGATGCGCCAGAACGACTTCGGCGGCGCATCGAGGGCCAACAGGATTGCCGCCCGGATCACGGCTGGATGGGTCACCGCGACAACCCGCGACGGAGTCAGCGAGCCCAGCCAACCGGACACCCGCGACAGCAGACCGGTCACGGACTCGCCGCCGTGCGGCGTACTGGCCGGATCGGCCTGCCATAGCGCCAGATGGTCGGCCGGCACGTCAGCGAGCGTTTTGCCGCGCCAGCGGCCGTAATCCAGGTCGGCGAGCCGCGGGTCGGGCCTGGTTTCCAAGCCGAGCAATTGCGCGGTCTGCCGACACCGCCGCTCCGGCCCCGACCAGGCGTTGAATTGCGTTGCGGGACAGTGAGCTAACGGCTCCACCTGTCGGCGGCCGAGCTCGTTGACCGGCTCGTCGACCGGAAATCGCCCGGCTGCCATCGCATCGGTCATCGCGTGCGATACCAAGGTCAGCCGAACGACTTGGCTCACCGTGTGAGGCTCGGCGTCCGTTCCATCTTCGGCTGTTCGGTCAGCGTTCGGGCGCTCAGCGACGCGAACACCACACCGATGGTGAGCCACATGACCAGCTGGGTGCCCATCGAGTGAAGCCGGAAGTCGTACAACGCGTCAGCCGGGAAATCGCCTGGCGTTTCGGCGATGTCGGGCATCACCACCATCACGCCGGTTATCACGGCCAGATGTGCGCAGACGGCGATCAGCGTCGCGCTCCACTGGCCGTACCGCGGCAGCAGGCGTCGGCCCAGCCACACCGCTCCGATCGCGCACAGCACCGACAGCACGACCATCAGGAGGTACAAGCCGGAGCGCTCGCGGATGGTCTCCTCCAGACTGCTGGCCGGCGGATTCGGCGGATACTTCAACCACGGCACCAACCCGATCACGCCAAAGGCACACGCCGCCAACGTCATTGACAGGGCCCGAGGGCCCAGGTCACCGACACGGCCATACGTCACCACGAACGCGACGGCGAATAGTGCGCCCATCGCGACTGCGAATGCGACGACCCCGAAGCCCATTCCGATGTTCTGTTGGACCGCACGGGTGAACAATTCCCCGCCCTGTTCGTGGCCGGCCATATGCGCGTCTTCGAAGGCGATCGCACGCCCGATGGAAGGCTCGACGAACGCACGGGCGAACAGGTAAGCCATCACACCGCCGATAGCGCCCGCGACGAGGCCGCGGGCTATGAGGTGCTTTTCCATGCCTTAGTGGCAGGGGAAGCCGAGCAGATGGCGTGCGTCGTGCAGAAATTCGTGGACATGGTTGTCGCTGCCGAAGATCGAAACCGCGCCCTGGTCGAAGCCGACGAAATAGACCACCAGCAGAGCCAGAAACACCGTGCCTGCCAGCCACAGAGCGGCTCTGGCGGCGGACAGGTCGATGACCCGCACCTTCGCGGATGCCGTGCGGGCGTCGGTTGATGCCATGTCACATTCCTTTCGGGATCGAGCGTCCCGTGAGCGGACGAGGTGACGGACGTCGGGTCTGACTGTAAACAGTGGCGCGACCGTTCTGGAGTCTCACCAGATTCCTCAGCCCATCAAGTACAAAGGGCAGCTTAGGGGCGGGGGCCCCGGGGGTCAACGACGCCCTACCGCGGGCCGTAGGGCTGCGGCTGCTGCCCGGCCGGCGGTCCCGGCGTGTGCGCTTGCTGCGGTTGTGGGCCGCCGTAACCCAGTTGGCTCGCGGTGTACTTCGCAGCGTCGGTGACAGGCACGGCTTGAACGGCGGTGCCGTACGCGCAGATCTCGGTCCAGGTATCGCCGAGCTCGGTGGTGTCGAACCGCATGCCGATGATCGCGTTTCCACCGCGGGTGCGGGCCTCGGCCATCAGCCGGTTCATCGCCTCGTTGCGGCTCTCGGCCAGGTTCTTGGTCATGCCTTGCAACTCGCCGCCGAACATGGACTTGAAGCCCGCGCCGATCTGAGAGAACGCATTACGCGACCTGACGGTGAGGCCGAACACCTCGCCGCACACCCGCTGGATCTCCCAGCCGGGAAGGTCGTTGGTGGTGACAATCAGCACGCGCGGAGCGTATCGCGCGACAAGCGATTTCGGCGCGCAAACCGTAGCTGAGCGTAGGTTTGCGCGCCGAAATCGCTACTCCGCTCCGGCCTGCGCCAGGTCCGGTTCGGCATCCTTTGCCGGCTTGCGAGTGCCGGTGAAGGTGAACACCGCGTCTTCGCCGGAGCCTTCGCCATCCCAGTTGTCCACGTCGACCGTGACGAGCTGGCCGGGTCCGACCTCCTCGAAGAGGATCTTCTCCGACAGCTGGTCCTCGATCTCCCGCTGGATCGTGCGACGCAGCGGCCGCGCGCCCAGCACCGGGTCGAAGCCGCGCTTGGCCAGCAGCGCCTTCGCCTTGGGCGTGAGCTCCAGCGCCATGTCCTTGCTCTTCAGCTGCTTCTCGACGCGACTGATCATCAGATCGACCATCCGGATGATCTCGTCTTGAGTCAGCTGGTGGAAGACGATGACGTCGTCGATGCGGTTGAGGAACTCCGGGCGGAAGTGCTTCTTGAGCTCGTCGTTGACGCGCTGCTTCATCCGCTCGTAGTTGTTCTCGCCGCCACCCTGGCTGAAGCCCAGGCTGACCGCCTTGCTGATGTCGGCGGTGCCGAGGTTCGACGTGAAGATCAGCACGGTGTTCTTGAAGTCGACCGTGCGACCCTGACCGTCGGTGAGCCGGCCGTCTTCGAGCACCTGCAGCAGGCTGTTGTAGATCTCCTGGTGCGCCTTTTCGATCTCGTCGAACAGCACGACCGAGAACGGCTTGCGCCGCACCTTCTCGGTGAGCTGGCCGCCCTCTTCGTAGCCGACGTAGCCCGGAGGGGCACCGAACAGCCGCGAAGCGGTGAACCGGTCGTGGAACTCGCCCATGTCGATCTGGATGAGCGCGTCGTCGTCGCCGAACAGGAATTCGGCCAGCGCCTTCGACAGCTCGGTCTTACCGACACCGGACGGCCCGGCGAAGATGAACGAGCCCGACGGACGCTTGGGGTCCTTCAAGCCGGCGCGAGTGCGGCGGATCGCTTTGGAAACTGCACGGACGGCATCCTCTTGGCCGATGATCCGCTTGTGCAGCTCGTCTTCCATGCGCAGCAGCCGAGTGGTTTCCTCCTCGGTCAGCTTGTACACGGGGATGCCGGTCCAGTTGCCCAGCACCTCGGCGATCTGCTCGTCGTCGACCTCCGCGACCACATCCAGATCGCCTGAGCGCCACTGCTTTTCACGTTCGGCACGCTGTGCCACGAGTTGCTTCTCGCGGTCGCGCAGTGCGGCCGCCTTCTCGAAGTCCTGCGCGTCGATCGCGGACTCCTTCTCGCGGCGCGCCTCGGCGATCTTCTCGTCGAACTCGCGCAGGTCTGGCGGTGCGGTCATCCGGCGGATCCGCATCCGGGCACCGGCCTCGTCGATCAAGTCGATGGCCTTGTCCGGCAGGAACCGGTCGTTGATGTAGCGATCGGCCAGCGTGGCGGCCGCCACCATCGCGCTGTCGGTGATCGAGACGCGATGGTGCGCCTCGTACCGGTCGCGCAGACCCTTGAGGATCTCGATGGTGTGCTCCACCGTCGGCTCCCCGACCTGCACCGGCTGGAACCGGCGCTCCAGCGCCGCGTCCTTCTCGATGTACTTGCGGTACTCGTCGAGGGTGGTGGCGCCGATGGTCTGCAGCTCACCGCGGGCCAGCTTCGGCTTCAGGATCGAAGCAGCGTCGATCGCGCCCTCGGCGGCGCCGGCACCGACCAGCGTGTGCAGCTCGTCGATGAACAGGATGATGTCGCCGCGGGTGTTGATCTCCTTGAGCACCTTCTTCAGGCGCTCCTCGAAATCACCGCGGTAGCGCGAGCCGGCCACCAAAGAACCCAGATCCAACGTGTAGAGCTGCTTGTCCTTCAGCGTCTCGGGGACCTCGCCGTGCACGATCGCCTGGGCAAGACCCTCGACGACGGCGGTCTTGCCGACGCCGGGCTCGCCGATCAGCACCGGGTTGTTCTTGGTACGGCGGGACAGCACCTGCATCACCCGCTCGATTTCCTTCTCGCGGCCGATGACCGGGTCGAGCTTGCCTTCCATGGCGGCCGCGGTCAGATTGCGGCCGAACTGGTCGAGCACCAGGGATGTCGACGGGTTGCCGGACTCGCCGCCGCGGCCGCCGGTGCCGGCTTCCGCGGTCTCCTTGCCCTGGTAGCCGCTCAGCAGCTGGATGACCTGTTGGCGCACCCGAGTGAGCTCGGCGCCGAGCTTTACCAGCACCTGGGCGGCGACGCCTTCGCCTTCGCGGATCAACCCGAGCAGGATGTGCTCGGTGCCGATGTAGTTGTGGCCGAGTTGCAGCGCCTCACGCAGCGACAGCTCCAGCACCTTCTTGGCGCGCGGCGTGAACGGGATGTGCCCCGACGGCGCTTGCTGACCCTGGCCGATGATCTCCTCGACCTGGCTGCGAACGCCCTCCAGCGAGATGCCGAGCGACTCCAGCGACTTCGCGGCGACGCCCTCACCCTCGTGGATCAGCCCGAGAAGGATGTGCTCGGTCCCGATGTAGTTGTGGTTGAGCATCCTGGCCTCTTCTTGAGCCAGGACGACAACGCGGCGTGCGCGATCCGTAAATCTTTCGAACATCGGTGGTTACCTGCTCTCCCTCACCAGTGAGTACGCGGATCGATTGAGTGATCCCGAATACCCGCTGTCCACTCTAATGGCCTGTGGCCCGGGCTGCCCCACCCATGGGAGCCAGCCGATTGCGGTGCGTCTCTCGTTACGGGAGGTAGAACGCTGTGGCGCGCTGATTCGTTTCCTCCCCGCGCCCCACCCTATTCGCCCCTAGCGAAAGAGCCGACGCGGTGTCGGTGGAAGAGAGGGTCAGGCGACGCCTGAAATTACGTCGCCGCGTGGAACGCGTCGATGATGTCGGCCGGGATGCGGCCGCGAGTCGACACGTTGTGGCCGTTGCGGCGGGCCCATTCCCGGATCGCGGCGCTCTGCTCGCGGTCGATCGACGCACGGCCACGACCGGAGCCAGACCGGCCCCGACGACGTCCGCCGACTCGGCGGCCCTTTTCCACCCAAACCTTCAGATCGTCGCGCAGCTTCTTGGCATTCTTCGATGACAGATCTATCTCGTAGGTCACGCCATCGAGGCCGAATTCTACGGTTTCGTCAGCAGGTGCTTCGCCGTCGAAATCATCAACCAACGTAACGGTTACTTTCTTGGCCATTATCTACATTGCTCCTTACTGAACATTGCGGCCTCGTGGTGCTGCGGAAGTCTACTCCGGCATACTAATCTGCCATAATCGGTGTCGTCAGCCAACGCCGACTCGTTACCGCAGAGGTTCAGTTTTGATGTCGGCGAACAATCGGGAACAATACCGTCTCCCGAATTCCGAGCCCGGTCAATGCCATCATGAGGCGGTCGATGCCCATTCCGGTGCCGGTGGTCGGAGGCATGGCATACTCCATCGCCGCCAGAAAATCCTCGTCGAGCACCATCGCCTCGTCGTCACCCGCGGCCGCGTCGCGGGCCTGCGCCTCGAACCGCTGACGTTGCACCACCGGATCCACCAATTCCGAATAGCCAGTTGCCAACTCGACGCCACGGACGTAGAGGTCCCACTTCTCGGTGACCCCCGCCACACTGCGGTGCTGCCTTGTGAGCGGGGTGGTTTCCACCGGGTAGTCACGCACGAACGTCGGCGCATACAAGTTGTTTCCGACGGAATGCTCCCACAATTCTTCGACGAGCTTGCCGTGCCCGAACGGCCGATCAGTCGGGATCTCGATGCCGAGTCGTGTCGCGATGCCGACAAGATCCGGTACGGGTGTCTTGGGAGTAATGAGCTCACCCAGCGCTTCAGACAACGACGGGTACATTTCGATGGACGCCCATTGTCCGTCGATGTCATACGGAGTACCGTCGGCGAGCGTCAACTGCCGCGTGCCGAACACTTCGTCGGCAACTTCCTGAATAACTTCGCGGATCATCACGGCCGAATCGTCGTACGTGCCATAAGCCTGGTAAGTCTCCAGCATCGAGAATTCCGGCGAATGCGTGGAATCTGCACCCTCGTTTCGAAAGACCCGGGACAGCTCGAAGACCCGCTCGAAGCCGCCGACCACGCAGCGCTTGAGAAACAACTCCGGAGCGATACGCAGGTACAACTCGGCGTCCATCGCGTTGGAGTGGGTGACGAACGGTCGGGCGGCGGCTCCGCCGGCCAGCGTCTGCAGCATCGGCGTCTCGACTTCGAGGAAGTCGCGCCGGTGCAGCGCGTTGCGCAGCGCGCGGACCACGGCGACACGCTGGCGCGCCACGGCCCGCGCTTCCGGCCGCATGATGAGGTCGACGTAGCGCTGCCGCACGCGCGACTCTTCACTCATCTCCTTGTGCGCCACCGGCAGGGGCCGCAGCGCCTTGGCCGCCATCTGCCAGGAGTCGGCCAGCACCGACAGTTCGCCGCGGCGTGAACTGATGACTTCGCCGTGGACGAACACGATGTCACCGAGGTCGACTTCCGACTTCCACCGGTCCAGAGCCTCTTGTCCGACGCTGGCCAGGCTGACCATGGCCTGCAGCTGCGTACCGTCGCCTTGCTGCAGCGTGGCGAAGCACAGCTTGCCCGAGTTGCGGGCAAACACCACACGGCCCGCGGTGCCGACGATCTCGCCGGTGGTCGCGTCTGCGGGGAGGTCGGGATACTTGTCGCGGATCTGGCGCAGGGTGTGGGTGACCGGCACGTTGACCGGATACGGGTCGTGGCCCTCCTCGAGCAGCCGCTCGCGCTTGGCCTGCCGGATCCGGAACTGCTCCGGCAGATCGGCGTCGCGGGGCTCTGGACTCACGACCAGCGAGCTTAGGTCATCGACCCGTTGCGGACTGGGCGGGCTGTCGTCGGTCCGAGAGCGTCACCCAGTGGGCAGGGCCATGGTCGAATCGTGGTCATGAGCCATCAGCCTGCGACCGTGCCGGACGACCACCTGACGTGTCGGTAGGCGACGTGGACATCGACGCGGCCGCGGTGTCGGCGCTGTCCGACGAGCCCGTCGATTGGCGGTTCAAGGGATTGCCGCCGTCGTGGGCCGGCCGCACCGTGGGGCAGGTCTGCGCCGACCGGCCGGTGCTGTTCGACGACGGCGCGGTGGGGCCGGTGTGCGTGCTCAGCGCGGACGCGCTCGCGCACAATGTCGCGGCGATGGCCGAGTGGTGCCGTCGCTCGGCCGTGGCGATCGCGCCGCACGGCAAGACGCATATGGCGCCGCAGCTGTTCGCCCGTCAGCTCGGTGCTGGCGCATGCGCGATCACGGTGGCCACGATCAGCCAGGCGCGGGTGTGCCGTGCGTTCGGTGTCCGCAATGTGATCCTGGCAAACGAACTCGTCGATGCTGGCGGATTGCGTTGGCTGGCGGGCGAATTGGCACGTGACGCTGAATTCGGCTTCGTGTGTTGGGTGGATTCGGTGCCCGGGGTTCGGGCCATGGCGGCTGTACTGGCGACGTGCGTGACGCGGCCTGTGGAGGTCTGCGTGGAAATTGGAATGCCGGGCGGACGCACCGGATGCCGCAGCGCCGGCGAAGTAGACGAGGTCGCCCGCGCGGTGATCGCATGCCCGCAGCTGCGGCTGGTGGGCGTCTCGGGATACGAAGCGGCGCTGGGCCATGACGTCGGCCCGCAGGCGCTGGCGCGGGTCGGCGACTTCCTCGCCGAGATGCGGGCCGCGGTGCTGCGGCTGACCTTCGAGACCGACGAGGTGCTGGTAACCGCCGGTGGCAGCACCTATTTCGACCTGGTCGCCGAGGCGCTGACGGGGTGGCCGAGTGGACTCACGGTGCGCACGGTGATCCGCAGCGGCGCGTACCTGACGCACGATCACGGGCTGTACCAGCGCACGTCGCCGCTGACTCGCGGCGGTCAGTGCGGTTTCGTGCCCGCGATAAGCGTTTGGGCGCAGGTGGTTTCGACGCCGGAGCCCGGCTTGGCAGTGCTGGCCATGGGCCGCCGCGACGTGTCGTTCGACCAAGAGCTGCCGGTGCCGCTCGCGCTTGCCGACAGCCACGTCACCCGGCTCAACGACCAGCACGCGTATCTGCGGCTCGGAGGCGGCGGTCGCGTGCAGGTGGGCGACTGGCTGGAGTTCGGAATATCGCACCCTTGCACGGTTTTCGACAAGTGGCAGCTGATTCCGGTGGTCGACGCCGACGGCCGGGTGGTCGAGTTGATCCGGACGTTCTTCTGACGCTCACCTCGGTCCCGCGAGCGTGCACTGCGGTACGCCAAGCACCGGCGTGTCGGTGCGCAGACACGCACGCTCGCGGAAACGAGGTGAGGGTCAGCGGGCTTGGCGCAGCTTGCCGCGCTGACTGTCGCGGTTGCGCTCGAAGACCAACCGCAGCCCCTCGAGCGTGAGATGGCGGTCGTAGTGCTGCACGGTGTGCATCGCGGGCAGCAGCAGCGGCGCGATGTGACCGGTCGCGACCACGGTGACGCCGTCGCCCGCGAAGCCGTCGACGTCTTCGCGGATCCGCTGCACGAGCCCGTCGACCAGCCCCGCGAACCCGAACACCGCTCCCGCCTGCATGCACTCCACCGTGTTCTTGCCGACGACACTGCGCGGACGGGTCAGCTCCACGCGACGCAACGCCGCCGAGCGCGACGCCGCTGCATCCGACGACACCTCCACGCCGGGAGCGATTGCGCCACCCAAGAATTCGCCCTTCGCCGACACCACGTCGACGCAGATCGACGAGCCGAAGTCGACGACGATCGCGGCGGTGCCGTACTTCTGGTAGGCGGCAAGGCAGTTGACGATCCGGTCGGCGCCGACTTCCTTGGGGTTGTCCACAAGCAGCGGAATGCCCGTACGGACACCGGGTTCGATCAGCACGTGCGGCACCTGCGGCCAATATTGGTCGAGCATCTCGCGCAGCTCGTGCAACACCGACGGCACAGTCGACAGTCCCACCGCACCGGTCAGCCGTTCCGAATCGTCACCGATCAGCCCGTCGAGAGTCAACGCCATCTCGTCGGAGGTGGCCTCCGACTCGGTGCGAATCCGCCAGTGCTGCGCCACCTTTGCGTGCCCACCCGAACCGGTGATCAGACCGATCACGGTGTGGGTGTTGCGGACGTCGATGGCGAGGAGCATGGCTACCGCGGCGACACCAAGTCGAAGTCCTCGGGGACGAAAGCCGGATCACTGCCGAGGTCCACCTGCTTGTTGGCGGAGTCGACGAACACGATCCGCGGCTGGTATTCGCGGGCCTCGGCGTCGGTCATGGTCGCGTAGGCGATCAGGATCACGATGTCACCGGGATGCACCAAATGGGCTGCCGCGCCGTTGATCCCGATGACGCCGCTGCCGCGCTCACCGGTGATCGCATAGGTGACCAGCCGCGCGCCGTTGGTCACGTCGACGATCGTCACCTGCTCGCCTTCGAGCAAATCGGCGGCGTCCATCAGGTCGGCGTCGATGGTGACCGATCCGACGTAGTGCAGGTCGGCCTGGGTCACGGTGGCCCGATGGATCTTCGACTTCAGCATGGTCCGTAACATCAGTTCCTCCAGGGCAATTCGTGGTGGTCGTCCGGACCATCCGGGGAATGCCCGTCGGTGCCACCGATGTCGATTGCGATGTTGTCGATGAGTCTGGTGTCGCCGAGCCGCGCGGCTACCAGCAGCCGGCCCAGGCCACGGGAGGGAGCGGGTTCCAGTGCGGGCCCGCGCACTTCGAGGTAGTCGACCTCGAGTGCAGGCACCTCAGCGAGCACCGCGCGAGCCGCGTCCAGCGCCGCCTCCACTCCACCGGATGCCGCATACATTCCGGCCAGCAGTGCCGACGAAAGGGCACCGGCCAGTTCGCGATCCGCCGCGGACAGATAGCGGTTGCGCGACGACAACGCCAGCCCGTCGGCCTCGCGCACGATCGGCACTCCCACGATGCGCACGTCGATGTTCAGGTCGGCGACCATCTGCCGGATCAGTACCAGCTGCTGGTAGTCCTTCTCGCCGAAGAACGCCCGGTCGGGCGCGACGGCCTGCAGCAGCTTGAGCACCGCGGTGAGCACACCGGCGAAATGTGTTGGGCGCGAGGCACCCTCGAGTTCAGTGCCCAGCGGGCCGGGCTGCACCGACGTACGCGCGCCGTAGGGATACATGGCCTCGACGCTGGGCGCGAACACCACCTCGACGCCCTCGCCGCGCAACAGCTCCAGATCGGCGTCCAGAGTGCGCGGGTACCGGTCGAGGTCTTCGCCGACGCCGAATTGCAACGGGTTGACGAAGATCGACACCACCACCACCGAACCCGGCACTCGCTTGGCGGCCCGCACCAACGCGAGATGGCCGTCGTGCAGCGCACCCATGGTGGGCACCAGCATCACCCGCCGTCCGGTCTGCCGCAAAGCACGGGTCACCTCACCCACGGCCTTCGGCGTGTCGTACACGTTGAGTTGACCGGGGTGGAACTTCTTCGCCAGGTTAGTTGTCACCGCAGCCTGCCCGATCGCCTGTATTGCTCAGTGCCGCAACGACTTTCTCAGGGGCGTGCGCGCGCTGCGCGGTGCGCAGCGAATTGCTCCGGTACGCCTCGGCGAGCAGTGGGTCGACCTCGGCCAGTGCGCGCAGATGGGCGACGACGGCGGCGGCGTCGCCGCGCGCCACCGGGCCGGTGAGCGCAGCCTGGCCGCGCTGCAGCGTGTTCTCCACCGCCGCACGGGTCAGCGGGCCGATCACGCGTTCGGCAATGCCCCCTGGTGCGTCGTCGACGAGTTGCTGACCCAGTAATTCCTGGCCCCACAGCGCAGCACGCAACGCTTCCAACGCATCGGCGACCACCGTGACGACGTGATTGCTCGCATGCGCCAGCGCGGCGTGGTACAGCGTGCGGGCGTCCTCACGCACCCGGAACGGTTCGCCGCCGATCTCGAGGACTAGCGATTGACCGATCGCATAGCCGGTGTCGTCGGCCGCGGTGATCCCGAAGCAGGTGTCGGGTAGCCGGGTGAGGTCTTCGTCGGATCCGGTGAACGTCATGGCGGGATGAACAGCCAACGGCAGGCAACCCTGCTCGGTGAGCGGCGCCAGCACGCCGATTCCGTTGGCGCCCGAGGTGTGCACGACGATGGTGCCGGGCCGCACAGCGCGGGTGGCCGCCAGCCCGGACACCACACTGGTGAGTTCGGCGTCGGGCACCGCCAACAGCAGCAATTCGCCACGGCCGGCCACTTCATGCACGGGCAGCACGGCGCTCTCGGGCAGCCGGCGGGCAGCCCGTTCCCGCGACGCGTGCGACACCGCGCTGCAGGCGACGACCACGTGACCGGCCCGCTCCAGCGCCGCACCCAGCGCGCTGCCGACCCGGCCGGCGGAGATGACGCCTACCGAGAGTCGAGCCGGACGCAATGGGTCGTGCGGCCAGCCGTCAGCGGGGGGCTGCTCCATCGCAGGGAACCTCGCAAAGTTTCCGAAAGTCGTTCCGGTCCTGCCAGGCGGGTACCGGACGGTCTCTCACAGGGTATCTCAGTCGTCGCGGCGCCTGCGACGGCCGCCCCCGGTGGGGCTGGCGCCGGCCTGCAGCCGCGCCAGCAGTTCTGCGACGGACTGGCCTTGGCCCTCGCCGTGGTGGCCGCCGCTGCGCGGGGCATCGTCGGAGCCGCCGTGCCGAGCCGAGGGTTGCTGTGGTTCTGGCTGCGACGGCGTTGTGGCGTGCCGCGCCGAGGGCGTGCCGCCGTCGGTGGTCCCAAGGTGCCGGCCAACGGCGGGCTCCGCCGGAGGGGGCGGCGGTACTGGAGCTGCTGAGACGCCGTTGCCGGCCGTCCAGCGACTGCCCGGCGCACCGGGCGGCAGCCACTGACCTTCGGCACTCACCGGTTGCCAGGCGTCCGCACGCGTGCCGTGCCTGCCCGCCGTCGTGGGCGCAACGGGTTCGGGCGGCACCCATGCAGGCGGGCCCGGCTCGGCAGCGGCGACTTGCTGCTCCTCGGGTTCTGCCGGTTCCTCCGGGACGTCGATGATCGCGTTCTCGCTGCCGTCGTCAGGGTCTTGGTGGGGCGACGCGACGAACCTCGGGATGTTCTTCCCGGGATCGGTGACCTCGGTGTCGCGCTGCCAGTCGCTGTAGGCCTTCACGGTGGTGCGTTCCGGCTCCTCCAGAGCCGGCCGGTGCGACAGGTCCGCGTCGAACAGCAGCTCCAGATTGGTGCGCAGGGCGGCAAGCTCGGCCCGCAGCGCGGCGACTTCGTCGGCGGCCTGCGCGCGCAGTTCGGAGGCGAGTTCGCGGCGCAACTGCGACTCGACTTCCAGCTCGTACTCACGCCTGGCGGAGATCTCGCGGTCCAGCTGAAGGTCGTAGACCAGCTTGAGGTCGCGTGCCTTGGCCCGGTCCAGATCGCTTTGCCTGCGGTAGATCACCGACACGAACGCCGCGATCGCGGCCGCCCACAGCGAAAGGATCACGGCCAGCTTCAGTAGTTCGACGCGGTCGGTGAACACCAGCGCCGAACTGGCCGCAATGGCCAGGACAAGCAACGCCGTCAGAAGGAGCCAACCCGGCCTGCGGCCGCTGCGCCGGGACCGGGCGCCGCGGCTCAGATCGGTCATGGGCGGAACTGTACCCGCCGAGGTCACGTCGCGTGTCGAGGAAGCCCGGCGATTCTAATCGCCGGTTGCGCCGGCGTTGTCGGGCGGCTCTTCGGGCTTCTCGCAGCAATGCTGCAGCCAAAGTGCCGCGACGATCAGCGCCAGCGCGCACGCGGCCGCCACTACCGCGCCGGGGGTGTCTTGCGAGGCCACGCGAAGCCAGCCGCGGTTGGGCAGCAGGTACCCGAGCATGCCCAACCACCAACCGAGCACGAGGGCGCCCACCCATGCCGACGCCTTGGCGATCCAGACGGTGCGCGCGACGGCCAGCGGATGCAGTCTGCCGGGGCCGGCGCCGATCTCAGCGTCGTTGATCTTGGCTCTCACGTAGCGGCCCCAGGCGGCCTCCACGCTGGCGACGCCGAGTAGCGACAGCCCGGTCCAGACGGTGATCGGCGGAAAGCCTCGTGGGTAGACGGCCGTGGTGACGAGGTAGCCGAGGACGGCGACGAGTGCCGCCGCGACCGTCAGGTCACGCCTGCGGGTAGGTCCCATGTCACACCGTCGACCGCAGTGTCAGATCCGTAGGCATGACGCCGGCCTTGTCGACGGGCTCGATGTCCTCGAGCAGCCGCGATACGGGTGTCGCCACCTCGGCGACCGTCAACGTCGCATCCGGCTCGACGTCAAGCCATGGCACCAGAACGAATGCGCGAAGATGCGCCAGCGGATGCGGCAGCGTGAGGTCGGGTTCGCGGACCACGAGTTCGGTGCCGTCCGATCGGCAGCTGATCACGTCGACGTCCAAGGTGCGCGGTCCCCACCGCCGGCCTCGAACCCGGTCGGCGGACCGCTCGAGCTGCTGGCCCAGCCGCAGCCATCCGCGCCCGTCCAGGTCCGGGTTGTCCGCGATGACGACGGCGTTGAGGAACGGCCCCTGTTCGACGCCGCCCCACGGCACGGTCTCGTAGACCGGCGACACCGCCACCAGCGAGTCAGAGAGCGCGTCGACCACCGACTGCAACCGGCCCATCCGGTCGCCGAGATTGGAGCCGATGGACAGCACCGCGCGCGTCACGGCTCCTCCTCGCGCTGCCGGAAGCGGTGGACGACGACCGCGACGTCTTCGAAATCCAGCGGAATGGGCGCGTGCGGTTTGTGCAGTGTCACCTCGACCGCGCGCACTCGCTCGTCGGCGATGACGCCGTCGGCGATCTCCGCAGCGACGGCTTCGATCAGATTCTTGGCAGGGCCGCCGACGATCGCTGCCGCCCGCTCGGCCAGCTCGCCATAGTCGTAGGTATCGCTGAGATCGTCGCTGGCGCCGGCTTTCGTCAGATCCAGCCACACGGTGATGTCGACGACGAAGTCCTGTCCGTCGCGCCGCTCGTGCTCGAAGACGCCGTGCCGCCCGCGAACGGTCAAGCCACGCAACTCGATTCGGTCAGACACCGCCGGCCGCCCATGCTTGGACCACCTTGAGCGCGTCGACGGTAGCCCGCACATCGTGTACGCGAACGCCCCAAACGCCTTGCAGGGCAGCTAAAGCGGATATCACCGCAGTCGCCGTCTCACGCCCGGCCGGCGGCCGCAGGCCGGCGTCGTCGGCAAGCAGCGAACCGAGGAAACGCTTGCGCGACGCACCCACGAGCACCGGGATGCCGGTCGCGACGAGCTCGGGCAGCGCGTGCAGGAGCGCCCAATTGTGCTGTGCGGTCTTGGCGAAACCGAGTCCGGGGTCGACGATCAACCGCGCCGGGTCGACGCCCGCGGCCATTGCGGCGTCGACGCTGGCAAGCAGCTCCGCCTTGACGTCGGCGACGACGTCGTCGTAGTCGGGGACTTCATGGGGTCGCGCGGCGCTCACAGAGCGCCAGTGCATCAAGATCCAGGACACGCCGGCCTCGGCTACCAAGGGGCCCATGCGCGGGTCGGCCCGGCCACCGGAGACGTCGTTGACGATGCGCGCTCCGTGCTGCAGCGCCGCGGCGGCCACCTCTGCGCGCATGGTGTCGATGCTGACTGTAATGCCTTGCGCGGCAATGTCTTTTATGACGGGAACGACGCGGTCGGTTTCGACCCGCGGCTCCACCCGCACCGCACCGGGCCGGGTGGACTCACCTCCGACGTCGATGATCGCGGCCCCTTCGGCGGCGAGCGTCAGCCCGTGCTCGACGGCGCGATCCCGGTCGAGGAACAGTCCCCCGTCGGAGAACGAGTCGTCGGTGACGTTGACGACCCCCATCACCTGCACGCGGGTCGCGGTCACTTCCGCAGGATCAAGTCCAGCGCCTCGGCCCGTGACGCGGCGCTGCACTTGAACTGTCCGCGCACCGCGGAAGTGGTTGTCACCGCACCGGGTTTACGCACACCACGCATCGCCATGCAGAGGTGCTCGGCTTCCACGACCACGATCACACCGCGCGGGTTGAGCTTGCGCATCAGCGCGTCGGCGATCTGCCCGGTGAGCCGCTCCTGAACCTGCGGGCGTTTGGCGTACAGGTCGACCACCCGGGCGATCTTCGACAGCCCCGTGATCCGCCCGTCCTCACCCGGGATGTAGCCGACGTGCGCGACGCCGTGAAACGACACCAGGTGGTGCTCGCAGGTGGAGTACATCGGGATCTCTTTGACCAGAACCAGTTCGTCGTGCTGCTCGTCGAAGGTGGTCTCCAGCACGCTGTCCGGGTCGGTGTACAGGCCGGCGAACATTTCGTGGTACGCCCGTGCCACCCGGGCCGGAGTGTCGCGAAGGCCGTGGCGTTCGGGGTCTTCGCCGATCGCGAGAAGCAGCTCGCGGATCGCGGCTTCGGCTCGCTCCCGGTCGAACACAGGCGTGTTGCTGTCCGAGACACGCGCATTCGGCTGGGCCATCAACGCCTCCGTCCTTGTCAGCCGTTGCTCGACGGGCCGGCGCGACCGGGGTCGTCGCCATGCTGCCCGTCGGGTGTACCGCCCTCTGATTGTGGCTGGCCGCGCTGCGGATTCTGTTGCGGGTATGGCCCGTAGCCCTGCGGCGGCGGATACCAGTAGTTCTGCTGCGGCGGCGGCCAGCCCGGGGCTCGCCAGCCGGCGGGTGCACCGTAGTCGGGTTGGGTGGCCGCCGAGTGGGGGTAGCCCGCGCTCGCCGGGGACGGCTGGGGCTGGGCCGGATATCCGTTGCCGCGGTTGCCGTTTCCAGACGCCTCACGTGCCGCCTCGGCCTGCTGGCTGGCCTGGGCGATGGCCTTCTTGAAAGCCGGCTCAGGAACGGGTTTGGGCCACGGCTCGCCGCGCTCCATCGCCAGCTCTCCCGGCGTCTTGATGGGCGGCTTGTCCGACGGAATGCGGCCGCCGAAGTCGTCGAACATGGTCAGCCGCGGCCGCTTCTTCACGTCGGCGAAGATGGCCTCCAACTCGGCCCGATGCAGGGTCTCTTTCTCCAACAGCTCGCCGGCCAGGGTGTCGAGGACGTCGCGGTACTCGGTGAGAATCTCCCACGCCTCGGTGTGTGCGGCCTCGATGAGTTTGCGGATCTCGTCGTCGATGTCGCGGGCGACCTCGTGGGAGTAGTCCGGCTGAGTGCCCATGGTGCGGCCGAGGAACGGGTCGCCGTGCTCGGTGCCGTATCGCACTGCGCCCAGCTTGGCGCTCATCCCGTACTCGGTGACCATCGCCCGGGCGATCTTGGTGGCCTGCTCGATGTCGGACACCGCGCCCGTCGTCGGCTCGCGGAACACCAGCTCCTCGGCGGCACGTCCGCCCATCGCGAACACCAGCCGCGAGATCATCTCCGAGCGCGTCATCAGGCCCTTGTCGTCCTCGGGCACGGCGAGCGCATGCCCGCCGGTGCGGCCGCGGGCCAGGATCGTCACCTTGTAGATCGGGTCGATGTCTGGCATCGCCCACGCCGCCAGGGTGTGACCGCCCTCGTGGTAGGCGGTGATCTTCTTCTCCAGCTCGCTGATCACCCGGCTCTTGCGACGGGGGCCGCCGATCACCCGGTCCACCGCCTCCTCGAGCGCGGCGGCGGTGATCACGGTGCCGTTCTCGCGGGCGGTCAGCAGTGCGGCCTCGTTGATCACGTTGGCCAGATCCGCACCGGACATGCCCACGGTGCGTTTGGCGAGCCCGTCCAGGTCGGCGTCGGGCGCGAGGGGCTTGCCGGCCGCGTGCACACGCAGAATCGCCTTGCGACCGTTGAGGTCGGGGTTGGTGACGGGGATCTGACGGTCGAAGCGGCCGGGCCGCAGCAGCGCCGGATCGAGGATGTCCGGCCGGTTGGTGGCAGCGATCAGGATGACGCCGGTGCGGTCGCCGAAGCCGTCCATCTCGACCAGCAGCTGGTTGAGCGTCTGCTCGCGTTCGTCGTGCCCACCGCCCAGGCCGGCGCCGCGCTGGCGGCCGACCGCGTCGATCTCGTCGACGAAGATGATGCAGGGGCTGTTCTGCTTGGCCTGTTCGAACAGGTCGCGGACCCGCGACGCGCCGACGCCGACGAACATCTCGACGAAGTCGGAGCCGGAAATCGTGAAGAACGGCACACCGGCCTCGCCTGCGACGGCGCGCGCGAGCAGCGTCTTGCCGGTGCCGGGCGGTCCGTACAGCAGCACGCCCTTGGGAATCTTGGCGCCCAGCGCCTGATACCTGCCGGGGTTCTGCAGGAAGTCCTTGATCTCGTACAGCTCCTCGACGGCCTCGTCGACGCCGGCCACGTCGGCGAACGTGGTCTTGGGCATGTCCTTGGTGAGCAGCTTGGCCCTGGACTTGCCGAACCCGAAGCCCATCCGGCTGCCGCCCTGCATGCGGGAGAACATCACGAACAGGCCGACGAGAAGAAGCAAGGGCAGCAGGTAGATCAGCAGCGAGCCGAGCATGCTGCCCTGGTTCACGACGGTGTTGACTTTGGCGTTCTTGCCGTTGAGCTGGTCGAACAGCGTCGCGGCGTAGCCGGTGGGGAACTTGGTGATGATCTTGTCGGCGCCGCCGGTGGCCTGATTGCCGTTCTTCAGTGTCAGGCGCAGCTGCTGTTCGCGGTCGTCGATCTGGGCGTTCTTGACGTTGTCGGAGTGGATCTGGGCGACGGCAACCGACGTCTCGACGGGCTTGTAACCGCGGGTGTCGTCGCTGAAGTAGAAGAACGACCAGCCCAGCAACAGCACCACGGCGATCACCGTGAGCGTGCGGATCACGTTTTTGCGGTTCATCGTCTGTATCGGCCGGCGATCGGGTGCGTGGGCCAGGTCCTTCCGAAGCGTCTCAAGAGTTAGTTCAGGCTACCGCTAGACCAACGAATGAATGTTCCCGACGGGTTCTGCGGTTGGCGCCGTCGAGGCTGCGTCCAGATCGCGAATCCGCCGAAAACGGCGATCTGAGCGCAGTCTCGACGGGCCAGGGCGTGCACATCGGACCCTTCACCGCGCGGGCTTCCTGTGCTTGGGTGAGACCGTGGTCACCTCAACCCAGCGGTTAGTTGAGACGAACCGGGTAGCGCTGCGGGTGGTGGAGGCAGGAGAAGCCGACGCCCCGCTGGTGGTTTTGGCTCACGGCTTTCCCGAACTCGCCTATTCGTGGCGGCACCAGATCCCGGCACTTGTCGACGCCGGCTATCGCGTGCTCGCACCCGATCAACGCGGTTACGGCGGCTCGTCGCGGCCCGAGGCGATCGAGGACTACAACATCGTCGCGCTGTGCGGCGACATCGCGGGGCTGCTCGACGAGGCCGGCGCCGAACGCGCCGTGATCGTGGGCCACGACTGGGGCGCGATGGTGGCGTGGACGTTCCCGCTGCTGCACCCGGACCGAGTGGCCGGCGTGGTGGGGCTGAGCGTGCCGCCGGTGCCGCGCTCGAAGAAGCCGCCCGTCGAGACCTGGCGAGAGATGTTCGGCGAGAACTTCTTCTACATCCTCTACTTCCAAGAGCCGGGCGTCGCTGATGCGAACCTGGGCCGCGACGTCGAAGAGACCATGCTGCGGGTGTTCGGCGGGCCGCGATCCCCCGATGACACCGACGCGGCCGCGCGCATGCTGGCGCCAGGTCCTGAAGGCTGGGTGGAGCGGCTGCCCAAGCCGACTGCACTGGCCGACTGGATGACTCACGACGAGTTCGACCACTACGTCGAGGAATTCCGTCGTACGGGGTTCACCGGCGGACTCAACTGGTATCGCAACTTCGACCGCAACTGGCACTTGACCGCCAACCCCCCTGCGACCACCATCACCGTGCCGTCGCTGTTCATCACCGGCGCAAAAGATCCTGTCCGCTTCTTCACCCGGTCCGACCGCGCGCGTGAGGTGGTGACCGGCGACTACCAAGAGATCGTGGTCGACGGCGCGGGTCACTGGATACAGCAGGAACGGCCAGCCGAAATCAACGACGCGCTGCTGAAGTTCTTGTCCGGATTGGAGTTGTGATGCAGGGCCCGCTCAACTTCGGCGTGTTCATCACGCCGTTTCATCCCATCGGCCAATCGCCAACTGTCGCACTGGAGTACGACATGGAACGGGTGGTGGCGCTGGATCGGCTGGGCTTCGACGAGGTCTGGTTCGGCGAGCACCATTCCGGCGGTTACGAACTCATCTCCTGCCCGGAAGTTTTCATCGCCGCCGCCGCCGAACGCACAAAGCACATCAAACTCGGCACCGGCGTGGTCTCGCTGCCCTACCACCACCCGCTGATGGTGGCCGACCGGTGGGTCCTGCTAGACCATTTGACCCGCGGCAGAACGATATTCGGCACGGGGCCGGGCGCTCTGCCGTCCGACGCGTACATGATGGGCATCGACCCCGTGGAACAGCGTCGGATGATGCAAGAGTCGCTCGAGGCCATCCTCGCCCTGTTCCGGGCTGCACCCGGCGAGCGGGTCGACAGGCACTCCGACTGGTTCACCCTGCGCGACGCCCAGCTGCACATCCGGCCGTATACCTGGCCGTATCCCGAAATCTCCACGGCAGCAATGATTTCCCCATCGGGGCCGCGGCTGGCGGGTCAGCTCGGCACGTCACTGCTGTCACTGTCGATGTCGGTGCCGGGCGGCTACGCGGCCATCGAGGACGCGTGGGCCCTGGTGGCCGATCAAGCAGAGAAGGCCGGCCGCGACGAACCCGACCGGCGCGGCTGGCGGGTACTGGGGATCATGCATCTGGCCGACACCCGCGAGCAGGCTCTGGACGACTGCACATACGGACTCGAAGACTTCGTCAACTACTTCGGTGCCGCCGGATTCGTGCCGCTGGCCGAAAGCGTCGAGGGCGCGCGCAGCTCGCGCGAGTTCGTCGAGGAGTACGCGGCCAAGGGCAGCGGCTGCATCGGCACACCCGACGACGCGATCGCCTACATCGAGGATCTGCTGGACCGCTCGGGAGGATTCGGCACATTCTTGATGCTCGGTCACGACTGGGCGTCACCGCAGGCGACCCACCACTGCTACGAGCTGTTCGCACGCAAGGTGATTCCGCACTTCAAAGGTCAGCTCGAAGCGCCGCGCGCGTCGCACGAGTGGGCCAAAGGCATGCGCGACAAGCTGTTCGGCCGCGCAGGTGAGGCGATCGCCAAGGCGATCGGCGAACACGCCGGCGAAATGGAAAGCCAGAAGACCTGATGCGCGCCGCGGTACTGCACGACGGCGCGATGGTGTGCCGCGACGACGTCGCCGATCCGGTTCCGGGTCCGGGCCAAGTGCTGGTCGACGTTGTGGCGTGCGGAATATGCGGGTCTGACTTGCACTTCGCCAAGCACGGCCGCGAGCTGCTCGGCCTCACCGGCCAAGTGCGTGGCCTGCCGGTGGAGGGCAACGTCGACCTGTCCCGCGACGTCTACATGGGCCACGAATTCTCGGCCGAAGTGCTCGAGGCCGGACCACAGACGAAGGCGCCGCCCGTTGGCACAGTTGTCACGTCACTGCCGGTTCTGCTGTCGCACAACACAATCGAGCCGATAGTGTTCAGCAACTCCGTCATGGTGGATACGCCGAACGCATGCTGCTGTCGGCGCCGTTGCTGTTGTCGGTGCCCAACGGCCTCGATCCCCGCCACGCCGCTCTCACGGAGCCGCTGTCCGTCGGCTTGCACGCGGTGAACAAGTCCGGCGTGCAGCCGGGTGAGGCCGTCCTTGTGGTGGGCTGCGGACCCGTCGGCGTGGCCGTCGTCGCCGCACTGAAACACCGGGGAGTTGAAAACATCACCGCAGCGGACTTCTCGCCCAGACGACGGGAATTGGCCGAAACCATGGGCGCGCACCAGACCGTCGACCCCGCGCAGGAGTCGCCGTACGACGCGGTCACACCCGCGGTGATCTTCGAAGCCGTCGGCATGCCGGGCATCCTCGACGAGGTGCTGCGCATGGCGCCGATGAACAGTCGCGTGGTGTCGGTCGGAATGTGCATGCAGCCCGATCCCATCCGGCCGGCCTTCGCGTCGATGAAGGAACTCAGCTTGCAATTCGTGTTCGGGCAGACGCCCGACGAATTCGCCGCCACGCTGCGCGCGATCGCCGAGGGCGAAATCGACGTCGCGCCGCTGATCACAGGCTTCGTGGGTCTCGACGACGTGGCTTCGGCGTTCGACGAGCTGGCATCTCCGAACGAGCATTGCAAGATTCTCATCACTCCGTAACGCGTCGGACCGTAAGGTGCCAGCTATGCCGATGACCGCAAAGATGCTGCTGCGCAACGGGATAGTGTCGCTGGCCGCCGCGCTCGCGATGGCCGGGATCACGGCGTGCGACAGCGATGCCGGCGATTCGCCGCCCGGCGCCAGCCCGAACAGCAGGCAGGTCACCGTCGTAGGCGCCGGAAAGGTGCAGGGCACGCCGGACACGCTGACCGTCAACGCGTCGATCGAGGCCACCGCACCGGACGTCACCGCGGCCTTGAACCAGACCAGCGACCGCACCCGCGCCGTCGTGGACGCGCTGGTGAACAACGCGAAGGTGGACCGCAAGGACATCGCCACCACATCGGTCAACCTGCAACCTCAATACGGGCCTGATCCGTCGGTGATCACCGGATACCGGGCCAGCAACTCGATCCAGGTGAAGATCCGCGACATCGCGGCGGCGTCGCAAACGCTGGCGCTGATCGTCAGCACCGGAGGGGACGCAACCCGGATCAACGGGGTCAGCTATTCGATCGACGACGACTCCCAGCTGGTGAAGGACGCGCGGGCGCGGGCGTTCAACGACGCTAAGGCACGCGCCGAGCAGTATGCGCAGCTGTCGGGAGTGAAGCTGGGCAACGTGATCTCGATCTCGGAGACGAGCGGGGCCACGCCGCCGACACCCACGCCGATGCCGCGTGCCATGGCCGAACCCGTGGCGCTGGAACCGGGCCAGCAGACGGTCAGCTTCTCGGTGACGGTGATCTGGCAGCTGATCTGACCCGGCGCGGCTAGAGCTCGTAGACGCGGGGATCCAGCGTCCCGATGTACGGCAGGTCGCGGTAGCGCTCGGCGTAGTCCAGCCCGTAGCCGACGACGAACTCGTTGGGGATGTCGAAGCCGACGAAGTCGATCTGCACGTCGGAGCGCACCGCATCTGGCTTGCGCAGCAGGGTGCACACACTCAGCGAGCGAGGATGCCGCGCAGCGAGGTTGCGCAGCAGCCACGACAGCGTCAGCCCGGAGTCCACGATGTCCTCGACGATCAGCACGTCGCGGTCCTGGATGTCGCGGTCGAGGTCCTTGAGAATGCGGACCACCCCCGACGACGACGTCGCCGAGCCGTACGAGCTGACGGCCATGAACTCCAGCTGCGTGGGCAGCGGGATCGCCCGCGCGAGGTCGGTGACGAACATGACCGCGCCTTTGAGCACGGTCACCAGCAGCAGATCGTCGCCGCCCTCGCCGATCA
This sequence comes from Mycobacterium sp. NGS39, assembly GCF_059812765.1. NCBI lineage: Bacteria > Bacillati > Actinomycetota > Actinomycetes > Mycobacteriales > Mycobacteriaceae > Mycobacterium > Mycobacterium sp. NGS39. The sequence goes on along the minus strand of NZ_JCALDH010000014.1, from coordinate 4,812 downwards.
GGCCGCGATAGCGCTCCGCGATGGCGGCACCCAGCTCGGCCGTGCGGGTATGAATCTGAGTTTCGGTGAGCAACACCGACTTGATGTCGCCCGGATACATGTCGGCTGCCGCTTGCGCTGCCACGCCATCAGGGTGCCATGCCCGCCTCGCGGCGACCACCGCAGTCCGTCACACGGGTTCGCGGTGTAGCCGCAGCCGGCCGTCGCGGCGCGCCGCCACCAGGCGCTGACTGCGCAGCGCTGAACCGACGGCCACCCCGCCCTGCCCGCGCCAATTCACCACGAGTTCGTCGACCCGCCGGATCTGGTTGTCCGTGAGGTCGGTGGCCCCGCCGGCCAACAGCCACCCGCGAATCACCCGGCGCCGCAGGGCATCCGGAAGACCGATCAGCCGCCTGACATCCAGTCCCTGCTCAGTCACCAGCGCCGCGAGCTCGGCGTCGGCCAGGTCGTCGAGCACGTCGCAGTCTTCGCGCAGCGCCGCCGCAGTGCGAGCCAGCGCCTCAGCTACCCCGCCGCCGAGCACCTGCTCCAACAGCGGCAGCACGTCCAGACGCAACCGCGTACGGGTGTAGGACCGGTCGGTGTTGTGCGGATCGTGCCACGGTCGCAGCCCGAGTTCGTCGCACGCGGTATGGGTGACCGACCGCCGCAGGCCCAGCAGCGGCCGGCACCACGGTGGTTGATACGGCCGCATGCCGGCCAGCGATCGCGGCCCGGAGCCGCGGCCGAGTCCCAGCAACACCGTCTCGGCCTGGTCGTCCAATGTGTGGCCGAGCAGTACCGGCGCCCCCTGGCTGGCTTCCTGCAGAGCCGCGTAGCGCGCCGCGCGGGCCGCGCCTTCCGGACCGCCGCGCCGTCCCACCGCAACCGTCAGCACCTGCGCGTGCGCACAGCCCAGCTCCAGCGCCTGGGCCTTGGCCGTGTCGGCCACCGCCGCAGAGTCCTGCTGCAAACCGTGGTCGACGATCAGGGCCGTCGTCGGTCGCAGCGTCGCCGCCACGGCTGTCAGCGCCAGCGAGTCAGGGCCGCCGGAAAGCGCTACGCACCAAGGGGTTTCGTCGAGCGGATAACGTTTCGCGAAATCCGCTACCGCGTTACGCAGCGCGGCTACAGCACCCGATCGATCCATCGCTGTGGCTCGTCGATCTCGTCGGGCAGCGGCAAGGTGTCCGGTCCCGACCAGATCGCGTTGAACCGTTCCATGCCGACCCGGGACACCACGGCGTCGACGAACGCCTTACCGCGGGTGTACTGACTGATCTTCGCGTCGAAGCCCAGCAGCGCCCGGATCAGCCGCTGCAGCGGCGGCTGGCGGCGCCGTCGGCGGTCGTCGAAGCGGGACCGGATCGTCGCCACCGACGGAACCACCGCCGGACCGACCGCGTCCATCACATGGTCGGCGTGGCCCTCGAGCAGCGTGCCCAGCACCAGCAGTTGGTCCAGCGCCCGGCGCTGGGGCTCGGACTGCAACGCCCGCAGCACCCCGATGATGCCGTCGGAGTTCGGCTCGGCCGGTGTGCCGGCCCGACGGCCACGCACGTAATCGGCGAGCCGCCCCAGCACGGCGCTCACGTCGTCGCCGGCCTCCTCGGTGATCAGCGACAGCGCTGACGACATGTAGTCGGCCAGCCACGGGTTCGCGGTGAACTGCACCCGGTGCGTCACCTCGTGCAGGCACACCCATAGCCTGAAATCGCTTGGCACCACCCGTAATTGGCGCTCGACGGCGATGATGTTCGGGTAGATCAGCAGCAGCTTGCCGCTCTGGGCGCCGCCTGTTTCGCTTCCGTTGACCGGTTCGTCGGCGAACGGATCGTACTGGCCGAGGATCCCGGAGGCGACGAACGCCAACACCGCGCCGGTCTGCGCGCCGGTGATCCGCCCACGCAACAGCCCGCTGGGCTTGTCGGTACCGCCCGTCATCACCCGCATCGAACCTGCGGCCAGCCGGACCCAGTGCGGCCGGTCGACGATCAGCGCGTCGGGCACGTCGCCGCCGGGTGCCAAGCCGGTGACATCGCGCACCGGCACCTCGGCACGCCGCGACGACTCGGCCAGCTCGTCGACGATCTGACGCTGCGTGTAGCCGCTCGCGGGCGGCCCCGGCCGAGCCAGCCATGCCCCGGTGGTGGCCGCGAAGTCCCAGTCGACGACGCGGCCGACGGTCAGCTTGTGGTCCGGCCGGGTGGACGTCACGATCCGCATCCGCAGCTGCGTAGCGTCGCCGCCACCGCGTCGATGGCGGTGCGCCCGGTGGGGCCGGCATTGTTGGACATCAACGCGAATGTCAGTACCCGGCCGCTTTGGTCGGTGACGATGCCGGCGAGCGTGTTGGTTCCGGTCAGCGAGCCGGTCTTGGCCCGCAGCCAGCCGGCTGCGTCGGCGGTCTGGTCGTCGATGTAGCGGTCGGACAGCGTGCCGCTGCCGCCGGCGATGGGCAGCACGTCCAGCAGCGGGCGCATACCGGGCTGCAGGGGGCCGGCGGCAGTGCCGATCACGTCGTCGAGGGTTTTCGCGGTAAGCCGGTCGTCGGCCGAGAGCCCGCTGCCGTCCATCAGCCTGGCCCCCGTCAGGTCGACACCGGCCGATGCGAGCCGGCTGGTGACGGCCTCCACCGCGCCGGCGAAACTGGCCGGCCGACCCGTCGCGACCGCGACCTCCCGGGCGATGCATTCGGCCATCACGTTGTCGGAGTGGTTCATCATCTCGTTGAGCCGGTCGATCAGTGGAGCCGACTGTACGGCCGCGATCTGCCGGGTGTCGCGCGCCGGAACCGTGGCCAACGTGACGGCCTGCGGGTCGACGTTCAGCGCAAGCGCCAGCGCCCGGCCGGCATCGAGCGCCGGGGTGAAGGACCGCACGGATTCCGGGGTCAGCGGCTGGGTGCGCCCGCCGTCGACCATCACGGCCTCGATGGGAGCGACGTCGCCGCCGAGGATGTCGGCGGGATCCCAGCCGGGAGCAAGCGAGGGCCCGCTGAACGCGCTGATGTCCACCTGGATCGCGCTCACCTTGATCCCGCTGGCCCGCACCTGCGTAGCCAAGTCGGAGATGCGAGCAGCGTTGCGGTACAGAGTTTCTTGGCCGGGCGGTGCCGACGACAGCGTCGGGTCGCCGCCGCCGACGAGCGCCACGACGCCGGGCTCACGGGTCTGGTCGGGTGCAACCACGGCCGTGGTTTGGCGCGCCTCGCGGTCGAGGGTCAGCAACGCGGCTCCGGCGGTCAGCAGCTTGTTGGTGGAGGCCGGGATCATCGGAGTGGTCGCACCCTGCTGCCACAGCTCGGTGCCGGTCTGCGCGTCGGTGACACGACCGGTGAACGTGCCGAGGTCGGGGTTGGCCAGCGGCTGCTTCAACGCGGCAGCCAAGCCGGCCGGGGTGGGCATGGGCGCGACGTCTGACACCGGCTGCACCGCCGGGTTGGCGGTCACGGCCGGTGGGGTGGCCGCCACCGCCGTCGCGCTGCGGCTGGATCCGCCAGTGCCCAGGACCGCAGCCACGGCGACCACCACCACCACCGTCACCAGCACGGCCGCGGCAATCAGCAGATGGAGGCCCCTTCTACTACGGGACGACCGCGCCGGACGCATGTAGTGCAGAGTAGCCCTTGGCTATGGTTATCCCCCGACGTCCGAAACGAAGGGAGCCCCGCGCGTGGAGTTCGATGTGACCATCGAGATCCCGAAGGGTCAGCGCAACAAATACGAGGTGGACCACGAGACGGGGCGGGTGCGCCTCGACCGCTACCTATACACGTCGATGGCTTATCCGACGGACTACGGCTTCATCGAGGACACGCTGGGCGAGGACGGCGATCCGCTGGACGCGCTGGTGTTGCTGCCGCAGTCGGTGTTTCCCGGCGTGATCGTCGAGGCGAGGCCCGTGGGGATGTTCCGGATGACCGACGAGGCCGGCGGCGACGACAAAGTGTTGTGCGTGCCGGCCGGTGACGGCCGCTGGGACCACATCAAGGACATCGGCGACGTGCCGTCATACGAACTCGAGGCGATCAAGCACTTCTTCGTCCACTACAAGGATCTGGAGCCGGGCAAGTACGTCAAGGCGGCCGACTGGGTGGGGCGCGAGGACGCCGAGGCCGAAGTGCAGCGGTCGCTGGAGCGGTTCCGCACCGACGGGCACTGATCTTCCCTTCCGCCGGTGCTGCTGCAACCGCCGCGTTAAAGCCTGTTACACGCAAGTCAATTCTCGCGGTTTCCCGTGGCGAGCGGCCTTCGCCGGAGCCGATCATTGGCGGTGACAGCCGCCGGTGAAGGGATTCAAAGATGTTGTTGCATCAGGGAATCGGCCTCGAGGCGTTCAACGAACTGCCTACGCAGAAAGCCGTGCACGCGCTGTACGAGTGCTGCGGCAGCGTGGTGTTGGCCCGCGACCTCGCCGACGGTCGTCCCTACCGGAGCCGCGACGAATTGTTCCGCCGCGCCGACGCTTTGCTCTTCGCGCTGTCTGAGCAGTCGGTGGACATGATTCTGCAGGCCTATCCACACATCGGCCGACGGCCGCGGAGCACGAAGTCGCATGCCGAGCAATGTTCGGTCTGGGATCCGCGGCCCGAGGTGATGGCCGCGCTCGACGATGCGGCACGCCGTTACGCGGACCGGTTCGGGTTCGGCTTCGTGATGTTCGTCGACGGCACCGACGCAGAGGGCGTGCTGGCTGTGATCAACGAGCGGCTGCACCACGAGATAGAGACCGAACGCAAGGTGGTGCGCAACGAGTTGGCCAAGATCAACCGGACCAGGCTGGAGCGCATGCTCGGGCCTGAGGGCGGCTACCAGAACTGGTGACCCC
>NZ_JCALDH010000013.1:0-148672 GCF_059812765.1 Mycobacterium sp. NGS39 | reverse complement strand
CACCGGCCGCGCAGCCAGCCCGCGGCTTGAGCCGCGTACCAGTGTGCGGACGGCGAGGCGCCCACCGAAGTGGACTTCCCTCTGGGAAGCCATCGCGCTCGGCGGACGAGGCCGCGTCGCAACGGCTCCATTAAGTTACGTGAGGGACAACGTAGAGTCAAATACGCTGCTAGCGCACAGCTTTCGCCCCGGTCGGCTCATTGCTACGCCAATGGTCGTGGCTGCGCCAGCGGCTCAGCCCTGCCAATGGTCGTGGCTGCGCCAGCGGCTCATCCAACACGCTCGACGCCGGCAATATTCCTCTTGCCTCGCCGCAGCACCAGCCACCGTCCATAGAGGTAGTCCTCTGACCCAGGCGTCCAGTCCTCCGAGTCGATCCGGACGTTGTTGACCGACACTCCCCCTTCGGCAATGGTCCGACGCGCGGCACCCTTGCTCGGCGTGAGCCCAGTGGCCACCAACAGGTCCACGATCCCGTCCGGCGCACCCGGCTTCAGCTCTGCGACAGATGCTTCCCGCAGCGCGGCAGCCAGCGTCGGCTCATCGAGGCGCGACAGCTCGCCGCGGCCGAACAACGCCTGACTGGCAAGCTCCACCGATGCCGTCGCCGCCTCGCCGTGCACCAGCGTGGTGAGCTCGCGCGCGAGCCGACGCTGCGCAGCCCTTTCGTGCGGCCGCGTCGTCGTCGCCTCGGCGAGCTCCTCGATCTCGTCGGCGGGGAGGAATGTGAACCAGCGCAAGTACCGGACGACGTCGGCGTCGGCGGTATTGATGAAGTACTGGTACCAGGCGTAAGGGCTCGTCATGTCCGGGTCCAGCCAGAGGTTGCCACCGCCCGTGGACTTGCCGAACTTGGTGCCGTCCGCAGACGTCACCAGTGGAACTGTCAACGCGTGCACTGTGGCGCTTTGCTTTTGGCGGACCAGACGCACGCCGGCGATGATGTTGCCCCACTGATCCGACCCGCCGATCTGCAGTGTGCAGTTGTGCCGTCGGAATAACTCCACATAGTCGTTGGCCTGCAACAGCATGTAGCTGAATTCGGTGTAGGAGATGCCTTCGCCCTCGAGGCGACGCCGGATCGTGTCGCGGTCGAGCATCACGTTGACAGAGAAGTACTTGCCGACGTCGCGGAGGAAATCGATCGCGGTCAGCTCGGATGTCCAGGAGAGATTGTTCTCGACGATCGCGCCGGCGGGTCCGTCGAAATCGACGAACCGCTCGAGCTGGCCACGGATGCGTGCGGCCCAGTCGGCGACCGTGTCGCTGGTGTTGAGGACCCTCTCTCCGGTGTCGCGGGGATCGCCGATCAGTCCGGTGGCTCCGCCAGCCAGCACGATCGGCCGGTGGCCGAACTGCTGGAAGCGGCGCAACGTCAGCAGCGGCACGAGATGGCCGGCATGCAGGCTGGGGGCGGTCGGGTCGAACCCGGCGTAGAGCGTGACCGGCGCTGCGGCCAGTTCGGCGGCGAGTGCGTCGGCATCGGTGGACTGTGCAATCAGCTCACGCCAGCCCAGCTCATCGAGGATCGTCGTACTCACCAGGTCGATCTTTCCGTATTCGACGGACTCGATCGCATGCGGCAGCGCGGCCGACGTCAGCTGCTGGATCCCGGCGCAGGCGCGCGGGGACTACGGCGTACGCCGACACCTCGGGGCGGCCCGCCAACCAGAAGCGCCACGCCCGGTCCGCAGCCTGACTGACTCCGACGCGCGGCCCACTTTCCGCCGCGAGCGCGCCGCGCAGCGCGAGCCGGACCGGGCTCGCGGGGTCGAACAGGTCGACGCCGTAGTGGTCCATCGTGATCCCCAGTGCCGAACACAGGTTGCCGGGCCCGCGCGCCAACCCTCGCTCACGCACTCCCTCCCCGCGGCGTGCTCGAGCAACGTCGATGCCGTCGTCGACCACCGCAGCTCGCAGCAAGACCGCTGCCGCCGTGCCCTCTGGGCCACACACCACGTTGGCGCAGACATGGATGCCGTGACTGCGATACGTGTACAGCCTGCCCGCCGCGCCGAACATCACTGCATTGCGGCCGTTGGGCCCCCGGAAGGAATGCGACGCCGGGTCCGGCCATGGCCCGTTCGGTGGCCCGCCATAGGCCTCGACCTCGACGATCGTGGCGCTGACGTCATCTGCGACCAGGCGAGCACCCAGTAGCCGCCGTGCCGCGGTGGGCGGATCGACGACAAGCGACTCGACTCCCACCGCACAGATTGTGCCCGTCCCTTGACACCGGGCCCCACGAGGCACAAAATTCATCGCATGATGACTTCATCGAGTGGTGAATTGTTGGGGCGAGGCGCGGAGGCCGTCATTTCCGTCGAGCACCTGCGCGTCATCCGCGGGAAGCGCCCCGCTATCCACGACCTGTCCGTACAGATCGCCGGCGGCACCATCACCGGCCTGCTGGGTCCGTCCGGCTGCGGCAAGACCACATTGATCCGCTCGATCGTCGGTACACAGATCGTCGCCGCGGGAACTGTCACTGTGCTCGGTCAGCCGGCCGGCGCGCCGGCGCTGCGTCGGCGCATCGGCTACATGCCGCAGGATCCGACCATCTACAACGATCTGCGGGTCGTCGACAACGTGCGCTACTTTGCGGCGCTGTACGGCATGGGTGCCGACGACGCCGACGCGGCGATCGAGGCCGTCGGCCTCGGCGAACACCGGTCCGCCTACAGCGCGAATCTGTCCGGCGGACAACGTGCGCGGGTGTCGCTGGCATGCGCTCTGGTGTGTCACCCGGATGTGTTGGTGCTCGACGAACCGACGGTGGGACTCGACCCGGTGTTGCGAGCCGATTTGTGGCAGCGGTTTCGTGCGCTCGCGAAAAGCGGTGTCACGCTTCTGGTTTCGAGTCATGTGATGGACGAGGCGGACCACTGCGACGACGTGGTGCTGATGCGCGAAGGACATCTGGTGGCTCATACGACGCCCGCCCGACTAAGAGAGGACACAGGATGCAGCTCACTGGAGGAAGCGTTTCTGTCCATCATCAGGCGCAGCACCGAGCGCCAAGCCGGATAGGACTGCGTGGCTACACCGCCAGCACGGCACGCATCCTGCGCCAGCTGGCCGCCGACCGGCGCAGCATCGCGATGATTCTGCTGGTGCCGGTGCTCATCATCACGCTGATGTACTTCATGTTCCGCGACGTGCCGTCACGACCCGGCGCGCCGTCGGGATTCAACACCGCGTGCCTGGTGCTGCTCGGCCTGTTCCCGTTGTTCGTGATGTTCGTGATCACCGCGATCACCATGCAGCGCGAAAGAGCCTCAGGCACCTTGGAACGCATACTGACAACACCATTGCGCCGACTCGATCTGTTGGCGGCGTACGGCACAGCGTTCTCCATAGCTGCCGCAGCGCAGGCGACGCTGGCGTGTGTGGTGGCGTTCTGGATTCTCGGGTTCACCACCGCAGGCAGTCCGGCGTGGGTGTTCGTCATCGCGATTGTCAACGCAGTCCTCGGGGTGGGCTTGGGCCTGCTGTGTAGTGCGTTCGCGCGCACCGAGTTTCAGGCAGTGCAGTTCATCCCGCTGGTGATGGTGCCGCAGCTGCTGCTGGCCGGGATCATCGTGCCGCGCGCCGTGATGCCCGAATGGCTGCAGTGGATCTCGAACGTCATGCCCGCCAGTTATGCTCTCGAGGCGCTGCAGCAGGTCGGGGCCCATCCGGAGCTGACCGGCACCGCGGTGCGTGACATCGTCGTCGTCATCGGCTGTGCGGTCGTAGCGCTGGCCTTGGCGGCGGCGACACTTCGGCGAAGGACTCCATGAGGTTGACGACGACACCGCAGCGACGCCGGCCCGGACGACCGGCCGGCACATCGGATACCCGCGAGCGAATCCTGGTCTGTGCGCGAGAGCTGTTCGCCCGCAACGGTATTGACAAGACGTCGATTCGCGCTGTGGCAGCCGCGGCCGGGGTCGACGCGGCATTGGTGCACCACTACTACGGCAGCAAGCAGCAACTGTTCGCCGCGGCCATCCACGTGCCGATCGATCCGATGGAGGTCATCGGTCCGTTACGCGAAACCCCGGTCGATCAGATCGGCTCTAGGTTGCCGAGACTGCTGCTGCCGCTGTGGGATTCGGAGGCCGGCAAGGGCGTCATCGCGACGATGCGCTCGCTGTTGGCAGGGTCGGAGGTGACGTTGCTGCGGTCGTTTCTGCAAGAGGTGATCGCCGCGGAAATCGGACCGCGCGTGGACGATCCACCGGGCTCAGGCGCGGTCCGCGTGCAATTCGTGGCGTCACAGCTTCTCGGCGTCGTGATGGCGCGCTACATCTTGGAGCTGAACCCGTTCAAGTCCCTGCCTGTCGAGCAGATCGCAGAAACGATCGGGCCCAATCTGCAGCGCTATCTCACTGGCGATCTGCCGGGCTGGCCAGCGACATGAGCCGGCGATGTTCGTCGTCGGACACGTCGACGGCCTCGTCGACCAGAAGCACTGGGATGCCGTCGTCGATCCGGTAGGCGCGGCGCAGCCGCGGGTTGTAGAGCACATCGTCCACGTAGAGCAGTGGTCCCCGATCGGCCGGGCAGACCAGGATGCTCAGCAGCTTCTCGTCGAGACCGGCTCCAATCATCCGGGCGGACCGACCGACTGCCCGGGTGCCCGGCCGTCACCCACTGTCCACGGGTTGCCGCCGATGTTGATGCCGCCCGGGCCCACAGTGATCCCCCCCGGGCTGCTCGGGTTGTACTGGTTGATGCCGATCGAGTAGTCGTTGCCGCCCTTCGACGCCGCCTTCGCCTGCTCGAGCCGGTGGTTCTGACCGGCGACCAACGCCTTGAGGGCGTTGATCAGCGGAGTTTGGTTGGGCCGGTACTTCAACGAATCCTGCACGGCGGTGAGCTCGCCTGTCGTGGGCTTGACCCCCATGGACCGCAGCTTCAGCGACTGGTTCAGCAGGCTGGATATCTGGCCCGCGCCCGCTGCCGTGGTGAATTCCTGCGCCAGATCGTCGAGCACGTCGGCGCGAGCGGTGCCGACTGCCGGGCCGAAAGCGAGCGCCATCGCGAGTCCGGCGCCGGCGAGTGCCGCCGTGACTGCTCGTCGCACGCTGTTCTTCGGCTCAATCGTCATGCGATTCCTCCCGAAGCCGATTGCGAAGCGGCGATATGCCACCGACGGAGCTTAACAGCGGTCGAGGCCCGGTGACAGGCATGATCAGCGCGACGCTTGTTCCCATTCGGCGCGGGCCGGCGCCGTCAACCGCTTGTAACGGTTGGTCTGCGGATCCAGGAACCACGCGTGGCGGCCGGCCTTGGGGATGCCCGCGTGGCGAAGCGCGCCCACCGTCGGCCGGTACGAGGCGCTCAGCGTGAGATCCGGCACCACGTGCACGAAGTCCGGTCGGTCTTTACCCAGCGGGGCCATCGCCTCGCTCAGGTCTGCCGCGGAGATGGCGGCCCCGCTGCACATGGTCACCGCCGTCACCGCGACCTGGTGGTCGCCGACGTCGACGCCGTACGTGACGGCGAGGTCGACGGCCGGCATCAGCGAGATCGTGTCGTTGATCGGGGCGTCGAACACCGCACCGCGGGCCGTGCGGATCACCGAGCTGCGGGTGCCCATCAGCCAGAAGTCGCCGTCGCCGTCACGCCGGAACAGATACTCGGTGGAGATCCAGGTGTCGCCGGGTGAGAACACCCCCCGCTTGACCGAGGCGTGCGGATCGACCGGTCCCCGCGGCCGGGCCAGCAGCACGCCGACCTCGTCGGTGCCCGCTCGCCGCACGAATCCGCGCTCGTCTTCGAGGATCAGGTCCGACTCGGCGTCGTAAGCGGCCAGTTCGACATACGCCGCCCCGGGCAGCGGCCGACCCTTGCTGCCGACCTTGGCGCCCGCGACGTTGGCGAGTACCGCCTGCCCGTCGGTGGTCGCGAAGAACTCGACGACATGGGCCGGCGCAAACTCGTCGACAACGCGTTGCCACAGCCCGGTCGGCATGCCCGAACCGATGAACAGCCGCACCGGATGGTGGCCCTTCAAGTCGAAAGCCGGGTCCTGCAGCACCTCGCGAAGCATCGCCCAGGTGTACGTCACCACCGACACGCCGTACTGACGTAGCTCATGCACGAACCGGTCCGGACGCAGCCCGCGCGACAACGCGATCCGAGAGCCGCCGACCACGGCACCGCCCAAGCTCACCAACAAACCGGAGGGATGATGCAACGGGGTGAGGCAGTACACGGTGTCGCGGCGGCTCAACGCGGCCGTCGACGCGGTCCCGAACGCCGACAGCGCCCATCGGTAGTTGGTGATCTGCCGGGCCACCAGCTCTCCCCCGCTTTGGGCGAACGCCACGAACGCGATGTCCTTGGCCAGGCCCGGGTTTGGCCGGTACCAACCCGGCAGCTCGACGGCGTCGGGGTCGATCTTCTCCATGTCGATCACGGCGTCGTCGTTCGGCATCAGGTGCAAGTCGCGGCTCTCGCCGCCGCCGAGCACCAGAAGTTGCAGCGACAGTCGGCGTGCGGCTTTGAGGTTGGTGGGATCGGTGATGATCTGGTTCACGCCGCCGAGGCGAGCGGCCGCAGCCAGGTCCGCGTCCGGCGGCATCAACACCGCGACGGCACCCAACCGCGACAGCGCCGCAATGGCGACCAGCGCGCTGGGCCTGGTCTCCATCAGCACACCGACCCGGTCGCCTTGGCGCACACCGACTTCAATCAGCCCACGCACGACGTTGTTGATCCGGGTGTCGACGGCCTCGTAGGTGTGCACGCGGCCGTCGAACAGCAGGCACTCCCCCTCGGGTGCGTTGGCAGCCTGCTCGGACATGATGCGGCCCAACGAGATCCGGGTGTGCTCGTTGATCTGGCCGAGACGAGCCAGCCGCGGCAACGTGCGGGCGGTTTCGACGGCCAGCGACCGCATGGACTTGTTCGCGGCGACGACGGCGTTGCCCGCCGAGCGGGCGATGTCGAACGCCACTTCTGATGCGACGCCGGCGCCGTGAGCCACGCGGGACGCCAACGGCACACCGCTCTCCTTGTGTTCGGTCGGCTGTGGAGACATCCGGCAGATGCCTTCGGGCATGTTGCCTTCGCCGGACAGCCACTTCACCCAGGCCGCGACGGTCGGCCACGTTTGGGTGGACGCCTTGGAGCCGACGACGAGCCCGAAATGGCCGCTGCGGATGCAGTATTCGTAGACATCAGCGTTGGGCGCCGCACGCTGGATACCGCGCACGGCAGCCGGCTGCCCGATGTCGTCGACCTCGCCGATGACCGCGAGAATCGGCACGACGATGTCGGTCAGCGTGACCAGCTCGCCGTGGATCGAAAAGCCGCCCGTCATCATCCGGTTGTGGGCGATGAACTGTTTGAGCAACTCCGAGATCGCCGGACCGCCCCAGGCGATCCACCCCTCGCGCTCCAGGAAGCGGCGCTGCTGCTCCCGCGGCAACAACGCTTCGCGGTCGTGGAGCTGACGCAAGAAGTCGATGCGGGCTTTCGCGGTCTTGACTGGGTCCAGCAGCTGAAAACCGGTGCGGGCCAACCAACCTGGGATATCGACACGGCTGAACACATGGTCGGCCATGAATTCGGCGGCCGCGGGCGCGATGTTGGGCGGAAGCCCCATCGGCAGTGCTGCGAGCGTGTCCACCGGCGAGCCGAACGCGATGATGCTCGCGAGATCGCGCGAGCGTCGATAGGCGGCGGTCTGATAGGCCCACATGCCGCCCTGCGAGTAGCCCGCGAGGTGAATGTCTTGGCCGGTGGTCTTTTTGACCGTGTCGATGGCCTCGCTGATCGCGACGATGTGGTCGGCGAGCGTGCGCTCCATGCCGCCTTCGACGCGATCCGGCGAGCCGAAGTCGATGACCCACGGATCGATTCCGGCCTTGTGCAGAATGCCGACGGCGCCGTCTTCACGCGTGACGTCCCACATATCCGCCGACATCATCATCGGATGCACCATCAGGACCGGCGGCCCGACGGGCGATTGCCCGTTGCGATTGTCCGGCGGAAAGTACCGCCGCAGCCGGTACATCGGCACGCTCTCGACGATCTGGAAGGGAGACGGGACCGTCCCCGTCTCCAATCCGCCGTAGCGGAGCACCTCGAGGCCGTTCTGAGCGGTGGCGATCAAGCGGCCGATCGGCCTGGTGATCGGTGACAAGTCCACCATCGGCGCTGCCTCCACCCTTCGACGTCCCCCAGATTGCCGCCCGCCATTCTGGCACGTCGCTACATATCATCGGCGGCTGATGCCCAACCTCCTCAACGCCGAGCGCGTCACCGTCTCCTACGGCACGCGCACGTTGCTCGACGCGGTCAGCCTGGGGGTGGACGACGGCGACGCGATCGGGGTCGTCGGGCGCAACGGCCACGGCAAGACGACGCTGCTGACCACCTTGGCCGCTGTCCGTGCGCCCGACGGCGGCCGGATCACGCATACCGCGGGCTTGTCGGTCGGCTACCTCGGCCAGACCGACGACTTCGACAGCAGCCACACGGTGCGCCGGATCATCGTCGCCGGCCGGCCCGACCACGTCTGGGCAGGCGACCCGACCACCCGTGCCGTGGTCCAGCACCTGCTGGCGGGCGTCGACCTGGACGCCGCGGTCGGCACGCTCAGCGGTGGTGAGCGCCGCAGGGTCGCGCTGGTGGCCGTGTTGCTGGCCCGCCACGACGTGCTGATGCTCGACGAACCGACCAACCACCTCGACGTGGAGGCCATCGGTTGGCTGGCCGGGCATCTGGCCGCCGGTGCCGCGAGGGCGCTGGTGATGGTGAGCCACGACCGGTGGTTCCTCGATGCGGTCTGCACCCGGATGTGGGAGGTGCACGACGGCGTGGTCGACGCTTACGACGGCGGGTATGCGGCGTATGTGCTGGCTCGCGCCGAACGGATGCGCCTGGCGGCCAGTGCCGAGGCGCGCCGGCGCAACCTGATGCGCAAAGAGCTCGCGTGGCTTCGGCGTGGACCGCCGGCACGCACCTCCAAATCCAGATTTCGCATTCAGGCGGCCAACGCCCTCATCGCCGACGAACCACCGCCGCGCGATTCCCTGGTGCTGCAACGGTTTGCCGCCAGCCGTCTGGGCAAAGACGTGTTCGACCTGCACGGTGTGCGGCTGGAAGTGGGTGGCCGCTGCGTGCTCGACGGCGTGGACTGGTCGATCGGCCCCGGGGCACGCATCGGGCTGGTCGGCGTCAACGGCAGCGGCAAGACATCGGTGCTGCGGCTGCTGGCCGGCCACCTGTCACCCACTGCAGGAAAGGTCAAGCGGGGCAAGACTTTACGTATCGGCTACCTCAGCCAGGGTTTGGCCGAGCTTGCCGGTGAGGAACGTGTCCTCGATGCGGTGGAGAGTCGGCGGCGCATCGCACAGCTTGCCGGTGGCCGGGAAGTCAGCGCGGCCACGCTGCTCGAGGACTTCGGATTCACCGGCGACCTGATGACCGCACGGATCGCTGACCTGTCCGGTGGCGAGCGCCGGCGGCTGCAGTTCCTGCGGCTGCTGCTGGACGAGCCGAACGTGCTGCTGCTCGACGAGCCGACCAACGACCTCGACATCGACACCCTGACCGTGGTCGAAGACTACCTGGACGGCTGGGCGGGCACATTGATCGTCGTCAGCCATGACCGGTACTTCCTGGAGCGCGTCACCGACGTCACGTACGCACTGTCCGGCGACGGCCGCTGCGAGTTGCTGCCGGGTGGCATCGATCAGTATCTGGCGGCGCGCCAACAAGCTACGGGTCCACGCGGCGGAGCCGACCGGGATCGGGCCGAGTCGGCTGCCGCGCGTGCTCGGCGCACCGGAAAAGACTTGGCGCGCATCGAAAGCCAGCTCGACAAGGCGGAAAGGCGAATCGCCGAGTTGCACGAGGCGATGGCCGCCGCCGCCCACGATCACGTCCGGCTGGCTGAGCTGACCGCCGAATTAGACTCCGTCACACGGCGTAAAGTCGAGCTCGAGGACGCGTGGTTGGCGGCGGCAGAAGGCTAACGCCCCAGCGCATTGCGCAGGTGATCTGCTTTCTCCTGGACGACGTCAAGCTGTCTGGCAACCTGCGCCGGTGCGGTGCCCCCGCGGGCGTCACGGGAGGCGACCGAGCCCTCGACTGTCAGCACCTCGCGAACCTGCGGCGTGAGCTGCGGGTGGGCCTGCGCGAGTTCCTCGTCGGTGAGGTCTTGCAGCCCGACGCCGCGGGCCTCGGCCGTGCGGACCGCCGCGCCGGCGGCTTCATGCGCGACACGGAACGGAACACCCTGCCGGACCAGCCATTCGGCGAGATCGGTGGCCAGTGTGTACCCGGCAGGCGCGAGCTCAGCCAGCCGCTGCTCGTCGAATCGCAACGTCGACACGAGGCCGGCCATCGCCGGCAGCAGCAGCTCCAGCTGCGCCACCGAGTCGAAGACCGGCTCCTTGTCCTCCTGCAGATCGCGGTTGTAGGCCAGCGGCTGGGCCTTGAGCGTGGCCAGCAGACCGGTCAGGTTGCCGATCATCCGGCCGGACTTTCCGCGGGCCAGCTCGGCGATGTCGGGGTTCTTCTTCTGCGGCATGATCGAACTGCCGGTCGACCACGCGTCGGCCAGCGTCATATATCCGAATTCTGTTGTGCTCCAGAGGATCACGTCCTCGGCGAGCCGCGACAGATCCACACCGATCATCGCGAGCACGAACGCCGCCTCGGCGGCGAAGTCACGTGCAGCGGTGGCATCGATCGAGTTGTCAGCTGCCGCAACGAAACCCAGCTCGTCAGCGATCGCATCCGGGTCCAGCCCCAACGACGAGCCGGCCAATGCACCGGACCCGTACGGTGACGTGGCCGCGCGCTTGTCGCAGTCGACGATGCGTTCGACGTCCCGCAGCAGCGGATGGGCATGTGCCAGTAGGTGATGCGCGAGCAGCACCGGCTGGGCGGGCTGAAGGTGCGTCTTCCCCGGCATGATTGCGGCCGGATGAGCGGCGGCCTGGGTGGTCAACGCCGCGACGACGTCGAGCACACCCGCGGCCACCCGCCGCAGCGCGTCGCGCAGCCACATCCGGAACAGTGTCGCGACTTGGTCGTTGCGTGACCGCCCGGCCCGCAGCCGTCCGCCGAGGTCGTCGCCGACCCGTTCGATCAGTCCGCGCTCCAGTGCGCTGTGCACGTCCTCGTCGCTGTCGTCGGGGCCGAAGCTGCCGTTGGCCACGTCGGCGGCGAGACCATCCAACCCGGCAAGCAGCCCGTCGCGCTGCTGTTCGGTGAGCAGCCCGGCCCGAAAGAGCACGCGCACATGAGCTTTCGAGGCTGCGATGTCGTAGGGGGCGAGAGCCCAGTCGAAGTGGGTGGACTTGCTCAGCGCGGTGAGCTCAGGCGCCGGCCCGCCGGCGAATCGGCCACCCCACAGCTTGCTCACCGCCCTCCCCTTTCCCCGCGAGCGTGCGCGTCTGCACGGCGACACGCCGGGGCTGGTGTGCAACGGCGCACGCTCGTGCCATGGCGAGGGTGCATCACGTGCTCAGGTCGCGCCGGGCGGCGATCTTCGAGGACAGCCCGTGGACGTGGACGAAACCTCGTGCGGCGGACTGGTCGAACGTGTCGCCCTCGTCGTACGTGGCCAGGTTGAAGTCGTAGAGCGACTCGGGGCTGCGGCGGCCGTTGACGGCAATGTGCCCACCGTGCAACACCATTCGGATCTCCCCGGTGACGTGTTCTTGCGTCTTGGCGACGAACGCCTCCAGCGCGGTCTTCAGCGGCGAATACCACAGCCCGTCATATACGAGCTCGGCCCAGCGCTGATCGGTGGTTCGCTTGAACCTGCCGAGTTCGCGTTCCAGCGTCACGTGTTCGAGCTCGGTGTGCGCGGTGATCAACACCATCGCACCGGGTGCCTCGTAGATTTCGCGGCTCTTGATCCCGACGAGGCGGTCCTCGACGACGTCGAGCCGGCCGACACCTTGCGCGCCGGCGCGCCGGTTGAGCTCTTCGATCGCTTCCAGCGCGGTGACCGCGCGGCCGTCGATCGACACCGGCACACCGCGTTCGAAGCCGACGATCACCTCATCAGGCGTGGACCAATTGAGGGTGGGGTCTTCGGTGTATGAGTACACGTCCTTAGTGGGCGCGTTCCACAGATGCTCCAGGAAACCGGTTTCCACTGCCCGGCCCCAGACGTTCTGGTCGACGGAGAACGGCGAGCGCTTGCTGACGGTGATCGGGATCGCGTTCTCCTCGGCGAACGCGATGGCCTTCTCGCGGGTCCACGCGTAGTCGCGGACCGGCGCCAGTACCTCGAGATCCGGTGCCAGCGAGGCGAATCCGACTTCGAAGCGCACTTGATCGTTGCCCTTGCCGGTGCAGCCGTGCGCGACCGTGCTGCCGCCGTGCTCCCGTGCCGCGGCCACGAGGTGCTTGACGATCAGCGGCCGGCTGATCGCCGACACCAGCGGATAGCGGTCCATGTACAGCCCGTTGGACTGGATCGTGGGCACGCAGTACTCGTTGGCGAACTCGTCGCGTGCGTCGACCACCACCGCCTCGACCGCGCCGCAGTCGAGGGCACGCTGGCGCACCAGCTCCATGTCCTCGCCGCCCTGTCCGAGGTCGATCGCCACGGCCACCACCTCGCGGCCGGTCTCTTTGCCGATCCAGCTGATCGCCACCGACGTGTCCAGACCGCCGGAGTACGCCAGGATGACGCGATCAGACATCAATAATCTCCTTGTTCGTCAACGCAATTCGTCAAGTCGGGTGGCCAGCTCGGCGCCGGTCATCGGGTCGCGTGCGACCACCAGTATCGTGTCGTCGCCGGCGACGGTGCCTACGACGTAGGGAAGGGCGGCGCGGTCGATCGCCAGGGCCAGATAGTGGGCGGCGCCCGGCGGGGTGCGCAGCACGGCGAGGTTACCGCTGGCATCGGTGGAAACCAGCAGCTCGCCCAGCAGCCGCGAAAGCCGTTCTGTGCCACCGGAAACCCCGCGCACTGGGCTGCCGTCCTCGGGAACCACGTATGCGCCCGCGCCGCCGTCGGCGCCGCGCAGCTTCACCGCGCCGAGCTCTTCGAGATCGCGCGACAGGGTGGCCTGGGTGGTTTCGATGCCCTCTTCGGCCAGTGCGGCGGCCAGTTCGCTCTGACTGCGCACAGCGCGCGACGACAGGATCGCGACGATGCGGGCCTGCCGGGCGGCGCGGGTAGTGCCGACCTCGGGTGCTTTGCCAGTGGTCATCGGCTCCGCTCCAGCAGCCAGACCAGTAGGGCCTTCTGGGTGTGCAGCCTGTTCTCGGCCTCGTCCCAGACGGCACTGTGCACACCGTCGATGACCTCGTCGGTGATCTCGTCACCTCGGTGGGCCGGAAGGCAGTGCAGCACAATGGCATCGGTGTCCGCATAGCTCAGCAGCTGGCTGTCCACCCGGAACGGCACGAACGGTCCGACCCGGTCGAGCCCGTCGTCCTCCTGGCCCATCGATGTCCACGTGTCCGTGACGAGCACGTCGGCGCCGTCGGCAGCAGCCGCTGGCTCGGACGTGACCGTGACGGATGCGCCGGTATCGCCGGCACGCGTCTTTGCGGCGGCTAGTACGTCGGGATGCGGTTCGAATCCTTGCGGCGCCGCGACGGTGACGTGCATGCCGGCGGTCGCGCCGCCGAGCAGCAGGGAGTGCGCCATGTTGTTGGCGCCGTCGCCGAAGTACGACAGTCGCAGACCGTCGAGGTGGCCCTTGCGCTCGACGACCGTCTGCAGATCGGCCAGTACCTGGCAGGGGTGGAATTCGTCCGATAGCGCATTGACTACCGGCACGGTGGCGGCAGAGGCCATTGCGGCGAGCCGGTCTTGGCCGTAGGTGCGCCACACGATCGCGTCGACATAGCGGGACAGCACCCGCGCGGTGTCCTCCAGAGTCTCGTCGCGGCCGAGCTGGGTGGCACGTCCGTCGACGACGACGGCGTGGCCGCCGAGTTGGGCGATGCCGAGTTCGAACGAGAACCGGGTGCGCGTCGAATTCTTGTCGAAGATAACCGCGACGCCGCGCGGGCCGTCGAGCGGTCGGCGACCGAAGGGGTCCTTCTTGATCTCGGCGGCCAGCTGCAGCACCTCGGCCTGCTCGGCGGGCGTGAGGTCGTCGTCGCGCAGAAAGTGCTTCACTGGCTTGCCTTTTCGAGCACGTGCGGCAGGGCGGTGAGGAACTCGTCGATCTGCGCCTCGGTGATGATCAGCGGGGGCGCGAGCCGCACGACATTCGGGGCCGGCGCGTTGACCAGGAAGCCGGCTTCGCGGGCGGCCGCCTCCACCGGCTTGGCCACCGGCGAACTCAGCACGACACCGCGCAGCAGGCCACGGCCGCGGACATGGTCGACGAGTGGGTGATCGAGGGACTCGATGCCGTGGCTGAGGGTCTTGCCGAGCACCCCGGCACGCCCGACGAGGTCGTGCTCGCCGATAGTGCGCAGCACCGCCAGCGCTGCCGCCGCACACACCGGGTTGCCGCCGAATGTGCTGCCGTGCAGCCCTGGTGTCATCAATCCGGCGGCTCGGCCTACTGCGATGCAGGCGCCGATCGGCAGCCCGCCGCCGAGGCCCTTGGCCATGGTGACGACGTCGGGTGTGATGCCGTCGTGCTGATGGGCGAAGAATGCGCCGGTGCGACCCATACCGGTCTGAACCTCGTCGAGCACCAACAATGCGCCGTGCGCGGCCGTGATCTCCCGCGCCGCAACAAGATAGCCCGCGGGCGGGACGACCACGCCGCTCTCACCCATGATCGGCTCGAGAAACACCGCCGCGGTGTCATCGGCTACAGCGGCTGCGAGCGCGTCGATGTCGCCGTAGGGCACGTGAGTCACGTCGCCGGGCAGCGGTTCGAACGGCGCCTGCTTCGTGGGCTGGCCGGTCAACGCCAGCGCACCCATGGTGCGGCCATGGAAAGCTTCTTGTGCCGCGACAAGTTTCGTGCGCCCCGTCAGCCGCGACAACTTGAACGCCAGCTCATTGGCCTCGGCTCCGGAGTTGCAGAAGAACACACGCGCCTCGGCGTCGGCGCCCAACAGCCCGATCAACGCCTCCGCCAACGCGATTCCGGGTTCGTGCATGTAGAGGTTCGACGTGTGGCCCAGCGTGTTCAGCTGGCGCGTCACCGCCTCGATGACGGCCGGGTGGCGGTGGCCGAGCACGTTGACCGCGATGCCGCCGAGCAGGTCGAGGTAGCGGTTGCCGTCGACGTCGGTGACGACGGCACCGTCGCCGCTGGCCAACGCCAGGGGCGGCGTGCCGTAGTTGTCCATCATCACGGCGGCCCAGCGGTCTTGCAGCGTCACGCTTTCACCACCTTCGTGCCAGTGCCGGCGTCAGTGAGCAACTCGACCAGCACGCAATGGTCGACGCGGCCGTCGATCACGTGTGCGCTGGGCACCCCGGCTCCCACCGCCCGCAGACAGGCCTCCACCTTCGGCACCATGCCGGCGTCCAGCGTGGGCAGTAGCTCGGCCAGCGTATGCGTGTCGATCTCGCTGACGAATGAGCTGCGGTCCGGCCAGCGGGTGTAGATGCCCTCCACATCGGTGAGCATGAGCAGCTTTTCGGCTGCCAACGCTTCGGCGAGCGCCGCGGCGGCGGTGTCGGCGTTGATGTTGTGCACGACTCCGTCAGCGTCGGGCGCCAACGAGGACACCACCGGAATGCGGCCTGCCCCAATGAGATCCAGCACTGCGGCGGTGTTCACGGCAGCCACGTCGCCGACCAGGCCGATGTCGGTGGCCACGCCGTCGACGGTGACACTGCGGCGCACCGCGGTGAACAACTGGGCGTCTTCGCCGGTGATCCCCACCGCGTAGGGGCCGTGCGCGTTGATGTGATTGACCAGTTCACGACCCACTTGCCCGAACAGCACCATCCGCGCGACATCGAGCACTTCCGGCGTGGTGACCCGGAAGCCGGCCTTGAAATCGCCCGCGATGCCGAGGCGTTTCAGCATCGCGGTGATCTGAGGCCCTCCCCCGTGCACGACGACGGGATGAATGCCGCAGGTGCGCAAGAAGACCATGTCCGCGGCGAACGCCTGGCGCAACGCATCGTCGGTCATCGCGTTGCCGCCGTACTTCACCACGACGATCTTGTCGTGCAGCGCTTTCAGCCAGGGCAGCGCCTCGGCGAGCACATGTGCCTTGATCTGCGGCGTGAGCGTGGGGGCGGTCATGAGCTGTAAGCCGAGTTCTCTTCGACATAGCCGTGCGACAGGTCGGTGGTCCGGATAGATGCGTGTGCGTCGCCGACGCCGATGTCCACCGTCACGTCGACGTCAGGCGCGCTGAGGTCCACTTCACGTGCGCCCGGTGCGCCGACCCCGTCGACACATACTCGAAAGCCGTTGAAGGACACCGTGATCCGGTCGGGATCCAATTGAACCGGCGCCATCCCGACCGCGGCCACCACCCGGCCCCAGTTCGGGTCGGAGCCGAACAGCGCGGTCTTGACCAGGCTGTCGCGGGCGATCACCCGTGCCGCGGTAAGCGCGTCGTCTTCCGTCGCGGCGCCGGTGACGGTGATCGTCACCCGTTTGGTGACACCTTCGGCATCGGCCTGCAGCTGGACGACGAGGTCGTCGCACACCCGTAGCAGGGCATCGTCGAGATCGGCTTGGCTGGGCGCGATCTCACTGGCGCCGGAGGCCAGAAGCACGACGGTGTCATTGGTGGAGCAGCTGCCGTCTACGTCGAGCCGATCGAACGTCGCCGCGGTGGCGCGGCGCAACGCGGTGTCGAGCGCGTCCGCATCGGCGACCGCATCGGTGGTGATCACGCACAGCATGGTGGCCAGCGACGGCGCAAGCATCCCCGCGCCCTTGGCCATTGCGCCGACGGTCCAGTTGTCGGCGTGGTGCAGCGTAACCTGTTTGGGCACGGTGTCGGTGGTCATGATGGCGCGTGCGGCCTCTTCACCGCCGGACAGGCCGCCGGCCAGGTCGTGGACAATATCCCGCACGCCTGCAAGCACCTTGTCCATCGGCAGCCGGTCACCGATCAACCCGGTCGAGCAGACGCCCACCTCGATGGCGCCGGTTTCGGTTCCCCAGTCCGACAGCGCAGCCGCCACCGCTTCCGCGGTCGCATGGGTGTCCTGGAAGCCTTGGGGCCCTGTGCACGCGTTGGCGCCGCCGGAGTTGAGGATCACGGCGCGCAGGCGGCCGGTGGTCATGACCTGCTGTGTCCACAACACCGGGGCGGCCTTGACCTTGTTGCGAGTGAACACCGCAGCTGCGTGGTAGTCCGGTCCTTCGTTGAACACCAGGGCCAGATCGAGGCCACCGGAGGCTTTGATGCCCGCTGAGATGCCGGCCGCGCGAAAGCCTGCAGGGGCGGTGACACCCTGGCTGCGGATAAGCCGGGTGTGCGTCGACAGCCCCGTCACGGCGCTACCCCGACGATCGAAAGTCCTTCGGTCTCAGGCCATCCCAGCGCAAGGTTCATCGACTGCACCGCTGCGCCGCCGGTTCCTTTGACCAGGTTGTCGATTGCGCACACGGCGACGAACATGCCGGCGTCCTCGTCGACCGCGATCGCTACCTGGGCGGCGTTGCTTCCGACGACCGCACCGGTGCGCGGTAATTGGCCTTCTGGCAGCAGGTATACGAAAGGCTCGCTGTCGTAAGCCTTTTCGTACGCCTCTCGAAGCCGCGACAGCGGGGTAGCCGTTCGCGCGGTGCAGGTGGCCAGGATGCCGCGCGACATCGGGACCAGCACCGGGGTGAACGAAACGTGCACGGGACGGTCGGTGAGCGCCTGTAGGCCCTGCGCGATCTCCGGGGTGTGGCGGTGGACGCCCCCGATGTTGTAGGCGCGCGCCGACCCGATGACCTCCGAGCCGAGCAGGTCCGCCTTGGCGGCGCGCCCGGCGCCTGAGGTTCCGCTAACGGCTACCACGCTGACGACGGGCTCGATGAGGTTTTCGTCGACGGCGGGCAGCAGCGCCAGCAGCGCCGCCGTCGGATAGCAGCCTGGCACCGCGATGCGACGCGCGCCGCGCAACCGGTCGCGGTGGCCGGGGAGTTCGGGCAACCCGTAGGGCCAGTTGCCGGCATGCGGCGAGTCGTAGTAGCGCTCCCATGCGGCCGCATCTTTGAGTCGGAAGTCCGCACCGCAGTCGATGATCAGCGTGTCGGGGCCGAGTTGTTCGGCGAGTGTTGCGGAGTGGCCGTGCGGCAGGGCGAGAAAGACGACGTCGTGTCCTGAGAGCACGCGCGCCTCGGTGGGTTCGAGCACCCGAGCGGCCAGCGGCAGCAGATGCGGATGGTGCTCGGCCAGCGTGCTGCCGGCGCTCGTCGCAGCGGTGAGCGCTCCGATCGTCAGCCGGCCGTCGGCGTAGGCGGGGTGGCCGAGCAGCAACCGCAGGATCTCCCCGCCCGCATACCCGCTCGCCCCTGCAACAGCCACCGTGGTCATGCCGGGAATTTTCGCATGGTTATGCAAACCGTTGCAAATTCATTCCTACTTAGTTGTGGCGAGCGTGCGCTGTTGCACGCGTCGCACCGGCGTGTCGTGGTGCAGACACGCCCGCTCGCGGCAGGGAACGGGCGTCAGCCGCGCTGGACCGCCCCAACCTGCTCGGCGGCGCGGCGCACCGCTGACTGCCGCGCCGCCGAGGCCTCTTCCTCGGTCAGCGTGCGGTCGGCGGCCCGGAACCGCAGCGCCAGCGTCAGCGACTTGCGGCCCTCGCCGATCTGCGGGCCGGTGTAGACGTCGAACAGCTGGATGTCCTCCAGCAGCTCGCCGGCGCCTTCCCGCAGCGCGTCGATCACGGCTTGGGCGGCGACATCGGTCGCGACGACGAGGCTGACGTCCTGGAACACCGCCGGGAACGGCGAGACCGTCGGCGCCGGCAGCGACTCGGCGATCGGGATCGCGTCGAGATCCAGCTCAACTGCGCAGGTGCCCTTCGGCAATCCGCTGCGCTCCACCACCGCCGGATGCAGTTGGCCCGCATACCCGACGACCGTGTGCCCGACCAGTACTTGCGCACACCGGCCCGGATGCCACGGCAGCTGTTGAGCCGCGCGCAGCGTCAGCTCCACACCGGCCGCTCGCGCCACCGTGCGCACTACCTCGAACGCGTCGGCCGCTTCCACCGGCCGGCCCGGCCCCCACGGCCCGCGCGGCTCGCGCAGTCCGGCCATCACCGCAGCGACATGCTGCGGTTGGCGCGGCAGCGAGTCGTCGAGCGCGGCGATCTCCGCGTCGGTCGGGCGGCGATCCACCGGCAGCGGGTCGCTCGCCCGGGTGCGCTCCGTCGGCAACACCACCTGCTCGACCGCGAACAGCGAGACGTCGACGAAGCCGCGAGACACGTTGCGGCTCAACGCTTCCAAGAGTCCCGGCAGCAGCGTCGTCGCCAACTCTGGGCGGTCGGCCTCCAGCGGGTTGAGCACCTTGGCCGTGACGCGTCGCGGATCGTCGTCAGGCAGACCCCACTGGTCGAACACGCCCGCGGGCAGAAACGGCGACGGCAACACCTCGATGTAGCCGGACAGCGCGAGCGACTTGCTGATCGCCCGGCGGCGTTTCTGCCCGGCCGTCAGTCCGCGGCCGGGCGGCGCCAGCGGCATCACCGACGGAATCAGCTCGAGCCCCTCCAGCCGCAGCACCTCCTCGACGAGGTCGGCCCGCTGCAGAAGATCTGGCCGCCAGCTCGGCGGCGTCACGGTCAGTGTTGCGTCGCGCGACGTCACGGTTGCGCCGATCTGCTCCAGGCGCCGCCGCGTGGCACCGTCGGGGTAGCTCACCCCTGCCATGCGGTCGGGCAGATCGGCGGCCATGTCGATGGGCGGCATCGACCAGTCGTCGCGGGGCGGCTCACCGCGCCAGTCGGTGAGCTTGGGTTGCACTGTGCCACCTGCGATTTCGGCCAGCAACGCCGACGCGCGGTCCAGAGCCGCCACGGAGATAGCCGGGTCGACGGAACGCTCGTAACGGCGCGCGGACTCGCTGGGCAGATGCAGTCGGCGCTGCGTGCGCGACACGGCGGCGGGGTCCCAAACGGCAGCCTCGAGCAGCACGTCGGTGGAGTCGTCGCGCATCTCGGTGGTGCCGGCGCCCATCACGCCGCCGATCGCCGCGGTGGCGACGTCGTCGACGATCAACACGTCTTGTGCGGTCAGCCGCCGTTCGATGTCGTCGAGGGTGACGACGGTCTCGCCTTCTCGTGCGAACCGCACACGCAGTCCGCCGGTGATCCGGTTGCTGTCATGCGCGTGCATGGGATGGCCGAGCTCGAGCATCACGTAGTTGGTCACGTCGACGGCCGGCGAGATCGGCCGGATCCCGCACAGCAGAAGCCGCCGGCGCAACCACCACGGCGACACCGCGGCCGCGTCGATGTCGGTCACCGGACGCAGCGCGAACCGCCGCACACCCGTTGCGGGGTCGATGCTCAACGGCCAGGCCTCGCCCTCGGCGGGTAGCGTCGGCACGTCGGCCGGGTCGACGAAGTCGAGGTCGTAGGCGCACGCAATCTCGCGGGCCAGGCCGCGCACCGACAAGCAGTAGCCGCGGTCGGGGGTGATCGCAAGATGAAACACCACATCGTCGAGTCCCAGGACTGCCACCGCGTCGTCACCGGGCGATGCCGTGCCCTCGGGCAGCACCATGATCCCGCTGTGGTCGACGCCCAGGCGCAGCTCGGCCGCCGAGCAGATCATGCCGTCGGAGATCCGCCCGTAAGTCTTGCGCGACCCAATCGTGAAATCACCCGGCAGCACCGTACCGGGAAGTGCCACGACCACCAGCTCGCCGACCGCGAAATTTGTTGCGCCGCAGACGATGTCGCGAGGATCGTCCTCACCCACATCCACCTTCACCGCGCGGATCGGCTTCTTGAACTCGGTGAGTTCTTCGATGTCGACGACGCGGCCGATGGTGAGCGGGCCGGTGACGGGGCCCACCGGGATGATCTCTTCGACCTCGTGTCCGATGCGGATCAACGCTTGCTCGAGCTCGTCGGGCGGCACGTCCCAGCCCGGCGCTCCGGCCTGCACGACGTCGCGCAGCCAGCTGTACGGAACCCGCATCAGGCTCCTACCCCGAACGGCAGCGAGAAGCGGATGTCACCTTCGACCATGTCGCGCATGTCCGAGATGCCGTTGCGGAACTGAAGCGTGCGCTCCAGGCCCATGCCGAATGCGAACCCGGAGTAGACGTCGGGGTCGATCCCGCAGGCGCGCAATACATTCGGGTGCACCATTCCGCAGCCGCCCCACTCGACCCAGCCTGCGCCGCCCTTCTTGCCGGCGAACCAGACGTCGACTTCGGCCGACGGCTCGGTGAACGGGAAGAAGTGCGGGCGGAAGCGGGTGCGGCCCTGCGGCCCGAACTCCGCTCGCGCGAACGCGTCGAGTGTGCCACGCAGATGCGCCATGGTCAGGCCGCGATCCACGGCAAGCCCCTCGACCTGGTGAAACACCGGAGTGTGCGTGGCGTCGAGTTCGTCGGTGCGGAAGGTGCGCCCGATCGAGACGACGTACACGGGCAGCTCGCGCTCGAGGAGCGCGCGGATCTGCACAGGCGACGTGTGGGTGCGCAGCACTTGGCGCGAACCGTCCGGTGCGACGTGGAACGTGTCTTGTTCGCTGCGCGCCGGGTGGTCGGGCGGGAAGTTCAGTGCGTCGAAGTTGAACTGCTCCGTTTCCAGCTCCGGTCCCTCGACGACCTCCCAGCCCATCGCGACGAACGTGTCGGCAACGTGCTCACCGAGAATCGTGATCGGGTGCCGCGCTCCGACCGGCTGGCGGGTGGACGGCAGCGTGACGTCGATGCGTTCGGCGACGAGCACAGCGGCGTCGCGTTCGGCCCGCAGCACAGCCAGCCGCTCGTCGTATGCCCGCTGCACCTCGGCACGTGCGATGTTGACGCGCCGGCCGGCGTCGGCGCGATCCGTCTTGGGCAGGCTGCCCAGAGCCTGGCGGGCCAGTGCCACGGGCGAGCGGTCGCCCAGATGTTCGGTCTTGGCCCGCGCCAGCGCGTCGAGGTCGGCAGCCAGATCGAAGGCATGACGAGCAGCACTGACTGCCTTGGCCAGTGCTTCTTCCGAGAGGTCCACGGGCTGATCAGCCACCCGGCGATCATAGGTGATGCCGGCGCGCCGCTACCTCGACGCTTAGTGCCGCTACGTCGTCGCAGCGGCCAGTTCGGGCGCGGCACGACGCACGCGCCACCGGCTTGCGATCCAGCGCGCGGTGAGCCCGCCTACGACCCCGACGATCGGCGCGAGCACCAGCGAGAGCCCGGTGTTCACCAGAACCAGATAGCCGAATGCGGCGCCCGTCCCGAACAGCACCACGCGTACGCGGGTCCAGCGTGTGACTGTGCGGAACCGCAGCGACAGCACAATGCCGACCAGCAGCGCCACGAAGTGGCCGCCGTCGGTGAAGTCGGCGTTGGCGCACACCGCCAGCAGCCCCACCGACACCCACCAGCCGATCCAGGCCGGCCGCCAGCGTGCCGGAATCGCGGCGGTGAGCGCACCCAATATCGCGACGGCGCCGTAGCTGATCCCGACGTCCGGGTCGTGCGCGACGGACATCGGCAGCCAGCCCAGCTTGATGGCCGAGGCCAACCCTGCCGCAACGATCAGCGTCGCCCCCACATGCCCTGCGGCGAAGGTGACCAGCACCCGCCCGCTGCGCCACAGCAGCTCCGCCAATGCCAGCAAGCTGACCAGGCCCGGCAACCACACCCAAATGGGTCCTGTCTCGGTGACGAACGCGCTGCCGATCAAGGTGCCGAGCCGGAAGTGGGCGAGATTGTGCAGATTCGTGCTCATGTGGGTGATCACGTGGTGCTGTGCCGAGGGGCCGAGCATCACCAGCGTGACGGCGACCGCCAGCAGGGCACCCGCATAACCAAGCGTGACCCGCAAGCGAAACAATGTGGACAGCGTTCGCGTGACCATCGACTCCACTATTCCTGGGCGCGACCGTTTTTCGGCGTATCGGCGGCTGCGAGGTCTCTGCGAGTTTCCAGCCGATACATGGTGATGTCGGGAGGTACCCCGCTGAGCCGGTGGGCAAACCTGGGCCGGCGCAAGCGCTTGGCGTAGACGCCGAGCTGCTCGAGCTGCTCGGGTGTCAACCGCTCCAGCGTGGCACCCGACACCAGCACACCGCCCTTGCCTGCGCATTCCATCACGCGGGCCGCGATGTTGACGTCGACGCCCAGCCAATCAGAGCCGATCCGTTGCGGTCGGCCCGTGTGGATGCCGACCCGCATCACGGGCGAGTAGCCCTCTACCTCAATGCTTTTGAGCGCCTCGGTGGCGACGCTGATCGCGGCGATGGCGGTGACCGGGTCGGGGAACACGGCCATGATGCCGTCGCCCATCCGCTTGACCACCTGACCGCCGACTTCCAGCAGCGGCGGTTCCACGACCTGCGCCACTTGTCGCAGCAGCTTGAGAGTGGCGTCGTCACCCGCCTTCAAGGCCCATCGAGAGAACCCGACCAAGTCGGTGAACACCAGCGTCACTTCGTCCTGCGTGGGCTTGCGGGTGATGCGTTCGCTGAGCGCCTGCCACACCTGCAACGCGCCGAGACTGAGTTCGCGGGTCACCGCGTCGCGATCGCCCAGCAGACGATCCGTGGCACGCGCAGCTGCGGCCGGTCCGCCGATCCCGCTCGCCGACAGCCGGTCGCCGAAGTGCGGGTCGCCCGGCAGGGCTTTACGGGCGCGACGGATCGCGGCGATGACCCCGGGTTTGTGATTCGTGTTCGTCAGCCACGCCGCTGCTCCGCCCCGCTTGTGTGGCGATTGCTCCGGCCGGTCATCGGGTGACCCGTCAACTTCCCCGAGGCCGCCGGTTGCGTCGCCGGACGGCTCGACTTGCACATCCGCCAGCGTAGAGGCCGGTTCTGACCGCTAGCAATGTCGGCTGTGCCTCACTGTCGCAGTCGGTTGGGTAAACAGCCTGGTCACAGCGCCGCGACGGGGTGATTGCCCGCGAATAACACACCACCGCAGGCTGGTAGACAACGTGTGTTGTCAACATTATTCTCGGGACACTGGCAGTTCTCAGGAGGAAGCGTGCGCGCGCCATCCATTACCGGTTCGTCCCCGAACTCCGACGTCGACCCGCTCGGACCCGATTCGCTGACGTGGAAGTACTTCGGTGACCTGCGTACCGGAATGATGGGCGTGTGGATCGGCGCCCTGCAGACCATGTACCCCGAGCTCGGTGCGGGCGTCGAGGAGCACTCGATCGTGTTGCGCGAACCGCTGCAGCGGGTGGCCCGGTCGGTGTACCCGATCATGGGCGTGGTGTACGACGGAGACCGGGCGCGCCAGACCGGCGAGCAGGTCCGCAGCTACCACAAGACCATCAAGGGCGTCGACGCCGAGGGCCGTCGCTATCACGCGCTGAACCCGGAAACGTTCTACTGGGCGCACGCCACGTTTTTCATGCTGGTGCTCAAGACGGCCGAATACTTCTGCGGTGGGCTGACCGAGGCCGAGAAGCGCCAGCTGTTCGACGAGCACGTGCGGTGGTACCGCATGTACGGCATGAGCATGCGCCCCGTGCCCAAGACCTGGGAAGAATTCCAGCAGTACTGGGACCGGGTGTGCCGCGAGGAACTGGAGATGAACCAGGCGGCGCGCGACATCTTCGACATCCGCATCCCCAAGCCGAAATTCGTGTTGCTGCCCACGCCCGTGTGGGATCAGATGTTCAAACCCCTGATCGCGGGGCAACGCTGGATTGCGGCCGGGCTGTTCGACCCGGCGGTGCGCGAGAAGGCCGGCATGCGCTGGACCCCCGGCGACGAGATCCTGCTGCGGCTTTTCGGCAAGGCCGTCGAAGCACTGTTCGTGGTGGTACCCGAGGAGATTCGGCTACATCCGCGGGCCGTGGCGGCCTACAAGCGTGCGGCCGGCAAATTGCCCGCAGACGCGCCGCTGGTTGAGGCGCCGGCCTTCATGGGGCCGCCTCGCGACCGGCGTGGCCTGCCGATGCACTACGTCCCCCGCCGTAAGACAATCGTCGAGCGTGCCGGGTCGCTGGTGCACAGCACGTTTTCACTGGCCGGGCTGCGGCCTGCACGGGGGCGAAGCCGGGCTGCTTAGCGGCGGTGCAGCCGCTGCACCCGTGCCGTCATATACAGGCAAATCGCCGCTGCGGCAGCAACGTTGAGGCTTTCGGCACCGCCGGACATCGGTATCCGCACGCGCCGGTCGGCACGTTCTGCGATCTCCGGCGCCAACCCGTGTGCTTCGGAACCGAACAGCCACGCGGTCGGCGCCGCGAGCGCCGTCTCCGCCTCGTCGAGGGTGACCTCGCCGTCGAGCGTCGTCGCGAACACCTGCAGGGCCGCCTCGTGCAACGCGTCGATCACCGCCGCGGGATCCGGCTCCACGACTACCGGGATCGTGAACACGCTGCCGGCGGAAGCCCGCAGGCACTTCGCGTTGTACGGATCGACACTGTGGCCCGACAGGACCACCGCGGCCGCGCCCAATGCGTCGGCGAGCCGGACCAGCGTGCCGGCATTGCCGGGTTCAGAGACCCCGACAGCGACGACGACCCGCGGCGGCTGCTCGGCGAGGACATCGGACAGCGACACCGCCCGACGCTCGCACACCGCCACCAGACCTATCTGAGTAACGGTGTCCGACAAGGCTTTTGCGGCGCGATCAGTCACCAGATGGACTGGCACATCGGCGCTGTCGAGCAGGGCGCGGAACCGCGAAGCAGCGGCCTCGGTGACGAACAATTCGCGCGCCGTCCCCTGACGCAACGCCGCCGCGACGAGGTTCGGTCCTTCGGCGAGGAACCGCCCGGCCCGCTGACGGGCGACGTGGCGGTGCAACTTCGCCGCCGCGGTCACCCGCGACGAGCGTTCGGTGAGGACCGGCCTCAGGCGGCCTCGCCGGACGTCGGAGCGTTGACATCGTCAGGCAGCGCGGCTTTCGCAACGGCCACCAGCGCGGTGAATGCCGCCGGATCGCTCACTGCGATCTCGGCCAGGTTCTTGCGGTCGACCTCCACGCCGGCCGTCTTGAGGCCTTGGATGAACCGGTTGTAGGTGATGTCGTTGGCGCGGGCGGCCGCGTTGATCCGGGAGATCCACAGCTTGCGGAACTCGCCCTTGCGCGCCCGACGGTCGCGGTAGGCGTAGTTGAGCGAACGCAGCTGCTGTTCTTTGGCTTTCCGGTACAGCCGAGACCGCTGGCCGCGGTAGCCCTTGGAGGCTTTGAGGATGGTGCGCCGCTTCTTGTGGGCGTTGACCGCCCGCTTCACGCGTGCCATGGCTTGTTGGTCCTATCTCGTTCGTGTAGAGGAATCAGAGGAAATGGTCGTTCGGGCCGACGTCGCTCCCTGTGGGGTGCGGATTGCTCAGCCGTTCAACAACTTCCGAATCCGGCCGGCGTCCTTGGTGGACACCGTGACGCGGCCTTCAAGCCGTCGCGTCCGCGTCGTGGGCTTGTGCTCGAAGAGGTGGCGACGGTTGGCCCGCTGACGCACGATCTTGCCGGTTCCGGTGCGCCGGAACCGCTTCGACGCTCCGCTGTGGGTCTTGGCCTTGGGCATTTGTCCTCAGTTCTGTGAAGTTTCGGTGGTGTCTGGCTGGCCATTCGGCTGACCGCTGGCCTGTTGCGCCGCGCGCGCCCGAGTCTTCGCACCGCGGTGCGGCGCCAGCACCATCGTCATGTTGCGGCCATCCTGCTTGGCCGAGGTCTCGACGAAGCCGTAGTCGGCGACGTCTGCGCCCAGCCGCTGCAACAGCCGGTAGCCCAGCTCGGGGCGGGACTGTTCGCGGCCGCGGAACATGATCGTCACCTTGACCTTCGAGCCGGCTTCCAGGAAGCGGATGACGTGACCCTTCTTGGTCTCGTAATCATGCGGGTCGATCTTGGGACGCAGCTTCTGCTCTTTGACGACGGTTTGCTGCTGGTTCTTGCGAGACTCGCGCGCCTTCTGGGCCGTCTCGTACTTGAACTTGCCGTAGTCCATGATCTTGCAGACCGGCGGCTTGGCGTCGGGGGCTACTTCGACAAGGTCGAGATCGGCATCCGCGGCGACGCGGAGTGCGTCTTCGATGCGCACAATCCCTACCTGCTCGCCGCCGGGTCCTATCAGACGGACTTCTGGAACTCGAATGCGCTCGTTGACGCGGGTCTCAGTGGTGATGTGGCCTCCCTGGGTCGTACATATTGTGTCCTTACGACGCGGTTCGTGAACGCGGATTCAGAAGACAGCAGTCGAGGCCTCGCCGTCAGCAAAAGAGCCCCGTCTGATGCGGGGCCCGATACCGACCGATCGCGGCGTGACGCCGCCCGCGAGAAACGCGGAACACACCCTTTCGGGCGGGTGACCGGACCGTTGAGCCGGTGTGGCCAACGGTGGGAGCGGGACTCCACTTGCTGTCCCTGAGAGCGCTCAGGAACGGTCGCGCATGCAGTCTAGCAGGCATGACCTGATCTCTATCAGCCGACTAACAGCCGCGAGATCCCCCGTATTCCCGCGTTGAGCGAATATCCTCGCCGCTGATGACCCTCACGACGACGCGGCCGTCTTCCCGACTCTCCTGGATGCCTGCCATCGCGGGCTGGGTGGTGGGCGTCATCGCCACGTTGTCGCTGTTGGCCAGCCTGTCGCCGCTGGTGCGCTGGGTCATCCGGGTACCACGCGAATTCATCGACAACTACGTCTTCAACTTCCCCGACACCAGCTTCGCCTGGTCCTTCGTGCTTGCGCTGCTGGCTGCCGCGCTGGCCGCCCGCAAACGGATCGCGTGGTGGCTTCTGGTGCTCAACCTGGTGTTCGCGGCGGGATGGAACGTGGGCGACATCGTGTCGGGCGAGGAAAACCGGTTCGAGGTGTCCGGCGAGCTTGTCGGCTTGGGGCTGCACCTTGCCGCGATCGCGGCGCTGGTGCTTTCGTACCGGGAGTTCTACGCGCGGGTGCGCCGCGGCGCGGTATGGAAGGCCGCGGGTGTCCTCGTGGCCGGGATGGTGCTCGGCACCCTGCTGGCGTGGGCGTTGCTCGAGGCGTTCCCCGGCACGGTGCCAGCCGATCAGCGGCTGGCGTACGCACTGAACCGGGTCAGTGTGTTCGCGATCGCCGACCCGGACTTCTTCACCGGTCACCCGCATGTCGTGCTCAACACGCTGTTCGGCTTGTTCGGCGCCGTCGCGTTGATGGCAGCCGCCATCGTGCTGTTTCAGTCGCAGCGCGCCGACAACGCGCTCACCGGCGAGGACGAGTCGGCCATCCGTGGCCTGCTCGAGGTGTACGGCAAGAACGATTCGCTGGGCTACTTCGCCACCCGTCGCGACAAGGCGGTGGTCTTCGCCCAGAACGGGCGCGCCGCGATCACCTATCGCGTCGAGGTGGGCGTGTGCTTGGCCAGCGGCGACCCGGTCGGCGATCCACGGGCCTGGCCGGCGGCCATCGACGCGTGGCTGCAGCTGTGCCAGCGGTACGGGTGGGCACCGGGCGTCATGGGCGCCAGCTCCCAAGGGGCCGAGGCGTTCCGGGCGGCCGGGCTTAATGCGCTGCAGCTCGGCGACGAGGCGATTCTCTATCCCGACAGCTTCCGGCTGTCGGGACCCAGCATGCGTGCGGTCCGGCAGGCTGTGACGCGAGCCCGTCGCGCCGGGCTGACGGTGCGCATCCGCCGGCACCGTGACATCTCCGCCGACGAAATGGCGAAAGTAATTGCGCGAGCAGATGATTGGCGTGACACCGAAACCGAACGCGGCTTCTCCATGGCGCTCGGCCGCCTGGGCGACAGCGCCGACGGCGACTGCCTGCTCGTCGAGGCGGTCGACGCCGACGGTGACGTGGTGGCCATGCTGTCGCTGGTGCCGTGGGGCAGCACCGGGGTGTCGCTGGATCTGATGCGCCGTTCCCCGCAATCCCCGAACGGAACCATCGAATTGATGGTCAGCGAACTCAACATGCAAGCCGAGCGATTTGGAATCACCCGGATTTCGTTGAACTTCGCGATGTTTCGGTCAGCGTTCGAGGAGGGCGCCCGGCTTGGCGCCGGCCCCGTCGCCCGGCTGTGGCGGGCCCTGCTGGTGTTCTTCTCGCGGTGGTGGCAGCTGGAAACGCTGTACCGGTCCAACATGAAATACCAACCGCACTGGGTGCCCCGCTACGCGTGCTATGAGGACGCGCGGCTGATCCCCCGCGTCGGCGTGGCGTCGGTGATCGCGGAAGGCTTTCTGGTGCTGCCGTTTTCGCGGCGCAATCGGCAGCACACCGGGCAGCACACGCACGCCCCCACTCAGGTGGTGGCCACCGGCGCGCTGCACCACGACGGCACGGCGCCTGACGTCGCCGCCCTGCCCGAGGCCGTCGTCGCGGATGTGCCCCCGCGGGTACCGGAACAGGTCAGGGTGCGGATGGGCAAGCTGGCCGCGCTCCAACGCGAAGGCGTGGACCCCTATCCGGTCGGCCGGCCGCCCAGCCACACGATCGCACAGGCGCTCGACGAAACCGACGACGCGACCGTAACCGTGGCCGGGCGGGTATTGCGGGTCCGCGACTACGGCGGTGTGCTGTTCGCCGACCTGCGCGACTGGTCCGCCGATGTCCAATTGCTTCTTGACAATTCGCAGCTCGACGGGAGCTCGACCGCGGACTTCGACGCTGCTATCGATCTGGGCGACCTGGTCGAGGTCACCGGGACCATGGGCTACAGCAAGAACGGCACCCGCTCCCTGCTGGTCACCCGATGGCGACTGACCGGCAAGTGCCTTCGCCCGCTGCCGGACAAGTGGAAAGGCCTCACCGACCCGGAGGCGCGGGTGCGCGCCCGCTACGTGGACCTCGCGATCAACCGCGAGGCACGGGATCTTATCGCCGCGCGCAGCCACGTGCTGCATGCGATCCGGGAAACGTTGACCGCCAAGGGTTTTGTGGAAGTCGAGACGCCGATCTTGCAGCAGATCCACGGCGGTGCGAACGCTCGGCCGTTTCTCACCCACATCAATGCCTACGACCTCGACCTGTATCTGCGCATCGCGCCCGAGTTGTATCTCAAGCGGCTGTGCGTGGGCGGCGTCGAGCGAGTGTTCGAGTTGGGGCGGGCGTTCCGCAACGAGGGCGTCGACTTCAGCCACAATCCAGAGTTCACCCTGCTGGAGGCATACCAGGCGCACGCCGACTACATGACGTGGGTGGACGGTTGCCGGGAGCTGATCCAGAACGCCGCGGTCGCCGCCAACCGCGAGTGCGTGGTGATGCGTCCACGCGCTGACGGCACGTTGGCCCCCGTCGACATCTCCGGACCGTGGCCGGTCAAGACCGTGCACTCGGCGGTGTCGGAGGTCCTGGGTGAGCAGATCGACGCCGGCACCGAGCTGAGCACGCTGCGGCGGCTCTGCGACCGCGCCGGGGTCCCGTACCTGACACATTGGGACGCTGGCGCCGTGGTGCTCGAGCTGTATGAGCGGCTTGTCGAGGAGCGCACCGAAGAACCGACATTCTACAAGGACTTTCCGACCTCGGTGTCGCCGTTGACCCGTCCGCACCGCAACACGGCCGGACTGGCTGAGCGGTGGGATCTGGTCGCCTGGGGCGTCGAACTCGGCACGGCCTACAGCGAGTTGACCGATCCGGTCGAGCAGCGCCGTCGTCTGCTCGAGCAGTCACTGCTGGCGGCCGGCGGGGACCCGGAGGCGATGGAACTCGACGAGGACTTCCTTCAGGCCATGGAGTACGCGATGCCGCCGACCGGTGGGCTCGGTATGGGGGTGGACCGAGTGGTCATGACGATCACCGGCCGAAGCATCCGCGAGACCCTGCCCTTCCCGCTGGCCAAGCCGCGCTAGGGCGCTCACAGCGTTCGCCCAGCTTGCCGGTACACGATGATTCCGTGCCGTCCACCTCTGAGTTGGTGCTCGCAGATGCATCATGGCCGTTTCACCAGCGCATCTCGCTGATGCACGGCTGGGTGCCGGCACTGGTGCAAGCCGTCGCGATCACGGTGCTCTTACTGGCGATCGGCTGGCGCTCGCGGCGGTGGCGGGCCGTGTGGCTGCCGACGGCGGTTCTCCTGGGTGTTGCGATGGCCGGCGCCGCCCGGTGGTACATCAACTCGGAGGGCTTGGCCGGAGATCCCGCGCCGCGGTCGCTGTCGATGTGGATCGGCTTGAGCGGGCTGGCGCTCGGCGTGCTCGTGCTGGGTTGGCGGCGGGTCCGCTGGTGGCGCCGCGGCGCGGCGATGACGGCCGTGCCGTTGTGTGCGCTGAGCGCCGCGCTGGCGCTGAACCAGTGGGTCGGCTACTTCCCCACCGTGCAGACGGCATGGAATCAGATGACGGCGGGACCGCTGCCCGACCAGACCGACTCGGCGACCGTCGCCGCCATGCAGCGGACCGGAAGAATGCCGGCCAAAGGCACCGTCGTCCCGGTCGACATCAGCGACGCCGCCTCGAAGTTCAAACATCGCGGCGAACTGGTGTACCTGCCCCCGGCGTGGTACGCGACCAATCCTCCGCCGCGACTGCCGACCGTCATGATGATCGGCGGCGAGTTCAACACGCCCGCGGACTGGTTGCGCGCAGGCAATGCGATCAAGACCATCGACGACTTCGCCGCCGCGCACGGCGGCTACGCGCCGGTGTTCGTGTTCGTCGACTCCGGCGGCGCGTTCAACAACGACACCGAGTGCGTCAACGGCCCGCGTGGCAACGCCGCCGATCACCTCACCAAAGACGTTGTGCCCTTTATGATTTCGAATTTCGGCGTCAGCTCCAGCCGGGCCAACTGGGGCATCGTCGGCTGGTCCATGGGCGGCACCTGCGCAGTGGACCTGACAGTGATGCACCCGGATATGTTCAAAGCATTCGAGGACATCGCGGGTGACCTCAGCCCCAACTCCGGCAACAAGGCGCAGACGATCGCGCGGCTGTTCGGCGGGAACGCCGACGCGTGGACCGCCTTCGATCCGTCCACGGTGATCACCAGGCATGGCAGATACACCGACGTGGCGGGCTGGTTCGAGGTGCACAGCGGTCAGCAGGCCCGGCCGCACGCGACGCCAGCCGCCAACAGTGGACCGACGAGTTCACCCGGCGAACAGGCGGTTGCCGCGAATACGTTGTGCGGACTAGGCCAAGCACATGGCATCGACTGCGCGGTGGTCACCCAGGCCGGCAAACACGATTGGCCTTTCGCCGCAATGGCATTCGCATCCGCGCTGCCATGGATGGCGGCTCAGATCGGCACGCCGGGCGTACCGCACGTCGGTTTCCCGTCACCCACCACCACGCCGCCGGCGCCCGGCCGTCAGTATCAGGCAGCAGGGCGATAAGCCGGGAGTACGGTGGCGGCATGCCCGACGAAGAAGCTCCGACTGATTTCGGTTACAGCGAGTCGGGAGTGCCGACATTCGACTCGGTGCGCGAGAAAATCGAGACCCGCTACGGCACGTCGTTAGGCGCGGCTGAACTCGACGCCGAAACCCCCGAAGGGCGCTCGGTCGAGCAACAGTACGAAGAGCGGCAACAGGCTGCCGCGGACCGGCTCGCGGAGATCCGCAAGTCCATGCAGTCCGGGCACCGCACCGGCGACGACGGGTAGTCGGTGCGGACCTTCACCGTCGACGAGCGGCGCGCTCGTCTGGGACGCCGTCACTTCCTGGCCGCTGGCGCCGACGAGCCGCAGACCGTCACCGCTGCTCTTGTCGGCCTACACGCGACAGATCCTGCGACACCGTACCTTTCGCTGTGGGCGCGGGTTGGCGGCTTCACCGTCGAGCGCCTCGACCGCGACCTGTACGAGAAGCGATCGCTGGTCCGGCATCTGGCGATGCGGCGTACGTTGTGGGTGGTGCGCGCCGATGATCTGCGGCTGATTCAGCCGGCGGCCAGCAACCGCGTCGCCGACAACGAATGGCGGCGACTGGCGGCCGACGCCCAGAAGGCCGGAGTGACGGACGACGGCGAGCGGTGGCTCGCACGTGCGTGCACGGCGGTGGTGCGGTACCTGACCGACAACGGTCCCGCAGGCGTCGCCGAGGTGCGTGCAGCCCTACCGGAGTTGTCCGGAACATACGATCCTGCCCCCGGAAAGCCGTGGGGCGGCCAAACACCTCTTGCCCCAAGGGTTTTCACGGTCCTCTCGGCGCGCGGTGCCATCATGCGGGGGCCGAACGACGGCGCATGGACAATTTCGCGGCCACGTTGGGTCAACACCGAGAGCTGGCTCGGGGCGGGGCAAAGCCAACTGCCGGAGCACGATGCCCGCGCCGAGCTGGTCGCGCGGTGGCTTCGCACGTTCGGCCCGGCGTCGGTGACCGACGTCAAGTGGTGGTTCGGGATGACGCTCACCGCGGCGCGCCGGGCGTTGTCTGACACCGGGGCAGTCGACGTGGACATGCACGGTGAACCAGGTTTCGTGTTGCCGGATGACGTGGACGACGAGGGCGAGGGCGAGCCGTGGGCGGCGTTGCTACCGGGTCTCGACCTGACCACGATGGGCTGGAGCGACAGGGATTGGTACCTCGGTGACCATCGGTCGCAGGTCTTCGACCGCAACGGCAACGCGGGTCCCACCGCGTGGTGGAACGGTCGGGTCGTTGGCGGCTGGTGCCAGGACGGTGATGGGTGCGTCGCGCTGCAACTGCTCGAAGACGTAGGGCGTGACGGGCGGCGGGCGCTCACCGGCAAGGCCGAGCAACTGACCGCGTGGCTCGACGGGACACGAATCAGCCCGCGATTCCCGTCGGCGTTGTCGAAGGCCGGCGCCGCCGCGCTGAACTGACCGCTCCCGAAGGCGAAAACGCCTGTTACAGCAGCGCTTCGGCGGGGCGGGTCGGCGCGCCTCTGGCGATCACGGTGGGCATCGAGGTGGCAGCGTCGGTGCGCAAAATCGTGTGCACCACTTCGATCAGGTCCTCGACGGGCATCAATTGGCCGGGCATATACCCGCGTGCCATCCAAATCGGGTAGGCCTTCATGGCCAGCTCGGAATCCCAGCCGACGCTCATGCCGGTCTGCCCGTCGCCGTCACCGCCGGCGCACTCGCCGACGATCAGGCAGGTGAACCCGATCTCCGGGTGCTCGCCACGCCACGCGTCGACCAAACTCTGCAACGCGGCCTTGCTGACCCCGTATGCGCCGAGGCCGGGCCACGGCGGGGTGAGCGTACCCGCGTCTGATGACAGGTAGACCACCTTGCCCGCGGACGCCTTGAGGTGCGGCACCGCGGCCGCCGTGGCCAGCGCCGCCCCGGTGACGTTGGTGTCGAACACCCGTCGCCAGGTCTCTGCCGAGGTGTCGACGAGACGCACGAGCGGACCGACGGCCGGCGTGTAGATGAGATTGTCGAGCCCGCCCAGCGCTTCGACCGCGCCGTTGACAGCCGAGCGAATGGAATCCTCGTCGGTGACGTCGCATTCCATCGCGACGGCCTGGGGTCCCGCTTCCTTCGCCGCAGCGTCGAGCCGTTCACGGCGCCGGGCCAGCAGCGCCACTTGGTGGCCGCGCTGGGCGAGTCCGACGCCGATACACCGCCCCAGGCCGCTCGACGCGCCGATCACCACTGTCCTCGACATGATCTCCTCGTTGAAATCGCGAACCTTTACACCTTTGGCCAGAAACGTATCGCTTTCCGCCGCTGCCCGCATCAAGTGTCGGCAAACTTTAGGCGCTGACCCGGCCGCGGCGCCGCCGAAGCCCCAGCATGTCCGCGAGGAATTGCCCGGTGTAGCTTTCCGCCACCGCGGCGACGTCTTCCGGTGTGCCCTGCGCGACCACGGTGCCGCCGCCGGCGCCCCCTTCGGGGCCCATGTCGACGATCCAGTCCGAGGTCTTGATCACGTCGAGGTTGTGCTCGATCACGATGACCGTATTGCCTTTGTCCACAAGGCCGTTGATGACCGCCAGCAGCTTGCGGATGTCTTCGAAGTGCAGGCCGGTGGTGGGCTCGTCGAGGATGTACACCGTGCGGCCGGTAGAACGCTTCTGCAATTCCGCGGCCAGCTTCACCCGTTGCGCCTCACCACCGGACAGCGTGGGGGCCGGCTGCCCCAGGCGCACGTAACCCAACCCCACGTCGACCAGCGTCTGCAGGTACCGGTGGATCGAGGTGATCGGCTCGAAGAATTCGGCGGCCTCCTCGATCGACATGTCGAGCACTTCGGCGATGGTCTTGCCCTTGTAGTGCACCTCCAGGGTCTCCCGGTTGTACCGGGCTCCGTGACAGACCTCGCAGGGCACGTAGACGTCCGGTAGGAAGTTCATTTCGATCTTGATGGTGCCGTCGCCGGTGCACGCCTCGCAGCGGCCGCCCTTGACGTTGAACGAGAACCGCCCCGGCTGGTAGCCGCGCACCTTGGCCTCCGTGGTGGCCGCGAACAGGGTGCGGATCTTGTCGAACACGCCGGTGTAGGTGGCCGGGTTGGACCGCGGGGTGCGCCCGATCGGTGACTGGTCGACGCGGACCAGCTTGTCGACGTGGTCGAGACCGGTGACCCGGGTGTGCCGGCCCGGCACTTGCCGCGCACCGTTGAGCTTGTTGGCCAGCACCGCCGCGAGGATGTCGTTGACCAAAGTCGACTTGCCCGAACCGGACACACCGGTCACCGACGTCAGAACTCCCAGTGGGAACGACACGTCGATGCCGCGCAGGTTGTGCTCCCGGGCGCCGACGACGGTCAGCTGCCGGCGGCGATCCACCGGCCGGCGCAACGCCGGCACGTCGATGCTCTGCTTGCCGGACAGGTATGCGCCAGTGAGCGACTCCTTGTTGCGAAGCAGCTGGTCGTATGTGCCGCTGTGGACGATCCGTCCGCCGTGCTCCCCGGCCGCCGGACCGATGTCGACTACCCAGTCGGCATGGGCGATGGTGTCCAGGTCGTGTTCGACGACGATCAGCGTGTTGCCCAGATCCCGCAGCCTCAGCAGGGTCTCGATCAGCCTGCGGTTGTCGCGCTGGTGCAAGCCAATCGACGGCTCGTCGAGCACATACAGCACGCCGACCAGGCCGGAGCCGATCTGCGTGGCGAGCCGGATCCGTTGGGCCTCACCGCCGGACAGCGTTGCCGCCGCCCGCGACAGCGACAGGTAATCCAGCCCCACGTCGAGCAAGAAGCCGAGCCGCGACTGGATCTCCTTGAGCACCTGCCCGGCGATCGCTTGCTCTCGCGGGCCAAGCGTCAGGGAGTTGAGGAAGTCGGCGCAGTCGGAGATCGAGAGCTCGGCGACCTCGGCGATGGACTTCGCGCCGTGATCCCCCGCGGTCAGCGTGACCGCGAGGATTTCCGGCTTCAGCCGGGTGCCCTGGCATTCCGGGCAGGGCACGTCGCGCATGAAGCCCTCGTACCGCTCCTTCATGGTCTCGGAGTCGGTCTGCTCCATCTTGCGCTGCAAAAACGCCATCACGCCTTCGAAGTCCGCGTAATACGACCGGGTGCGCCCGTACCGGTTGCGGTAGCGGACGTGCACCTGCTCGTCGCAGCCTTCGAGAATCGCCCTGCGGGCCTTGGCCGGAAGCTTGCGCCACGGCGTGTTGACGTCGAAACCCATCTGCTCGCCGAGGCTGGCCAGCATCCGGGTGAAGTACTCGGCGGTGTGGCCGTTGGACCACGGTGCCACCGCGCCCTCGGCCAGCGTCAG
This sequence comes from Mycobacterium sp. NGS39, assembly GCF_059812765.1. Lineage (NCBI taxonomy): Bacteria > Bacillati > Actinomycetota > Actinomycetes > Mycobacteriales > Mycobacteriaceae > Mycobacterium > Mycobacterium sp. NGS39. The sequence continues at coordinate 112,105 of NZ_JCALDH010000013.1, read as the reverse complement.
ATCCGGGTCGGGCACAACCAGGTCCGGATCGACCTCCTTGCGGATCCCCAGGCCGGTGCACTCCGGGCAGGCACCATACGGGGAGTTGAACGAAAACGACCGGGGCTCGAGGTCGTCGACGGCCAGCGGATGACCGTTGGGGCAGGCCAGCTTCTCGGAGAAGCGCTGCTCGCGGTGCGGATGGTCGTGTTCGTGGTCGACGAACTCCAGCACGACGATGCCGTCGGCGAGCTGTAGCGCCGTCTCCACCGAGTCGGTGAGGCGCTGCTTCGCCGACGGTTTGACGGTCAGCCGGTCGACCACCACCTCGATGTCGTGCTTCTCCTGCTTCTTCAGCTTGGGCGGGTCGGTGAGCGGATGCACGACGCCGTCCACGCGGACGCGGCTGTAGCCTTGCGCGTTCAGCTTCTCGAACAGGTCCGCGAACTCGCCCTTGCGGGTGCGGACCACCGGAGCCAGCACCAAGAAGCGCGCGCCTTCGGGCATGGCGAGCACCTGGTCGACAATCTGTTGCGGCGTCTGGCGGGCGATCCGTTCACCGCAGACCGGGCAGTGCGGAGTGCCGGCGCGGGCGTAGAGCAACCTCAGGTAGTCGTAGACCTCGGTGATGGTGCCGACGGTGGAGCGCGGGTTGCGGTTGGTGGACTTCTGGTCGATCGAGACCGCCGGTGACAAGCCCTCGATGAAGTCGACGTCCGGCTTGTCCATCTGGCCGAGGAACTGACGGGCATACGCGGACAACGACTCGACGTATCGGCGCTGACCCTCGGCGAAGATCGTGTCGAACGCCAGCGACGACTTGCCAGACCCGGACAGGCCAGTGAAGACGATCAGCGCGTCGCGCGGCAGGTCAAGGTCGACGCTTCGCAGATTGTGCTCACGCGCACCCTTGACGATCAGGCGGTCAGCCACCCGGTTCCTTCCATAGACGCGATCCCTGCCCATGCTATGTGGGTCCACCGACAGACACGCCGGGGCTGTCATCCCGCTAGCCCCGCGAGCGTGAACGCTTTGCGTCCTCACCGGCGTGTCGTCGCAGCGCGTTCACGTTCGGGTGCACTCGGCGTGTCCGGCCGGCGCTAACGTGACGTCATGACTGCCGTCACAGACAACTACACCGGCCACGTCGAGCCCGGGACCGCCGCTCGTCGGACGCTTCCCCGCGCCACGGTCATCAAGGCCTCAGTGGGTCCCATGGACAACAACGCGTACCTGATCACATGCTCCGAGACCGGCGAGACGCTGTTGATCGACGCCGCCAACGACGCCGATGACCTGATCGCGCTGATCCGCGAGCACGCGCCGAAGCTCTCGCTGATCGTCACCAGCCACCAGCACTTCGACCACTGGCAGGCGTTGCAGGCGGTGGTGAGTGCCACTGGCGCCCCGACGGCCGCCCACGAGGTCGACGCCGAAGGGCTGCCGGTGAAGCCGGATCGCCTGCTGCACGACGGCGACAAGATCAACGTCGGCAAGCTGACGTTCGACGTGATCCACCTGCGTGGGCACACGCCGGGCTCGGTAGCGCTGGCGCTCGACGGCGTCGGTGATGCCACGCAGCTGTTCACCGGTGACTGCCTGTTCCCCGGCGGTGTCGGGAAGACCTGGCAGCCGGGCGATTTCGACCAGTTGCTGTCTGATGTCACCACCAAAGTGTTCGAGGTCTACCCCGACTCCACGGTGGTCTACCCGGGCCACGGCGACGACACGACGCTGGGCGCTGAAAGGCCGCATCTTCCAGAATGGCGAGAACGCGGGTGGTGACCGGTCAGCGGTGACCCCAAACGGGGGTGGGCGACGGTCTGCCCTGCGGGTCCTGCGGCACACGGGCGTCGCCGGAGGCGGCGCGCTCGCCCTGATCGTCGGTGCGTTGCCGGCCCTCGCCTTCCCCGCGCCGTCATGGTGGTGGCTGGCCTGGTTCGGTGGGGTTCCGCTGCTGCTCGTGGTGCGTGCCGCACCGACCGGTTGGCAGGGCGGCATGCGCGGTTGGTGCGGAGCCGGCGGTTTCGTGCTCGCAAGCCAGCACTGGCTGTTGCCGAGCGCTGGTCCGATGCTGCTTGGGATGGCGGTGTTGCTCGGCGCGCTGTGGCTGCCGTGGGGTTGGGCCGCGCAGCGGCTGTTGCGGACGCCGCTGACAACGGCCAGGTTGCTTGCCGCAGTGCTTGTTCTGCCGAGCGCATGGGTGATCGCCGAGGCGGCGCGATCCTGGCAGAGCCTAGGTGGTCCCTGGGCTCTGCTTGGCGCGTCGCAGTGGAATCAGCCGGCCACCATGGCTTCGGCTTCGGTGGGCGGCGTGTGGCTCACGAGTTTTCTCGTCGCGGCCTCCAACACCGCCCTGGTCGGAGTCGTGTCGCCGGGCGGGTGCCGGGGGCGCCTCGCGGCGGTGGGCGTCGCGCTGCTCTGCGCGGCTGCCGGCCCGACGTGGTACCTGGTGGAACGCGATCCCGCGCCCGCCCGGACGGTGCGTGTGGCGCTGGTACAAGCAGGCGACATCGACGACTCCGCCGCACGCGAGAAGGCCGGTGAAACAATCACCGCGACGCTCACTGGGCAACGGTTGGACCTGGTGGTCTGGGGTGAGAGCAGCGTCGGCGTCGACCTCGCCACGCGTCCGGACGTCGCGGCACGCCTGGCCGCGTTATCGCGGCGGGTCGGGTCGTTGGTGCTCGTCAACGTCGACGCGCCCGCACCGGCAGGCGGTATCTCGAAGTCATCGGTGCTGGTCGGGCCGCTCGGGCCGCTCGGCTCGTACCGCAAGACGCGGCTGGTCCCATTCGGCGAGTATGTCCCGCTGCGTCCCCTATTGGGCCCACTCACCCGGCACACCAAGGCCGCCGACGAGGACCGTCGCCGCGGCAGCGGACCCGTCGTGCTGCACGGCGACGCGCTCGCTATCGGTCCGTTGATCAGCTATGAAGCCACCTTCTCCGACATGCCCCGGCGCGCCGTCGAACTCGGCGCCGACCTGCTGGCGTATCAAAGCTCCACGTCGACGTTTCAGGGCAGTTGGGCGCAGCCGCAGCTCGCGAGCCAAGCCGCGGTTCACGCCGTGGAAGTCGGACGCCCTGCAGTGCACGCTGCTTTTTCTGGCGACAGTTCCGCGTTCGACGCCCGCGGGCAGAAACTGGCCTGGCGAACATCGGGCTTTCGCGGCGCCGTCGTCATCGACGTTCCGCTCACCTCTGCAACCACTCCATATCAGCGATTCGGCAATTGGGTTGTGCCGCTTGCAGTTTCCCTGGTGGTGACGGCGGCCCTCCAGGCAGGCGTCGGCTGGGTGCGGCGCCGACACCGGACTCAGGTGGTGTGAACGATAAGCACGTCGGTCTTGGCTTTACGCGAAACGTTGGCCGGCACCGATCCGAGCAGCCGACCTGTGATGGTGCTCAGCCCGACGTTGCCAACGACCAGCAGGTCGGCATTGACTTCTTCGGCCAGCTCTACCAGAGCGTCCACGGGAGCCCCAACGACGGGCCGCTCTTCCACGTCCTTCGCCCCAGCCGCCGACGCCCGCTCGTGAGCCTCCTTGAGGATCGCGTAGATCGGAGCCGCGCCCGTGGTCTTGTAGCTTTCGTTCTTCAGCAGATCGGCCGCTCGCGGGTCATCTTGCTGCGGGAAGTACGCGCTCGCGACATACACCTTGGCGCCCGATTGAGCGGCAATAGCGCCAGCCCGGTCTACTGCACGCAGTGATGAATCCGAGCCGTCGGTTCCGACCACGATGGTCCGATAGGCGCTCATTTACCCTCCCAGTCGTCGGTTGCTACACCAACCCATGACCTTAGCCGGTTGGCCAGCGACAACGTGAGCAATTGACCACACCCCGGTCCTTCGGCGGTGTCAATTTCAGCTGTTCACCGGCCGAAATGGCGACTCCAAGCGAGTACAGGTGACATTGCCGACACGCGCTCCGCTGGACGAGTGAGATCACCACGCCGGCCGCGGTAGGACCGCGCTCACTCAATTCGCTTGTGCGTGAGCGCCATTCGTCAGCACCCTGGCCTTAGTGCGGCGGTTGGTCCGGCGGTGGCCGCGATCGCGTTGAAGTGCAGGGGTATTCGACACCTTCGGTCCTCTCGACACAGTGGTTCACTTCGCGCGTGTGCCCACATTGCACCCGATACGCTCGACGAAGGGGTGATGCAGATGGCCGTTGTGGGCGCACAGGAATTCGTGCCGCGAACGCTGGACCTGGCCGACCTTGCCGCCGCCGCCCAAGGATGCCGCGGCTGCGACCTCTACCTGAATGCCGAGCAGGCGGTGTTCGGCGCCGGTTCGTCGTCCGCTCAGGTCATGCTCGTCGGCGAACAGCCCGGCGACCAGGAGGACCGCGCGGGCCTGCCGTTCGTCGGGCCGGCGGGAAAGCTGCTCGACAAAGCGTTGATCGCTGCTGGCATCGACCGTGAGCGCGTGTACGTCACCAACGCCGTGAAGCACTTCAAGTTCACCCAGGCCGAGCGCGGCAAGCGGCGTATCCACAAGACGCCCAGCCGAGCGGAAGTGGTGGCGTGCCGCCCATGGCTGATCGCCGAGATGACGGCCGTGCAGCCGGACTTGGTGGTGTTGCTGGGTGCAACAGCCGCGAAAGCTTTGCTAGGCAATGACTTCCGGTTGACAGCCCACCGCAGTGAGGCGCTACGCCTGCCCACAGATGATGCCGCTATCCAGCTGGACATCGATCCGCACGTGGTCGCGACGGTGCACCCGTCGTCGGTGCTGCGCGGACCGCCCGAAGATCGTGACAAGGCGTTCGACGCGCTGGTCGCCGACCTTCGGTTCGCGGCGGCCCTGCTGTCCTGAGCCCAACGGCGAAGTGGCCTCGTCGAATCGAGGCATTGCGAGCGAGTGGCGGGATTCGAACCCGCGTAAACGGCTTTGCAGGCCGGTGCCTAGCCACTCAGCCACACCCGCAACGCGACGTGACAATGCCAGCCGACCCGGCACCTTTCCAGCGTTTCTCTCACGCTGATTCGGATGTGCGTCAGCGGTGTTCGCCATAACCCTTAGTCCAGCCGGCCGGCACATGACCTGTACGAAGCCAGCACGCCCACCACCACCAGCGCCGCGAAGACAGCGAAAAGCCAACGCGCAGTGGCAAGTTCACCGCCTGCCGCGGTGTTGACAACTACCCCGGCAAGACCCGCTCCGAAGGCGCCGGAAATCAACTGCACGGTGTTGATCGCGGCCGCGGCCGCGCCGCCGTCGACCGGGTCGTCCACCGCGCCCATGATCCACGCCGACAGGTGAGGCCACGCGATGCCGACGCCTGTGCCAGTGAGGAACAGCGCCACGACCCAGAGGGCCAGCCGCGGCCAGGCGGGCTCGTCGTCGACACACAATGCCGCGAGCGCAAGGCCCGTGGCCATGACGACAGGCGCTAGCGCCACCATGCGCACGACAGTGCGTGTCCGGTTCACCGACGCGCTCGCGATCTCGGAGAGCGTCCAGCCGATCGCCAGGACCGCACCGAAGAATCCGGCGACCACCGGTGCCATGCCGGCAAGGTGCTGCCCGAACAGTGGCACATACATGTCGACCATCGTCGCCGCCATCAGCACGCCGACACTGACGTACATCCACTTCAGCGGTCCGGGACCAAATGCGGCGCGGGGCAACACCGCTGCTCGCGCTCTGCTGTCGACAACCAGGAAGGCGGCAATCAAAGCGACACCCAGCCCCAGCAGTCCTGCAGTAGCGGCAATGTTGTGCGGCACACCGGCAACGCTGATAGACAGCGCCGCCGCACCAAGCATCAGCAACGACCACACCGGCATCCGCGCGAGCGCGGCCGGCGCCGGTGCGCTTCGCTGTTGAGCCGGCAGGGCGCCCGGCACCAGCGCCGCCATTGCGACCGTCGCGATCGCCAGTGCGCCGAATGCCCAACGCCAGACTCCGAATTGGGCGAACACTCCGCCCATCGCAGGGCCGACGATCACGCTGACCCCCCACATGGCCGATACCAGCGCCGACGCGCGCGTCCACAGCCACTGCGGCAGGGCGGCGTTGATCACGGCGTACCCGAGACCGGCCAGAATTCCGCCGGCCGCCCCTTGTGCGGTGCGCGCGACGAGCAGTAGTTCCATGCTCGGGGCGACTGCGCACCCCACGGTGCCGACGGCGAAGAGCATAAGGGTCAGCAGGTATGACGTCCGCGGCCCGCACCGCATGAGCAGCGGGTTGACCGCCGTCGCCGCCATCACCGAGCCGACCAGATACACCGTGAACACCCACGCGTAGAACCGTTGGCCGCCGATGTCGGCGACCGTGCTGGGCAGCAGGCTGATCGTGAGGAACTCGTTTGTCGCATACAGGGCCACGCCGCCGGCCAGCAACGCGGACGTCCCGAATCGCTCGCGGCCCAGCAGCTGCCGCCAACTACCTGTTGCGACGGTCGCTTCACTCACTCGAGCCACGCTAAGGCCTCAACCGCGGTTCAGATCAAGCAGTGCCGTGTCAGCCACCGAGCGTGACGCTGTGCAGGAAGTCACTCGACCTTCTTCTGCGAAACGTCGCTGTGGTGTCTACTTCAGCCCGGCGGCGTCCATCCCCCGCAGCTCCTTCTTCAGGTCTGCGATCTCGTCGCGGATCCGCGCCGCGAGCTCGAACTGAAGGTCACGCGCTGCGGCCATCATCTGCGCGGTGAGGTCTTTGATGAGATCGGCCAGCTCGGCGCGCGGCATGTTCGACGTGTCGCGGCCCTCGACGATTCCGGCGCTGACGGCGCGTCCCGGCTCGCCTTGCGCTCTGCGGCCTCGCGACACGGCCCGGCCGGAGCCGATCTCCACGGTGTCGGTGTCGTCGGCCTCGCGGTACACCTGGTCGAGGATGTCGGCGATCTTCTTGCGCAAGGGCTTTGGGTCGATGCCGTGTTCCTTGTTGTAGGCGATCTGCTTGGCCCGGCGCCGTTCGGTCTCGTCGATGGCTTCCTTCATCGACTCGGTGATGTTGTCGGCGTACATGTGCACTTCGCCGGACACGTTGCGAGCGGCGCGGCCGATGGTCTGGATCAGGCTTCGGGTCGAGCGCAAGAAGCCTTCCTTGTCGGCGTCGAGGATTGACACCAGTGACACTTCCGGCAGGTCGAGGCCTTCGCGCAGCAGGTTGATGCCGACGAGCACGTCGTACTCCCCCAGCCGCAGCTGCCGAAGCAGCTCCACGCGGCGCAGGGTGTCGACCTCCGAGTGCAGGTAGCGCACGCGAATCCCCATCTCCAGCAGGTAGTCGGTGAGGTCTTCGGCCATCTTCTTGGTCAACGTCGTCACCAGAACCCGCTCGTCGGCGTCGGCACGCTTGCGAATTTCGCCGATCAGATCGTCGATCTGGCCCTTGGTGGGCTTGACCACCACCTTGGGGTCGACCAGCCCGGTCGGGCGGATCACCTGCTCGACGAATTCGCCGCCTGTCTGGCTCAGCTCGTACGGGCCCGGCGTCGCCGACAGGTAGACCGTCTGCCCGATCCGCTCGGCGAACTCCTCCCAGGTGAGGGGCCGGTTGTCGATCGCGGACGGCAACCGGAACCCGTACTCGACGAGGTTGCGTTTACGTGAGATGTCGCCTTCGTACATTCCGCCGATCTGCGGAACGGTGACGTGCGACTCGTCGATGACCAGCAGGAAGTCCTCGGGGAAATAGTCGAGCAGCGTGGCGGGCGCCGAACCCGGCGGCCGACCGTCGATGTGCCGTGAGTAGTTCTCGATACCCGAGCAAAAGCCGACCTGACGCATCATCTCGATGTCGTAGTTGGTGCGCATCCGCAGCCGCTGTGCTTCCAGCAGCTTGCCCTGACGTTCGAGCTCGGCCAGCCGCTGCGCCAGCTCCTCCTCGATGGTCGAGATCGCCTGCGCCATCCGCTCCGGGCCGGCCACGTAGTGCGTGGCGGGGAAGATCCGCAGCGAATCGACCTGTCGGATCACGTCGCCGGTAAGCGGGTGCAGGTAGTACAGCGCTTCGACCTCGTCGCCGAAGAACTCGATGCGCACAGCCAGTTCCTCATACGACGGAATGATCTCGACGGTGTCGCCGCGCACCCGGAACGAACCGCGGGTGAAGGCGAGATCGTTGCGGGTGTACTGGACGTCGACCAGCAGCCGCAGCAGCGCGTCGCGCGGAACCTCCATGCCGACCCGGACCTCGACGGACCGGTCGAGGTAGGACTGCGGTGTGCCGAGGCCGTAGATGCAGGAGACCGACGCCACGACGACGACGTCCCGCCGCGACAGCAGACTGGAGGTGGCCGAGTGCCGCAGCCGCTCGACGTCGTCGTTGATCGAGCTGTCTTTTTCGATGTAGGTGTCGGTCTGCGCGATGTACGCCTCAGGCTGGTAGTAGTCGTAGTACGACACGAAGTACTCGACTGCGTTGTGCGGCAACATCTCTCGCAGCTCGTTCGCCATCTGGGCAGCCAGCGTCTTGTTCGGTTCCATCACCAGGGTGGGCCGTTGCAAGCGTTCGATCAGCCACGCGGTGGTAGCCGACTTCCCGGTGCCCGTGGCCCCGAGCAGCACCACGTCACGCTCGCCGGCCTTGATTCGGCGTTCGAGCTCGTCGATCGCGGCGGGCTGGTCTCCTGCCGGCTCATACGGGCTCACCACCTCGAAGCGACGGCCGGTGCGTACCAGCCCCTTGACAGCCTCTGCGGCTGGGCGGTACTCCGAGTGGGCCAGGACAGGGTGTTCGGTCGCGAATGCCATGCAGCCTTCCCTTCACGCGGCACTCAGCCGCGTTCACCAGCCTAGAACCAGCCACCGACAGGTTCTCTTCCCGAACGTAAGCTGGGCCCATCCATCCGCCGAAACGTGAAACGTTCGACCTCGTCGCGCGCACCAACACCGACCCGAAAGGCATCGTGCGCGCCGTCGACGTCTACACCGTCATGCCGTGGGGTTTGTACATGGCCCGGCCGACGCCCGGCCGCGCCCAGTTCCATTACCTCGAGTCCTGGCTGTTGCCTGCGCTCGGGCTGCGGGTCAACGTCTTCCACTTCACTCCCGGCCACGAACGCGAGCAGGACTTCTACCTCGACATCGGCGACATCGTCGCGGGCGACTCGGTCTGGCGCACCGAGGACCACTACCTCGATCTGGTCACCCACGCCGGTCGCTGCACTGAGCTGCTCGATGTCGACGAACTCTTGGACGCCCACCACCATGGGCTCGTGACATCGCGGACGGCCGAGCAGGCCCTCCATCGAGCCGTCCGGGCGATCACAGGCCTCGCTCAGCACGGCCACGACCTGCACCGGTGGCTGTCCACCGAAGGTATCGAGCTGACATGGCGCAGGTAATCTCCAATCATGATCACCGACATCCGCATAGCCGTGGGCGTCGCCTGCGTGGTTGCGGCGGCGGCTCAGGTGATCGCGCCCCATGCCGCAGCCGACAATGTCGACTTGCACAACGTCACCTACCGCGTCCGGATCGATGGCGCGTCCCGTGGCGCGTTGATCAGCTACGCCGCCCAGAACAACCAGACCGAAACCGCCACCCCGACGATGCTTCCCGGGCGGGTATTCGAAGCGAACACCGTCCTGCCCGCGACCCAAGAGGCCAAACTTCGGGTGTCCATCGAATGGCCGTACTCCGCGAATCTGCACTGCGAGATCTTGGTCGACGACGCGGTGGCCGCCCAAGCCGACGATTTCATCGCCCCGCGGGCGCTGCCGGTCCGAGACGACCCCGACTACGGCGCCTTGACCTGTCAAGCACCGGTGACCGGCGCTCCGAGTAACGGTCCTGCCGACACGCCCCCCGCATCGGTGGATGCCGGCATGTCACCGGCCGGCTGAGGCGGTCAGGGCCGCCAGCCCGTCGCGTCAGCCCACTTCCATGCTCGCCGGTAGGCGCCGAGCAACCATCGCTCTTTCGCATCGGCGTTTTCCGGTGCACCCGGCGCCGCACGCTTGGCGGCGAGGTAGTCGGCCTGCACGTCTGGATGTGCCCGCAACCACTCGGCGAACAGCAGCGCGAACTGCTGGTTCGGCCAGCCATTCACCCGCACATGCACATGCGTCGGCCTCCCCGGATCCGCCGAGGCGTGAAACCGCTTCTCCCACAAGGCCGGATCGTCGGCATGGTCGAATTCGCTCACGGTGCTGCGAGCGTCGGGCTTGGCGACGTCTGCGGTGATCGCGTCGATGCGGGGGTATCCGGCCTGAGTCAGCGCGTCGGCGATCTCGTCGGCGACCGCCAGCGATGCGACGGTCACTTGCACATCGATCACGTCTTCGGCGTCCATACCCGGCACCGCCGTGGACCCGATGTGGTCCACCCGCACGGCGTGGTGTCCGCACGCGGTCTTCAACCGTTCGACGATGCGGCGGGCCTGCGCCGGCCACGTCGGGTCGGCGGGCACCAGTTCCGCGGGCGCAGTGGCGACGCGGCCCTGCCGGAGGTTGTGCCCGAACGGCACGATGCGCTGGTGCCACAGCTCCCTTGCGCGCCGCACGAGGTCGTCCTCGGATCCGGAATTGTCCAGCCACACGTCGGCGACGGCCCGGCGTTGCTCCTCGGTGGCCTGCGCGGCGATGCGGGCGCGCGCGTCGCCCTCGGCCATGCCGCGTTTGATCAGCCGCCTCACCCGCTCTTCGACCTCGGCGTGCACGATGACGACGAGCGGGAACAACGGCGCCATGCCGCTTTCCACCAGCAGCGGGATGTCCTCGACCACGACGTCGTCTTCTGACACGCCAGCAATGATCTCGGCGCGCCGTCGCGCCACCAGTGGATGCACGATCCCGTTCAGCGTTGCGCGCGCCTTCTCGTCGCGAAAAGCCTTTGCTGCCAATGCCGGACGATCCAGTGCGCCGTCGGGGAGCAGAATGTCGTCACCGAACGCGTCGACGAGTTTGGCCAACCCTTCGGTGCCGGGTTCGACGACTTCCCGCGCAATCACGTCGCCGTCGACGATGATGCCGCCGCACTCTGCGAAAACCGCTGAGACCGTGGACTTTCCGGCACCGATGCCGCCGGTCAGCCCGATCCGAAGCATTGAGCGCTAGGCGTTGCCGGCGAGCTTCTCCCGCAGCGCGGCCAACTGCTCGTCGCTGGCCAGCGAACCGCCGGACTGCGACTCGTCGGACCGCCCGGTACCGTTGCCGGCCGGCCTCTCGGCAGCGGCCGCCTCGGCAGCGGCGAACTTCTCCATCTGCGCGGTGTGCATCTTGTGCCGGCGCTCCGCCTCGGCGTAGCGGGCCTCCCACTCGGCGCGCTGCTTCTCGAAGCCTTCGAGCCATTCGTTGGTCTCGGGGTCGAAGCCCTCGGGGAAGATGTAGTTGCCCTGCTCGTCGTAGCTGTCAGCCATGCCGTACTTGCTCGGGTCGAACTCTTCGGTGTAGTCCTCGTTGGCCTGCTTGAGGGAAAGCGAGATGCGGCGGCGCTCCAGGTCGATGTCGATGACCTTCACCATCGCGTCGTCGCCCACCTGGACCACCTGGTCGGGCACCTCGACGTGACGCTCGGCCAGCTCGGAGATGTGCACCAGGCCCTCGATGCCCTCTTCGACGCGGACGAACGCACCGAACGGCACCAGCTTGGTGACCTTGCCCGGGACGATCTGGCCGATCGCGTGGGTGCGGGCGAAGTGACGCCACGGGTCTTCTTGAGTTGCCTTGAGCGACAACGAAACCCGCTCGCGATCCATGTCGACGTCGAGGACCTCGACGGTCACCTCGTCGCCCACCTGAACCACCTCGGACGGATGGTCGATGTGCTTCCAGGACAGCTCGGAGACGTGCACCAGACCGTCGACGCCGCCGAGGTCCACGAACGCGCCGAAGTTGACGATCGAGCTGACCACGCCCTTGCGGATGGCGCCCTTCTGAAGCTGGTTGAGGAACTCGCTGCGCACCTCGGACTGGGTCTGCTCCAGCCAGGCGCGGCGGGAGAGCACCACGTTGTTGCGGTTCTTGTCCAGCTCGATGATCTTGGCCTCGAGCTCCTTGCCGATGTAGGGCTGCAGGTCACGTACGCGCCGCATCTCGACCAGTGAGGCCGGCAGGAAGCCGCGCAGTCCGATGTCGAGGATCAGGCCACCCTTGACTACCTCGATGACGGTGCCCTTGACGGCCTCGTCCTTCTCTTTGAGCGCTTCGATCGTGCCCCAGGCGCGCTCGTACTGTGCGCGCTTCTTGGACAGGATGAGCCGGCCTTCCTTGTCCTCCTTGGTGAGAACAAGAGCTTCGACCTCGTCGCCGACTTTGACAACCTCGTTGGGGTCGACGTCGTGCTTGATGGACAGCTCGCGGGACGGGATGACACCTTCGGTCTTGTAGCCGATGTCGAGCAGGACTTCGTCACGGTCAACCTTGACGATCGTCCCTTCCACGATGTCGCCATCGTTGAAGTATTTGATTGTTTTGTCGATGGCGGCGAGAAAGTCCTCGCTCGAGCCGATGTCGTTGACGGCTACTTGGGGCGAGGCGACGGAGGGACTTGGCATGTTGTTGGGTTGCTCCGGACAGGTTAGGTCGTAGGGACAGTTCGATGACTCGGCGCGCGCCGATGTCGTTATGCGCTCGCGAACAGGCCGCGAGCCATCTGCCGAGGTTACTCGACTGTGCACATCCTGAACAAACTGCGATGAGCCCTTGCGCGAAGAGCCGACAGGCTTGGTCGGCCGTGGCCGCTACCCTGCTGTCGTGTCGCAACCCGGGATGCCGCAACGGCCGCCGGCCGTGGGTCCGCCCCCGGCTCCACCATTTCAGCGGCGCATGCGCAAGGTCGGGGCGCCGCTCGGGCTGCTCATTGCGCTGGGAACCGTCGCCGGGTTGATCGTCATTCTGCTGACTGCGCTCAATCCTGCCGGCACAGCGATCGGCTTTGTGCTCTCCACGCTGGCCATGGCCGGCGTCGTCCTCGCCTACCTGTGGCTGGACCGGTGGGAGCCGGAGCCGCCGAGGCTGCTCGTTCTCGCCTTCGTGTGGGGCGCGTCGGTCGCCGTCGTCATGTCGGTGGTGTTGGAACTGTATTTCGACTCCCTAGTCCATCGTGGTGAAGGTGTCAGCGCCGCATCCGTCGCAATTGGCGGGCCGCTGATCGAGGAGGCGGCGAAGGGCCTGTTTCTACTGCTGATGATGACTGGCGTGCGGCGCAACGAGCTCAACTCGTTGACCGATTGCCTGGTGTATGCGGGGCTCACCGCGGCCGGTTTCGCCTGGCTCGAGGACATCCTCTACATCGCGAACGGTGAGTCACTCGCCGGCACACTGACCACGGCAGCGATGCGCTTGGTCATGGGCCCGTTCGCCCATCCGCTGTTCACGTCATTCTTTGCGGTCGGGTTGTATTTCGCGCTCCAGCAGCGCAGTGCAGCAGCCAAGGCCGGGTGGGTGCTGCTGGGCTACATCGGTGCGGTGGTCATGCACGGCATGTGGAACGGGTCCGCGCTGCTGAGCGCGCAGGCGTACTTCGGCGTCTACCTGTTGTGGATGATGCCCATCTTCGTGTTCGCGGTGGCGCTCGCAGTTGCCAGCCGACGCCGCGAGCAGCGTGTGGTAGCCGCCAAGCTGCCCGGGATGGTGGCGGCCGGTCTGGTGACGCCGAAGAGGCCACCTGGCTGGGTTCGATTCGCGGTCGCAAACTGGCGATCGCCGAGGCGACCCGGCTGGGGGGACCGAGCGCCGGTAAAGCGGTCAAGATCTTCGCGGCGCAAGTGGTCGAGCTCGCGTTCGTCCGAGACCGCATCGAGCGAGGTTTCGGCGACCCTAGGGTGTTCGCGCTGCAGACCGAAGAGGCGTACGGCGTCTACGCGGCCCGGGCCGCCGCGCCGATTCTGCAGCGGCTGGCGGGCTACCGGGTGCCCTAAAGGGCCCTCGACCGTTCAACCCGCGGCAGCGGGCGGGCGTGAACAGTTAGTGCGCCGCCGCGTCCCAGCTGCGGCCATATCCCACGGAAACTTCCAGCGGCACGTCGAGCGGATAAGCGCTGCCCATCTTCTCGCGCACCAACTTCTCGAGCGCCTCGCGCTCCCCAGGCGCGACCTCGAGCAGCAGTTCGTCGTGCACCTGCAACAGCATTCTCGACTTGAGGCCGGCGTGTTTGAGGGCCGTATCGACGTTGATCATCGCGACCTTGATGATGTCGGCGGCGCTGCCCTGGATCGGGGCGTTCAGGGCCGCCCGCTCCGCCGCCTCCCGCACCTGGCGATTGCTGCTGTCCAGTTCGGGTAGATAGCGACGACGACCCAGCACCGTCGACGTGTAGCCGTCCTTCCGCGCCTGATCGACGACCTCGTGCAGGTAGTCGCGCACGCCGCCGAAGCGAGCGAAGTACTGCTCCATCTGCTGCTTGGCTTCTTCGGTGGAGATCTTGAGCTGCTGTGCGAGCCCGTAGGCACTCAGCCCGTACGCCAGCCCGTACGACATCGCCTTCACGCGGCGCCGCAAGTCGGCGGTGACCTCATCGATCGGCACGCCGAACGCGCGCGAGGCCACGAACGAGTGCAGGTCTTCACCCGTTCGGAACGCCTCGATCAGCCCCTCGTCGTGCGACAGGTGCGCCATGATCCGCATCTCGATCTGGCTGTAGTCCGCGGTCATCAGCTCGTCGTAGCCTCGGCCGACCACGAATGCGTCGCGGATCTGCCGGCCGGCGTCGGTGCGGATCGGGATGTTCTGCAGGTTGGGCTCGGTTGAGGAGAGCCGGCCGGTGGCCGCGATGGTCTGGTTGAAGGTGGTGTGAATTCGTCCGTCGGCGGCCACCGAATTCAGCAGCCCGTCAACGGTGACCTTGAGCCGCGTCACGTCGCGGTGGGCCAACAGATGCTGCAGGAACGGATGCCCCGTCTTGTCGTAGAGCGACTGCAGCGCGTCGGCATCGGTGGTGTAGCCGGTCTTGGTGCGCTTGGTCTTCGGCATCTGCAGCTCGTCGAACAGGACCACCTGCAGTTGTTTGGGCGAACCGAGGTTGATCTGCTTGCCGATCACCGCGTACGCCGCCTCCGCCGCATCGCGGATCTGGTCGGCGAACTGGCGCTGCAGGTCGGTGAGCTGGTCGAGATCGACCGCGATACCGGCCTTTTCCATCTCGGCGAGCACGCGTTGCACGGGCAGTTCCATGTCGCCGAGAAGCGACGAGCACTCCATGCGCTCCAGCTCCGCGTCGAGAGCCTCGGCCAGGTCCACTACCGCCCTGGCCCGCAGAATTTGCGCCTGCACTGCCTGATCGTCGACGCCCTCGCTGTCGTCAAGCAGCGACAGCTGCGCTTGCTCGGGGTTGTCGGCGCGCAGTTCACGGCGCAGGTACCGCAGCGACAGGTCCTCGAGGGTGAAGCTGCGCTGCCCGGGCCGCACCAGGTACGCCGCCAATGCGGTGTCGGATGTGACACCCCGTAGGTCCCAGCCCCGGGCGGCGAGGTCGTGCATCGCCCACTTGGCCTCATGCAGGGCCTTCGGTTGGCTCTCGTCTGCCAGCCACCGACCCAGCGCGCGCTCGTCGTCCGCGGTCATCGTCGCGGTGTCGATGTAGCCCGAGTCGCCGTCCGGAGCGGCGATGGCCACCGACGTTGCGTCACCGTCAGCCACGACGTGCGGGCCGACCACGGACACGCCGGCGCGACGGCCATCGGACGCGTGCTCCGCCAGCCACTCGGCGACTTCACCGGGTGCCAGGGCGCCGCCGCGAACGTCGAACCCTTCGTCGACTTCGGGCTCGACGGCCGCGAGGGTGTCGAACAGCCTGTCGCGCAGGACCCGGAATTCGAGGTCGTCGAACAGCCGGTGGATGTGGTCGCGGTCCCACGGCTGCATGCGCAGCATGTCGGGCGTCTGCGCGAGCGGCACGTCTTTCACCAGGTCGGTGAGCTCGCGATTGAGTACGACATGAGAAAGGTTGGCGCGCAACGCATCTCCGACCTTGCCGCGCACCGAGTCGACGTTGTCGACGAGCGCCTGAAGCGAACCGTATTCGGCGATCCACTTCGCGGCCGTCTTCTCCCCCACGCCGGGGATGCCGGGCAGGTTGTCACTGGGATCGCCCCGCAGCGCGGCATAATCCGGGTATTGCTTGGGCGTCAAGCCGTATTTCTCGACCACTGCCTCGGGTGTGAAGCGGGTGAGTTCGCTGACACCTTTCCTGGGATAGAGCACGGTCACGTTGTCGCTGACGAGCTGCAGGGAATCGCGATCCCCGGTCACCACCAGTACCCGGAAGCCGGCTTCCTCCGCCTGGGTGGCCAACGTGGCGATGACGTCGTCGGCCTCGTACCCGGGTTCGGCGAGCACCGTGATGCCCAGAGCGTTGAGGACCTCTTTGGTGATCTCGATCTGACCGCGGAACTCGTCAGGCGTGGACGTCCGGTTGGCTTTGTATTCCGGGAACTTGTCGGCGCGGAAGGTCTGCCGGGACACGTCGAACGCGGCGGCGACATGGGTGGGCGTCTCGTCGCGCAACAGGTTGATCAACATCGCGGTGAACCCGTACACCGCGTTCGTGGTCAGTCCGCCCTGGGTCTTGAAGTTCTCCGCCGGTAGCGCATAGAACGCGCGAAACGCCAGCGAATTTCCGTCCAACAGCATCAAAGTGGGCTTGGCCGCGGTATCGGCTCCGGCAGGCGGGGCGGAAGGGGACGCTGACTTGGCGGGGCTCACGGATTCACTCTAGGCAGCCGCGCCGACACAGAACCGCTGTGGCATAAAGAGGCCATGTCCACCTTCGTGTTGATCCCCGGTGCGTGCCATGGCGCTTGGTGCTTCGACGATCTCGCGGCCAGGCTGCGCTCCCGGGGTCACCGGGTCTTGGCGTACACGTTGACCGGCGTCTCCGAACGCGCGCACCTGCTGCATTCCGGCGTGAACCTGGACACCCACATCCGCGACGTCGCGTCCGCGGTCGTCGCCGAGCAGGTACGTGACGCGGTCCTCGTCGGGCACAGCTACGGCGGAATGGTGATCACCGGCGTCGCCGATCAGCTGCCACAGATCGTCGATTCGCTGGTTTACATCGACGCATTCGTTCCCCGCCATGGCGATTCGTGCTGGACGTTGACCACCGACGAGCAGCGCGAGTGGTACATCGGAGTGGACGAGACGGGGTACGGCGTCCCGCCGCTGCCCTTCTTCGACGAACGTGCAACGGCGCACCCGCTAGCCGCTCTTCTCCAGCGGATCGTGTTGCACGGCGACTTGAGTGGGTTTCGGCGCCGCGACTACGTGTTCGCGCAGCGGTGGGCCGGCGAATCGCCCTTCCGTGCCACCTACGAGAAGCTGCGGGCTGATCCGTGGTGGAACACGCACAGCCTCGACGGAGGCCATAACCTCATGCGCGATTGTCCCGACGAGCTGGAGCGGATCCTCGTCGACGTCGGCGACGGTGCTGTCTGAGCCACAATTGGAACACGTTTCAGTTTTGCGCTCGCGGTCGGTACGCTAACCGACGTGTCGATATCCACCCAACCGGCGATTGACGGCTGGTTCGCCACCGACGGTTCAGGCGCGCCGTACCTGATCGGTTCCAAGTGCCACCGGTGCGGCACCTATGTCTTTCCGCCGCGTGCCAACAACTGCCCCAATCCCGCCTGCGACGGCGACGAGCTCGCGCAGGTTCCGCTGTCCCGTCGCGGCACGTTGTGGAGCTACACCGAAAACCGGTATCCGCCGCCGGCGCCCTACCCGGCGCCAGATCCGTTCGAACCGTTCGCCATTGCTGCAGTGGAGCTCGCCGACGAGGGAATGATCGTCCTGGGCAAGGTCGTCGAGGGCTCCTTGGCCGCCGACCTGAAAGTCGGCATGGAGATGGAACTGACCACCATGCCGCTGTTCGTCGATGACGACGGCGTCGAGCGCGTGGTGCACGCGTGGAGGATTGCGGACGCGAGGAGCAGGGAAGGCACTGCGCAATGAGCCCCGAACCTCTTTACATACTCGGCGCCGGTATGCACCCGTGGGGCAAATGGGGCCGCGACTTCACCGAGTACGGCGTCGTCGCTGCGCGTGCGGCTTTGGCCGAGGCGGGTCTGGATTGGCGGCAGATTCAGTTCGTCGCCGGCGCTGACACCATTCGCAACGGCTACCCCGGCTTCATCGCCGGTTCGACGTTCGCCCAGAAGCTCGGCTGGAACGGCGTGCCCGTCAGCTCCAGCTACGCCGCCTGCGCCAGCGGTTCGCAAGCCCTGCAAAGCGCTCGCGCGCAAATTCTCGCGGGCTTCTGCGATGTCGCGCTGGTTGTCGGTGCAGACACCACGCCCAAGGGCGCGTTCGCACCCGTCGGCGGGGAGCGCAAAAACGACCCGGACTGGCAGCGCTTCCATTTGATCGGGGCGATGAACCCCGTGTACTTCGCCTTACTTGCTCGCAGGCGAATGGATCTCTACGGTGCCACCTCCGAGGATTTCGCTCAGGTCAAGGTGAAGAACGCCCGTCATGGGCTTCAGAACCCGTATGCGCGCTACCGCAAGGAGACGTCGGTGGACGACGTGCTCGCCAGCCCGGTGGTGGCAGATCCGTTGCGGCAGTTGGACATCTGCGCGACGTCTGACGGCGCGGCTGCGCTTGTGGTGGCCAGCGCCGAGTTTGCGCGGAAGCATTTGGGTTCACTGGACGGAGTTCCGTCGGTGCGGGCGGTCAGCACCGTCACACCGCGGTACCCTCAGCATCTGCCCGAATTGCCCGACATTGCAACGGATTCCACGGCAGTAGTACCTGCATCTGACCGGGTGTTCAAGGACCAGATCATCGACGCAGCGTACGCCGAAGCGGGTATCGGCCCCGAGGACATCAGCTTGGCCGAGGTCTACGACCTGTCCACGGCGCTGGAACTCGACTGGTATGAACACCTGGGGCTGTGCGCCAAGGGTGAGGCAGAGAAGCTGCTGCGCAGCGGGGCGACGACGATCGGCGGCCGCGTGCCGGTGAATCCGTCCGGCGGACTGGCGTGCTTCGGTGAAGCGATTCCCGCACAGGCGATTGCTCAAGTGTGCGAATTGAATTGGCAACTGCGCGGGCAGGCCACAGGGCGTCAGGTCGAGAATGCGGCCGTCGGCATCACGGCCAATCAAGGCCTGTTCGGTCACGGGTCGTCGGTGATCGTCGCGCGCTGACCGCTCTGGCTGAGCTTGGCGAGCAACCTTGACTCGCGCTGCCACGTTTGTACCGCTGTCGCCCGGGTAGAAACCGGTGTGGATCGCTCACCGCTTCTCGAAAAGGACGGCCATGACAGCAATAGCCAGGCTGCGTGAGGCGCAGCGCCGCGTGTTCAAGGCTCAGCGACGACTTTGGCTACTCGAAGCGGCGTTCTGGCCGACGCTGGTCCTGGTTGCGGCAGCCGGGCTGGCCGGCGCGGGTTGGTGGCTGCGGCGCCGGTCAACCGCCAACCGGTCTGTTCCCCCACCGAGTCAGCCGACCGTGGCCGACTCCACGCTGTGACGGTAAAGCCGTTGCAGCGGCGGCTCGCAGCACGCCTTGTCGTCCTGCGTGCATCACACGTCAGGCAACGCCGAGGTAGGCGGCCCGGATGCTGTCGTCGTTGAGGAGCTGCTGCGCCTGCCCTTCGCGCGTGATGGTTCCGGTCTCGAGGATGTAGGCGCGGTCCGAACGGCTCAAGGCCTGCTGGGCATTTTGCTCGACCAGCAGCACCGTGGTGCCTTGCGAGTTGATCTCGGCGATGATCCGGAAGATCTGCTGAATCATCATGGGGGCCAGACCCATCGACGGTTCGTCGAGCAGCAGCACCTTTGGTCTGGCCATCAGAGCTCGCGCGATGGCGAGCATCTGCTGTTCGCCGCCGGACAGTGTGCCGCCCACCTGCTGACGCCGTTCCGCCAACCGCGGGAACGTCTCGAAGATCCACTCGAGTTTTTCCCGGTGCTCGGCTCGTGACGGGAAAGTCCTTCCGTAGCAGCCCATTTCGAGGTTCTCGACGACGGACATCCCGGGGAACACACCGCGGCCCTCGGGCGCCTGGATCAGCCCGTCGACCACCCGCTGGTGAGCCTTCACCCGGGAGATGTCGCGGCCTTCGAACCAGATGGAGCCGCGGGTCAGCGGCCGCAGACCGGAGATCGCTCGCATGGTGGTGGTCTTGCCGGCGCCATTGGAACCCAGGAGCGTGACCAGCTCACCCTCCCGCACCTGGAGCGACACGCCGTGCAGCGCCTCGATCCGGCCGTAATGCACGACGACGTCGCGCAATTCGAGCAGCACCGCCCTGCTATCGGATGTCGTCATCGGGCACTCCCAGGTAGGCGGCAATCACCGCCGGGTCGTCACGGATCGCCGACGGAACGCCCTCGGCGATTTTACGGCCGAACTCCAGCACCACGATCCGGTCGGTGACACCCATCACCAGCCGCATGTCGTGCTCGATGAGCAGCACGGTGTATCCGTCGTCGCGAATCTTGTTGATCAGCTCGATCAGTGCCGCCTTTTCGGCGGGATTGAATCCGGCTGCCGGCTCGTCGAGGCACAGCAGCTTCGGTTCGGTGGCCAGCGCCCGGGCGATTTCCAGCCGCCGTTGATCGCCATAGGGCAGATTTTTGGCCTTTTCCTCGCCACGCGACGCGATCCCGACAAACTTCAGCAGCGCGGCGGCGCGTTCGATCGCATCGCGCTCCTCGCGGCGATGGCGGGGGCCACGAAGGATCGCGCCGGGCACCGATGTCTTATGACGTGCATCGGTCCCCACGACGACGTTCTCCAGGGCCGTCATCTCGCCCCAGAGCCTGATGTTCTGGAACGTGCGGGCGATGCCGCGGCGAGTGATCTGGTGGCGTTTGATGCGACCCAGTGGCGCGCCGTCGAAGATCACCGTGCCCGCGCTGGGGCGATACACGCCGGTGATCGCGTTGAAGCACGTCGTCTTGCCGGCACCGTTTGGACCGATGAGTCCAAGGATCTCGCCGCGCCGGATGCTGAAACTCACGGCGTCGAGCGCCACCAGACCACCGAACCGCACCGTGAGATCTCTTGTCTCCAAGAGAGTTTCACCCTCAGCCGCGTGCACCTCACGGTGTAGCCCTGCGACCTCATCGACGCTCATACGCGCGACTCACTGCGCCGCAGCAGCTGCCGCGCCGACTTGCCATAGGCCAGCAGCTGCTGGCGCACCGGGAAGAGGCCCTGCGGCCGGAAGATCATCAGCACCACCAGCGCGAGACCGAAGAAAAGGTATTTGAGGTCGCCGAGATTGATGCCGAGGAAGTGCACGCCGAGCAATCGGTTGGGCAGGTAGACAATGACGAATGCGCCGAATATGACGCCCAACTTGTTGCCCTGCCCGCCAAGCACCACCGCGCACAGAAAGAGCATCGAGTTGATGATGTTGAAGTTGGTGGGTGCCACGTACTGCACCTGCCCCGCATACAGCGCACCGGACAGCCCGCCGATCCCGGCGCCGATCACGAACGCCCACAGCTTGAATCGAAAAGTGTTGACGCCCATCACCTCTGCGGCATCCTCATCCTCGCGGATGGCTACCCACGCCCGTCCCACCCTGCTTCGCTCCAGATTGCCGACGAGGATCAACACGGCTGCCACCAACACCAGCCCCAGCCAGAACCACCAGGTTCCGTAGTTGGCGTCGCCGCCCGAATTGCCGCTGGAGAACACGCCTTGCGGCAAGTTGTCCCGCTCCCCCAACCGCGGGTAGGCGATCTGGTTGAGGCCGCGCGATCCGTTGGTGATGTCCTGCAGATTGTCGGCCAGCAGCCGGATGATCTCGCCGAAGCCGAGAGTGACAATGGCCAGATAGTCGCCGCGCAGCCGCAGCGTCGGTGTGCCGAGGACCAGTCCCGCGAATGCGGTGACGCAGATTGCGATCGGCACACACGACAGCCACGCCCAGTCGGTGCTGAAGAAGCCAGTCGGCCCCATCTTGTTCCATGGACTGTCCGGACTGGTGAGCAGTGCGACGGTGTAGGCGCCGACGGCGTAGAACCCGACGTAGCCGAGATCGAGCAGGCCCGCCTGGCCGACCACCACGTTGAGCCCGATCGCGATTAGCGCCACCATCGCGAACTGCGCCATCACCCCGCCGAAGCTGATGCCCGGTGTGTCCAGGAAGCCGGGCGTGTGGAGCGGCAACAATGCGACCAGCACGAAAATACCAACGCCGACAACCCATTTCGCATATCGGCTCAGTCCGTTCCACCACTGGCGCAGCGCGTCGCCGGGGCGACTGAGCGGCTGGGTCCAGCTCATACCCGTGCCTTCCCGAGGCTTTCACCCAGTATCCCCGTCGGACGGACCAGCAGCACCAACACCAGCAACACGAACGCCACGACGTCACGCCACTGGGTTCCGAAGACGGCCTGCCCGTAGTTCTCCATGACTCCCAGCAGCAGACCGCCCAGCAGTGCCCCTCGCAGATTGCCGATGCCGCCCAGCACGGCGGCAGAGAAGGCTTTGATACCGAGTAGGAAGCCGCCCGAGTAGATGATCCCCTGCGGCACCTTCAGCGTGTACAGCAGTGCCGCTGCTCCGGCCAGCAGGCCACCGATGAGGAATGTGGTCATGATGGTGCGTTCTCGCGACACGCCCATCAGAGTGGCCGTCGTGGGATCTTGGGCCACCGCGCGGATGCCACGACCGAATTTCGTCCGGTTGATCGCCACGTCGGTAAGCGCCGCGAAGATCAGCGCAGCGGCAATGATCACCAGAGTGATGTTCGAGATGTTGGCGCCGAACACCCTGAACTGAACCTTGGGCACCACCAGGATGATCGGCTGCTGGGCGTTGCTGCCGCCGTAGCCCTTCAGCAACTGCGGCAGCACGAAGTGCACGAATTCCTGGAGCACGAACGACATACCGATCGCGGTGATCAGGAAGGTGAGCGGGCGGGCGTTTCGCCGGCGCAGCGGCCGGTATGCCACTGCTTCCAAACCGATTGCAGCCGAACCGGATACGGCCATCGCGACAATCATCGCGATCCCGAGATACAGCACCGTCAGCGCGATTCCCTTGCCGTATGCGTTTCCGCTCGGGGCGAAGCCGAGAATCATGTCGAGCGCGAAGTAGGAGCCGAACATGCCGAGCATGAAGATCTCGGAGTGCGCGAAGTTGATCAGCCGCAGCACGCCGAACACCAGCGTGTAGCCGACCGCCACCAACGCGTAGATCGCGCCCCAGGACAGGCCGTCAATTGTCAACTGCCCGAAGCCGTGCCGCAGCCCGTCCAGATTGAACGTGATATTGGCGGCGTACACGGCGCACTGGCCGAGGCAATCGTCGATCATCCGGTGGCGGCTCCTCGATTACGAGAACGCGTCCGAGTCGCCGTTGTCGGGTCTCGGACGCGCATCTCGCCCTGTGCGGCTACTGAACCTTGTAGATCCAGATCAGTGTGTTGGTCAGTTCACCTGTCGGATCCCACTGATATTGGCGCGCGACGCCGGGGCCGTTGTACGTGCGGACGTAGTCGTGCAGCTGCGGACGCGTGACGGCGCCCGAGTCGATGCCCTTGAGCAGGATGGTGGCCAGGTCGTATCCCTCGGTGCTGTACGTGCCGGGCGCCTGGTTGAACTTCTTGGTGTACTCGTCGGCGAAGGCAGGCGGGGCGGGGCTGCAGGGGCATGACAGGATCGCGTCCTTCGATGCGCTGCCGGCCTGCTTGACGAACTCCGGATCCTTTGTGCCGTCGGCGGATACGAACGTTGCCGCGACGCCGCCATCGCGCAATTGCTGCACGAACGGAGCGGCTTCGGCGTAGTAGCCGCTGTAGAACAGCGCATCCGGGCTTGCGTTCTTCACCTGGGTGACTGCGGCGGAGAAATCCTTGTCGCCCTTCTTCACCGAGATGTTGCAGGCATTGTCGGCGACCGGCCCGAGGGTCTGCCGGACCACATTGGCCAGGCCGACGCCGTAATCAGTGCTGTCGTCGACGACGCACACCTTCTTGTTGTTGAGCGTGTTCTTCAGATAGTTGGCCACTGCACGGCCCTGCGCGCCGTCGTTGCCCAGGCCGCGGAAAAACGTCTTCCAGCCGTTCTGGGACAGCGTGACGTTGGTCGCCGACGCGGTGGCGGCCACCAGGCCGGCCTGGTTGAAGACACCGCCGGTGGCTTTGGTCTCACCGGAGAAGGCCGGGCCGATCAACCCGATGATGCTCGCGTCGTCGACAATCTGCGGAGCGATGGCGGTCGCCTTCTGCGGATCGCCTTCGGTGTCGAACGGTTTGAGCTGAACCTGGCAGCCGGGGTTGGCGGCGTTGTGCTTGTCGACGGCCAGCTGCACACCGTTTCTGATGTTGATGCCGAGCGCGGCGTCGGGGCCGTTGAGCGCTCCTGCCATCGCGATGCTGACCGGCGGGCAGGTGGCCTTTCCGGTGCCGGCGGGATCCGCAGCGGCGGAGGTGTCCGGCGGCTTGATCTCCTTGCCGTTGTCGTCGATAGGCACCTGCTCGACGATCTTGAGGTTCGTGCCGCTGTTCTCGTCTTTCGACTGGGTACAGCCGGCCATGCCGACGACCAGCAGCCCGACAGCACCGATCACCCAAGCACTTCGCGTCGCGCGACCGCGCACGTGTCACCTCCAGGTCAGCATGCGATGGCTAGAACGTTGGGATAGAACCATAGCCAACACCTTGCTGCCGTGCGCGGTGTTGTCGGAGCCGTCAGCTGGCCGACGAGGCGTCCTTCATTCCGGTGGGGGCTCGCCGAGCGTCTCGAGCACCACTTCGGCCACCCGCTTCATCGTGGTCCGGCGGTCCATTGCGGCTCGCTGGATCCAGCGGAACGCCTCCGGCTCGCTCATCCCCTGCTTGCTCTGCAGCAGGCCTTTGGCACGTTCGACGAGTTTGCGGGTCTCCAATCGATCCGAGAGGCTCGCCACCTCCCGCTCCAGCTCGGCGATTTCGTTGAACCGGCTGACGGCGACCTCGATGGCCGGAACGAGGTCGGTCGCCGAGAACGGCTTGACCAGGTAGGCCATCGCGCCGGCGTCCCGAGCGCGCTCGACGAGCTCTCGCTGGCTGAACGCAGTCAACACCACGATCGGCGCAATCCGCTTCTGCGCGATTTCCCGGGCCGCATCGATGCCGTCGCGGCGGGGCATCTTGACGTCCATGATCACCAGGTCGGGCTTGAGCGAATCGGCAAGCTCCACAGCTTCTTGCCCGTCGCCGGCTTGCCCGACGACCTCATAGCCCTCTTCCTTGAGCATCTCGGCCAAGTCGAGCCGGATGAGGGCCTCGTCTTCGGCGACGAGTACGCGGCGCGGCGTTGTGTTCGTCGCTCGTGGCTCCGACGATGACCCGGTCATGGGTGCCATTGTGTCGTGGCACACGCGGCGCGGCGACCGGGGGGTTGTGACATGCAACGTGGGTACCATCCGCTGTGTGAATGCCCGGTCGCTGCGGTCAGCTGCGCAGCCCTGGGTCGTCGTCGCGGCGGCACTGATGGCAGTGGCCGCAACGTGGATCTACGAGCGAATCCGCGATGTCTACCCGGTGGACTGGGCGGTCTACCGCTATGGGTCGGCAGCGGCATGGCAGGGTGCCGACCTGTACGCCGGCAACCTGCACGGCCAGCACATCGCCGACGAGGGCCTGCCGTTCACGTACACGCCGTTCGGCGCGCTGGTGCTGTGGCCCACGAACCTCGGCAGCCAAGAAGTCGGACTGTGGGCGTGGAGCATCGCCTCGATGCTGGCGCTGGTGGCGGTGATTGCGATGGTGACGCCTGCGCAGCTGCGGTACCGCTGGATCGCCGTCTTCGGCATCGCATCGGTCGCG
Organism: Mycobacterium sp. NGS39; assembly: GCF_059812765.1. Classification (NCBI taxonomy): domain Bacteria; kingdom Bacillati; phylum Actinomycetota; class Actinomycetes; order Mycobacteriales; family Mycobacteriaceae; genus Mycobacterium; species Mycobacterium sp. NGS39. The sequence continues at coordinate 86,450 of NZ_JCALDH010000013.1, read as the reverse complement.
TGCGCCACGATCATGGTGTACGCGCACTTCTTCTTCGGCCAGATCAATATCCTCTTGATGCTGCTGGTGATCGCCGATCTCACCCGGCGCGACGACACCGCGCTCGGGCGCCGCATACCCCCAGGACTGCTGATCGGGCTGGCTGCTGCGATCAAGCTGACGCCGGGGCTGTTCATCATCTATCTCGCCGCGGCCAGGCAGTGGCGGATGTTCTGGTGGAGCCTGGCCAGCTGCGCGGGCGCCTTCGTCCTGGCGTTCCTGGTCCGGCCCTCGCTGAGCATCGCGTTCTTCACCCACGGCCTGTGGCACCTGACCGACAGGGTGGCACTAGGCACCAAGTTCGCCACGTCGGGCAACAACTCGATCCAGGGCCTGCTCGCGGCCGTGGGTGACTGGACGCGGCCGCTGGCGCTGACCCTGACGGCCGTCGCCGCCGTGGGTGGGCTGCTGCTGGCCCGACGAGCCACAGCTCATTCGGGCTTGCTGGCCGGCGGCCTGGTGACCGGCATGACAGCGACGCTGATCTCTCCGATCAGTTGGGTGCATCACTGGGTGTACCTGGTACCGGCCGCAGTGTTCATCTGGTTCCACCGCGGCTGGTGGGCCCGTGCGGTGGTCATCGGCGGCACGCTGGTGACGGTCTTCGCCACCCCCGAAGTCGGGCAGGACTGGCTGGTCGACGCCTCACTTGTCGAGGCGGTGATCGGCTGGCTTTTGCGCGAAATGCTGATGGTGCTCGGCGTCCTCGCGATCGGGATCATCGCCTACGGCAGCCGGCGTCCGTCACCGTCGGCGTCAGACGACGCGGGCACCGAAGTGGAGGAGCCTGTGCGAGCATCGCTATCGTGAGTTGCTGCGCCCTCGTATCCCAACTGGCAGAGGAACTGGACTCAAAACCCAGACAGTGTGGGTTCGAATCCCACCGAGGGCACTTCCGGCGCAGCATCGCCGCTCGAGGGTGACACTGACTTCTCGTGGCGCTGTTGCGAATGTGATTGACTCGCAAGGCTTTTCGTATGGCCCACGCTGGTTGCACACGGCCAGAGGACGATTCGCGCGGAGCCTGGCCACGCTTGCTTGCCCGACAATTTCGCCAAAGTCGTCAGATCGCGGTCCCGTTGACCTCAAGATGGACAGCAATTACGAAGGGACTGCACATGAACACCAAAGCAGCGACGATCGCCTCGGCCGCATTCGGCGGTATTGCGCTGGCGGCAATTACGCTCGCCGTTGCACCAGCCGCCGCGGCAAACCCCGCGATTGCGGACACTTCGGCACGTCACCTCGCCGTGTTCGTCGACGAACCCGTCGACCCGGTCGACTGCGTCGAGGCCACGTCCAGTGAATGCAATCCCGGCGACCCTGCCGGCAGCACCGGGCTGTCGACCGGTCCGCAAACCGAACCTGACGTCGCAAGCGGGCCCGGCATGGGCCAGCCTGCGGGGAGCACGGGTCTGGATTCCGGCCCGACGATGCCGGTGGACGTCGACACCGACCCTGGGCTGCAGGACGGCGGTGAACCTGCCGGCGCCATCGGATAGCCGTCGATCTCTGCGGAGACCCGCCGTCGCCGGCGTCGCCCGATAAGCTGTGAGGATGGCCGCCGAGGTCAATGACGCGGCAGCAGGCCCCGCCCGGACCTTCTGCGGTCCCCCGATGCACCTTCGGCCCCAAGCCACGGCGCGTAGCCGGCACTACGCCGACCGCGAAGCGCGCAGCCGCAAAGTCATCAACATCACCACCGCCATCGCAGCGGTGGTCACCATCGGCTTCGCGGTGGTTCAGCTCGTGACCGAGAACGGGATCTGGCGCGTGGCGATGATCAACGTCGTAGCCGGCGTCATCTTCCTCGCGATCCCGCTGCTGCATCGATACGACCTTGTCGTATCCCAGCTCACGCTGACCCTGACGTCGTACGTGGTGCTCTCGGTGCTGATCTGGAATGTCGGCACGGGCGCGGGCTTGCAGTTCTACTTCCTCGTCGCGGCCACTGTCGCGGTGCTGGTGCTGGGAATCGAGCACATCGTGCTCGCGTGCATCCTCGTCGCAACCGGCGCGGGCATCGTGATCGCGCTGCAATTCACCGTCCCCGCCGACACGGGACTGCAAGCCCCCTGGGCGCTGCCGGCGGGCTTCGTCACGTCGGTGGTGTCTGCGTGCGTGATGGCCGTCGCCACAGTCTGGTACGCGCTGCGTGAGATCGGACGCGCTGAAGCAGCGATGGAGGAGGAATACGAACGCTCGGAACAGTTGCTGGCCAACATCCTGCCCGAGAGCATCGCGACGCGGCTGAAGAACCCAGCCACCACGATCATCGCCGACAAGTACGACGACGCCTCGGTCCTGTTCGCCGACATCGCCGGCTACACGGAGCGTGCCAGCCAGTCGACTCCCGCGGACCTGGTCGAGTTTCTCAACGTGCTCTACACGGAGTTCGACCGTCTGGTCGAGCAGCACGGCCTCGAGAAGATCAAGACCAGCGGCGACTGCTACATGGTGGTCAGCGGGGTTCCCGAACCGCGGCCTGACCACCTCGAGGCGCTGGCATGCCTGGCGCTGGAAATCGCCGACACCATCGCCGATCTCAAAGACGAAGCGGGAGAATCGGTTCCGATGCGGATCGGCATGGGTGTCGGTCCAGTGGTGGCCGGCGTGGTGGGCACCCGCCGATTCTTCTACGACGTGTGGGGCGACGCGGTGAATGTCGCATCGCGAATGGAGTCCACCGGCGTTCTGGGCCGTATCCAAGTGCCGCAGGAGGTTTACGAGCGTCTCAAAGACACGTTCGTGTTCGAGCCGCGCGGCGAGGTGCAGGTCAAAGGCAAAGGCGTCATGCGGACGTGGTTCCTGGTGGCCGAGCGCGACAGTGCCTCAGAGAACGAAATGCACTCAGCCGCAAAGGAAGCCGCGATCCGATAGTGCTCTGCAGTCAGCTGCCCGGCGGTGGAGCCGGTGGCAACGCAGCGTCAGGAGCAGGCGGTGGCTCCGGCCAATTCAGCCCCAATGGGATGTTGGTTCCCGGGGGCGGCGCGGTTCCCGGAAGCGGCTCGCCCAGCTGAGACGGGTCGAGCTTGCCCATCGGATAGTGGAAGAGGCCGCGCGCTCCCCTGATGTTGTCGAGAAGACCACCGGGCGGTGCATCGGCCGCGGCGGGCGTATAGCTGTAGAGCGATTGCTGCCCCTGCCCGGTAAGCCCGAAGTTGATGGGACGCAGGGCTTGAATCGCGTTCTGGTCCACCAGAAATGGCTGCGCAGGCTGATCGGGTGTACCGCTGGCGACCGTGGGGACGGGTGCCTGGCCCAGCAGGAAGTCATAGCCCGACCCGGGCGCCATTGCACCGTTCGGCAAAAACCCCTGAAGCACTCCCGGTGGCGGCACAAAGCCGACCGGTGCGGCGTTCGGCGCGGGCGGCGGCTCAGCCGGTGCTGGTGCCGGCGGTGGTGGATCGGCAGCGGCGGTAGCCGACGACGCGAGCGCACCGCCAACGGCGAGCAGACTCACCGCCGCAAGAGCCGCCGGCCTGGTGCTTCGTCTTGTCCGGGCCATCTCGACTCAGAAGACCTTGGCGACGCCGTAGTACGCGACCACGTCGTCCGTGTCACCGTTGGAGCTGGTCAATATCGCATAAGAGCGCAGCGATGACGCTCCAACGCAGTTGTCGATCTTGATGTGGACATCCCTCACCGTCACTCGGGTCGAGTTGCCCTTGAACTCCTTTTTGTCCACGGGAACGCTTGTCACGGTGCCGGGCCTCGGCTCGATTTCGATCTGACCCTGGATGGGGAAGTTGATTCCCGAAGTCAGACCACTGGTGGCAAGTGAGTTACTGCCGCCGATGCCGATGCTGCCGTTCAGCTTCACCTTGTCCATCTCGATGGCGCAACCGATCTGGTAGCCGACTTCGAGCGTGCCGCCCTTCGCTGAGCCCATTCCTGTCCCGGTGAAGGTGGCGCCCACCAGCCAGTCACGTGATGCCAACGACGTCGTCAGCGGCGCCACCGGCAGCTGCGTCTCGTCTTTGGCGACCACGGTCAACGTGCGCCCGTCGGTGGTGTGGGCGACGCCCGGAGGCCCCGACGGCACGGCTCCGGTGTCAGGCGGTGGTCCTGCGTCGGCGACGGGCTCCGCCGGCGGAGGCGGCGGCGGGTCGGCCAGAGCGAACGGAGCGACGCTCAGCGGGACCAGCGTGCATGCAGCGGCCACCATGGCAAAACGATTCAACATGTCGTGTCGGCGCCTCTCATATCTCGAATCCCCGTGGGATCTGTCCGTGGAATCTTCAATGGACCGGGTGTCCAAACGGTAAACGGCGCGCCAACAGTTCGCACCCGATTGCCGACTACTGCGAAGCCGAAAAGCGCTGGAAAATATCCGAATTCGATGCGGCTATAGCACACCGGCAAACTTGTTGCATCCGGAAGGGCTGCGTTCTGCGCCACACATTAAGTGGCATTCCCCGCGAACAGCCGCATGCCCCCGCCGTGGGCGGGGGCATGCGATCCGCCGGGCGATTTCGACCGCTGTCAGACCATCTTGGTGACGCCGGTGTAGGTGATGACGTCATCGGTGTCGTCGGTGGAGCTGGTCAGCGTCGCGTAGGACCGAATGAACGACGCACCTGCGCACTGGTCGAACTTGACACGTAGACCAGTGATATTGATCACCGGCGACGTGCCTTTGAACTTCTTCTTGTCGATCGGGACGATGTTCACCGTGCCGGGCTTGAGGTCGATCTTCATCTGGTACGACAGCGAGGGGTTGATGGTGACCGGGAAGATCGGCAACACACTGCTCGGACTGAGAAGCGATATGCCCGGTTGGATACCCGCCGAGACAATGCTTTCGATGTCGTCCTGCGCAATGCCGCAGCCGATTTGGTATCCGGCTTCCAGCGTCCCGCCGGCGAGCTTCGGTCCACCCGAACCCGTCACCGATCCGGTGAACGTTCCGTCGACGAGGTACTCGCGAGAGGTCGGCGCGCCGGTCAGCGGCGCCACCGGCTCCATCGACTCGTTCTTGCCGACGACCGTCAGGGTGTAGCCGTCAGGGGTTTTCAGCACTCCGGGTGGAGCAGACGGCACGGGACCGGCAGGGCCGGGGCCGCCGGGCTCGCCGGGCGGTGGAGCGGTGTCGGCGGCCGGCACAACGGGAGCGGGGGGTGGGTCGGCAAGAGCGAGTGGAGCCGTCCCGACCGGGACCAGCAGGCCAACGGCAGCCAGCGTGGCAAATCGATTCAACATGTCGTGGTGGCGCCTCTCATCATCTGAATCCCCATGGAATCTGTCCCGGGAATCTTCGATGGGCCGGGTGTCCAAACGGTAAACGGTGCGTCAACAGTTCGCGCCCGGTTACCGACTACTGAGCATGCAAGATACGGCATGTCGGTGGCGAGAAATGCCCGGAAATCGCAGCGCTCGGCAAGGCTCGCGGGGGAAAGACATGGCGCCGTGTCTGCACTCGCTCACCTCCGGTCATCCGCTGTTTGATTCCTGTTCACGATGCGGACAGTTGGCGCCCGCACCATTTCACCTCGACCTAGCCTTGAGACGTTCGAGTCTCTGGAAGGAAATGATGAAGTCATCACGAGTACGCGGACAGGGGTTGGCCGCTTTCCTCTTGACACTCGGTGTCGGTCTTTCGGTCGCACCCTGCGCCGTTGCAGAGCCGGCCGCAGCCGACGAGCCCCACCCCACGTCGCCGGGTTCGACGGTCGCCGCCCCGGCTGCCGCCCCTCCGATCGCCGCCGGCGCCGATGCGGCCGCCGCGGACGCCTGCCGGCAGTTCTCGACTGCGTGGAACTACGCCGCCGTCAACTACGAGGACTTCGCATACGCCACCGCAGGCAATGGCAACCTGGTGAATTATCAGGATCCCGAGGTCTCAGACTCCAATGTCGTCGGCCGGACGGCATTGCGGCAAGCCGCCGCGGTGGCGCTAAACGCTTCGGGGACACCGGGATTGGCGCCGGAGATCGCAGACCCGATGCGAAAGTGGGCGCTGAACGCCGCGCGGCTGGTCCTCACGATGGGGCTGCGCGGCGGCGGCGACGCGCTCAACTCGGCCGCGTCCAGCCTCAACAACGACGCTCATGAGGTCCAGCTGGCGTGCGCGGCGGCCGGTGCCCGCGCCTGATCCGGTATCTCTGCGCGCCAGTATCACAACAGCTTGGACAAAAACGCTTGGGTGCGTTGATGTTTAGGTGATGCGAGCACCTCGCGCGGGTTGCCGCTCTCCACGATCACGCCTTCGTCCATGAACACCAGTTGATCGGCGACCTCACGCGCGAAGCCCATCTCATGGGTAACCACCAGCATCGTCATTCCGCCACGCGCGAGGTCTCGCATCACTGAAAGCACCTCGCCCACGAGCTCAGGGTCCAGCGCCGACGTCGGCTCGTCGAACAGCATCAACTTCGGGTCCATAGCCAGTGCCCGGGCGATCGCGACGCGCTGCTGCTGTCCACCCGACAGCTGCGCCGGATAGGCGTCGGCCTTATCGGAGAGCCCGACCCGGTCCAGCAACTCGCGGGCCCGTTTCACCGCGACGTCCTTCTTCACCTTCTTGACGTGGATGGGCGCCTCGACGATGTTTTGCAGCGCGGTGCGATGCGGAAAAAGGTTGAAGTGCTGGAACACCATTCCGACGTCGCGGCGTTGCTTGGCTGCCTCACGCGGCGGCAATTCGTGCAGCTTGCCGCCCTTCTCGCGATAGCCCACCAGCTGACCGTCCACGTAGAGCCGGCCGGCGGTGATGTTCTCCAGGTGGTTGATGCAGCGCAGAAACGTCGACTTGCCCGAGCCGGAAGGGCCGACGATGCACAGCACCTGCCCGCGCTCGACCGTCAGCGTCACACCCTTGAGCACCTCGAGCGCACCGAAGTTCTTACATACCTGTTCGGCGACCACCATCGCCGTCATACGTGCTCCTCGAATGCGCGCTTGGCCTGCGCGAGCGCCTCGAGCTGCTTGGACGTGAGCTTGCGTGACGCCCCCCGCGAGAAATACCGCTCCAGGTAGTACTGCCCCACCATCAGCACGCTGGTGATGGCCAGGTACCACGTAGCCGCCACGAGCAGCAGCGGAATCGGTTGAAACAGCGCCAAGCCGATGTCATGGGCGCGGCCGTACAACTCGAGGGTGTACGGCACTGCGATCACCAGCGACGTGGTCTTCAGCATGCTGATGACCTCGTTTCCGGTGGGCGGGATGATCACGCGCATCGCCTGGGGAAGCACGGTGCGGCGCATTGTCATCCACCACGACATGCCCAGTGCGATCGACGCCTCCGTTTGGCCTTCGGGCACCGAATTGATGCCGGCCCTGATGATTTCGGCCATATAGGCCGCCTCGTTGAGCCCCAGCCCGATGACCGCCATCACGAAGTAGAACGAGAAGTTCTGCAGCGTGAAGTGGAAGAACGTCGGCCCCCAGGGGATACCAACCTGGATGTTCTTGTACAGCACCGGAAAAAGGCCCCAGAACACCAATTGGACGTACACCGGCGTGCCGCGGAAGATCCAGATGTACACCCAGGACACCGACCGCAGCACCGGGTTGGGTGACAACCGCATCACGGCCAGGGTCACGCCCAGCACCACGGCCAACACCATCGACAGGATCGTCAGCTGGATGGTGTTCCACGCCGCAATCGAAATCCGTTGGTCGAATAGGTATTTGGCGTACGTCGACCAGTAGTAGGCCGGGTTGGTGGCGGCTCCCCACAAGAACAGCGCCACCAGCACGGTGATGATGATCGCTGTCACCCACCGCCACGGATGCCGCAGCGGCACGGCATCGATGGCAGGCGGTGGCGATGCCTCGGCGGCCACGATCAGCCGACTGCGCCGTTGATCACCGGCTTGTCGATTGCGCCGGTGTGGGCGCCCCAATTGTCGAGAATCTTCTTGTAGTCACCGGTCTGGATCACGTGCTCGAGCGCCCTCAACAGCGCCTGTCCCAGCGGCGAGCCCTTCGGCACCGCCCAGCCGTACGGCGCTGACTGGAACAGCTCACCGGCAGCTTCCAGCTTGCCGCTGCTCTGCTTGATCGCCCACGCGGTGACCGGGGAATCGGCTGTCATGGCGTCGGTTTGGCCCAGCATCACTGCATTGGTCGCCGCGTCCTGGCCGTCGAACTTCAGCACGTTGATCGGCGGCTGACCCTTCTTGAGGCAGTCTGCGTTCTTGGCCGGCAGCTCTTCGGTGTCTTGCACGGTGCCCGTCTGCACCGCCACCTTTTTCCCGCATGCGTTGTTGGGGTCGATCGGCGCGCCGGGCCGCTGGGCCCATAGCGATCCGGCGCGGAAGTAGTCGACGAAGTCGACCTGCTGCTCGCGTTCCTTGTTGTCCGTGAACGACGACATCCCCATGTCATAGGTGCCGCCCTGGATCGACGGAATGATTTTGTCGAAAGCCGATGCCCGGTACTCGGGGGTGACACCAAGCACCGCTGCGACGGCGTTGAGCAGGTCGACGTCGAAGCCGATGATGTTGCCGTTGGCGTCCTTGAATTCGTTGGGCGCGTAGGTGGGATCGGTGCCGACGACGATCCTGCCCGCCGTCTTGATCTTGTCCGGCAACAGGTTGGCGATCTCGTCGACCTTGGCCGGCTTCACCGACGTGGTCGATCCGCCCGGTCCGGAGCTTTCCGTGTTGCTGGTACAGCCGGTGAGGGCCAGGGCCGCGGAGACGACGATCGCTCCGGCCACCAGCCATGCGCCTGATCTCGTCATTGCCTCTCTTTTCGGTCGGGGCCGTCGACCAGGTGACGTCGACGACCGCAGGAGCCAGTACGTGAACACTAGCGGGGAGAATGTTTCCGAGCCCGCAAAGCAGCTGACGTACGATCTCGCGCCGTGAACGGGCTGCAAGCCGTGGGCGTCATCGGTGCCGCCTCCTTGCTCCTGGTCGGTGGGCCCTCACTTCTCACAGGGGAATCGGCCGGTCCTTCGCCCGAAGCCGCCGCCGAGCCGGTGACCGATGGCACCTACACCATCGGCAAGGACATCCCCGCCGGAAGGTGGCACACCGACGGGCCGCGGAGCATCAACGCCGTGGGTATGGCGGCGACGGTGCGGTGCGGATGGCGGATCGGGTGGCCTCAGCTCGACCACGGAGTGCAGACAATGGCCGCGATCATCCACCGAAGCAATTCGGGCGCCACGGACATTGTGTTAGGTCCTAACGGGGCAGTGTTCGAAACCAAAGGCTGCAAGGCCTGGCGTCGGCGCTGAAATGTCGTTCGGCCATGCCGAGCAACGCATTCGATGCGTGCCACTTACTCGACGTGTTGATCGCGCGACGGCGAAATGCTCACCGGTCGACTTGGCCTGTGGAACACTTCACGCATGACTGCTCCCGAACGCCCCAAGCTGCTCAAACATCTCTGGTGGACGACGCTGATCTCCGGAATTGCGTCGCTGATTCTCGGTGTACTTGTCCTGTGGTGGCCCGGCAAGACGATCCTCGTTGCCGCGATTCTGTTGGGCGCCTATTTGCTTGTCAGCGGTATCTTCCAAGTGTTCTTCGCACTCACCCTGCATATTTCAGCGGGCGGCAGGGTCTTGTTGTTCATCAGCGGCGCGGCGGCTTTGATCCTCGGCATTCTGGCTTTCCGTCATTTCGGTACAGATGAAGCGACTGCTGTTCTGCTGCTGGCCATCTGGATCGCGGTGGGTTTCATCTTCCGTGGTGTCGCAACAACAACCTCTGCGATCAGCGATCCGGGCATGCCCGGCCGCGGCTGGGAGATCTTCTTCGGCATCGTCAGCATCATCGCGGGCATCGTCGTGATGGCTTCTCCGTTCCGCTCGCTCGTCATCTTGGCTCTGGTGACCGGCATTTGGCTCATCGTGATGGGTGTGTTCGAAATCGTGTCCGCATTCGGAATCCGTAAGGCCTCGAAGAGGGTCGACGAGTTCGTCGAACGACGTGTCACCGCGGAAGGAACGAACGCATGACGGACCCGAACCAGCCGGACACACCGCCCCCGGGACAGTACGGCGGATATCCGCAACAGGGACAGTACGGCGAGTATCCGCCGCCACCGCCGATGCCCTACGCCGGTCAGGCCCCGCTGCCTGTCCCGCCGCGAAACGGGCTCGGCACTGCGGCGTTGGTGCTGGCGATCATCGGCTTGCTGTCGTGCTGGAGCGTCGTCGGTGGCGTCATCCTCGGCATCATCGCCGTGATCCTCGGGTTCGTCGGGCGTGGCCGCGTGAACCGCGGAGAAGCGAACAACGGGGGCGTCGCGCTGGCCGGCATCATCCTAGGGTTCCTGTCGATCGTGGCCGCGCTGGCATTCCTTGCCATCTACGCGGTCGTCGGCGTCGCGATCTTCAAAGAGGGTGGCGGCAAGGACTTCATGGATTGCATGAACAAGGCAGGCAACGATACGAGCGCACAGCAGCAGTGCGAGGACCAGTTCCGCGATAGCCTGGAGACCAAGTACAGCGTCACGCTGACGAACACGCCGTGAGCCAGAGCCGACGCCTGCGCGGCATGAACTCCAGCGACAACAGCACCACAGCCGCCGGCAGCACGTGCCGCAGTGACAGCAGCACAAACCGCCGCTGTCCGAGCGCGTGGAACTTGCGCAGATACCGGTATAGCGACTCCAGCGAGATCAGCGAATCGAGCAGGTGGATCGCGTTGTAGACGACGTCTTGGAGCCAGTTGCGGTCCTTGTTGTCGAAAACTTCCGGGAATGCTGCGAATGCTAATGAAACCCGTTCTGCGCCAAGGGCTTTACTTTTCAACACCATGTCGACGCTGAGCCGTTCGTCGATGCCGTTGGGTGCTCCTGGACGACGCCACGGCACGTCCAGGGTGATGTCCCTGCCGCCGCCGGCCGTCGCGTACCGGTGGAAACCGTGCACCTGCCCGTCATGGTCACGGGCGACGATCAACTGGATGCCGGGATACCGACGCTCGAGTGCGCCGTCGAGAATCATCGAAAATCCCCGCTCGGTACGCGCACCGCTGTGCGAAGCGATCAACACCTGTGCCAGCTCCGCTTGCAGCGCGTCGTCGAGATCCTGCTCGGCGACAACCTCGGTGGTGATCCCGAAGTTGTGAGTACGCTGCACGGCTTGGCGCAGATTGCGGTACTTGCGTCCCACCATGTCGAAGCTCTGTACGTCGATGACGACGTCGCGCCCGATCGGCACACTGCGCATCCGTTGGCCCACCACCGCGTCATTGCGCCACAGGGGCAAGCGCCGCTCGCTGCAGCCGAGCACGATGATCCGCCAGCCCCTGGTGTGACACATCACGACGAAGTCGGCGATCAGCTGTGGAAATTGGCTTTCGTCGCCGAGCGGATCCCCGCTGACCGTGGCGAATCCGATGCGGGTGCGGTAAGCGATCGCCGCCGTCCCGTCGACGCTGAAGAAGTAGCTCTTCTGCGCCTGCATCGCGAACGGTGCGAGCGGGTCGCCTTCGGTGGCGTTGATCAGCCGCCATACGTGGGGAAGGTCGTCCGGCTGCGGTCGCGACGCCGTCGGCCACATCAACACCCAGCCGGCGCCGGCGACCAGCACATTGCCCAGCACGTCGAACGACAGCAGATGCGCACCGAAGCCGATGAGCAGCACCACCATTGCGGCTGTCGCGTGCGCTGTGGTCACGGGGCGGCCCAGGAAGATGCCGCGCGCGATCAGCGCGACACCGGTCAAAATCACCAACGACCACGCCAGTCGGCCGGATGCCGCCCAGTCGGCGTGGTGGTAATCATGGGCCAGTAACACCACGAGCCAGCAGAACAAGCTCAGGACTGCCAGCGCGCCGATCCACCGCGCCGCCGGCCTGTCGACACTGACGACAACGCGTTCGCGGGCGCGTACTTTCGCGACTTTGACCGGCTCTGTCACCACCAGAAGATTACCCGCTGTCAGCGCCGTGATCCGGGGAAATACTTCACGACGCCCTCCTGCACGACGGTGGCGAGCACCGCACCACCGCGGTTGAAGAAGTGGCCGGTGCCCAGGCCGCGCGAATCCGCCGCGACGGGGGAAGTCGTCGAATACAACACCCAGTCGTCGAAGTTGACTTGGCGGTGAAACCACACCGAGTGGTTGACGGTGACTGCGAAGATGCGGTCGTATCCCCACGACAGTCCGTGCGTGGTGATGATCGAGTCCAAGATCGTGGTATCCGAGGCGTAGACCATGGCGGCCGTGTGCAGCGTCGGATCTTCGGGCAGCTTGCCGTGGGCTTTCATCCAGACGCGGTTGTGCGGCAGCCGGCCCTTCTTCCTGCGCATCACCCAGGCCGGGTCGTTGGCGTAACGCCACTCGATCGGTCGCAGTGCGTTGACGAATCCCGGGACTGTGGCCTCGTAGCCGCGCAGGTATTCCTCGATGGGCGGCAACATGTTCGGGTCCGGCACCTGCGGAGGCTCGACGCCATGCTCCAGCCCTCGACCGCCGGATAAGTACGAAAGCATCACGGAGGCAAGCAGATTGCCGTCCTGCGTGGCATCGACGCGCCGATTGGCGAATCGGCGTTCGTCGCGCAGGTTCACTACGCGGTACTCGATGTCGGCAGTCGGGTCGCCGCCGTTGATGAAGGTCGCGGTCAGCGCCGCGAGCGGCAGATGCGATATGACCGTGTGGGTACCGGCGATCAGGGATTGCGCCATCAGCTGACCGCCGAACGTGCGGACGGGGGTCTTGCTGGGGTGGGAGCCGAGGAAAGTATCGTCGTCGACGCGCGTCAGATCGAGCGTGGCCAGGAGCTGGTCGAAATCGCTGCGGCGCTCGTCGGCTGAGCTAATGGTCGTCCTCTCCGATCCTGTGGACGTGGATGAGGTTGGTGGAGCCCACCGTTCCCGGTGGAGCGCCTGCCACGATCACCACAAGGTCGCCTCGCTTGTAGCGGCCCAACTCGAGCAGCGACTTGTCCACCACGCGGATCATTTCGTCGGTGGTGTGCATGTGCGGCACGATGAATGTCTCTGTGCCCCAGGTGAGCGCAAGCTGGCTGCGCACTTCCGGACGATCGGTGAAGGCCAGCAACGGCAGTGGCGTGTGCAGGCGGGCTAGCCGACGCACCGTATCGCCGGACTGGGTGAATGCCACCAGCGCTTTGGCGTCGAGGCGTTCGCCGATGTCGCGGGCGGCGTAGGAGATGACGCCGCGTTTGGTGCGCGGTACATGGGTCAGCGGAGGTGCGGCCGTCGAATTCTGTTCTACCGCAGTGATGATTCGCGCCATCGTCTTGACGGCCTCCACCGGGTGCTTGCCCACCGACGTCTCCCCCGACATCATCAGCGCGTCGGCTCCGTCGAGCACGGCGTTGGCGACGTCGGACGCCTCGGCCCGGGTGGGTCGCAGGTTTTCCACCATCGACTCGAGCATCTGGGTCGCGACGATCACGGGTTTGGCGTTCTCCCTTGCCATTTGGATCGCCCGCTTCTGCACCAGCGGCACTTCCTCGAGCGGCAGCTCCACACCGAGATCGCCACGAGCGACCATCACGGCATCGAAAGCCAGCACGATCGCTTCGAGATTGTCGATGGCTTCGGGCTTTTCGAGCTTGGCGATCACCGGCACCCGTCGGCCGACACGGTCCATCACGTCGTGAACGAGTTCGATGTCGGCTGGCGACCGCACGAACGAGAGCGCCACCAGATCGACACCGAGCTCCATTGCGAATTCGAGGTCGTCGACGTCTTTGTCGGACATTGCGGGCACCGATACGTTCATGCCGGGAAGCGACAGGCCTTTGTTGTTGGATACCGGGCCGCCCTCAGTGACGGTGCACACCACGTCGTTGCCGTCGATGCGTTCGACGACGAGCACCACCTTGCCGTCGTCGACCAGCAGCCGGTCCCCCGGCGCGGCGTCGTGGGCGAGCTGCTTGTAGGTCGTCGACACCCGGTCGTGGGTGCCGTCACATTCCTCGACGGTGATCCGCACCGTGTCACCGCTCTGCCAGAACGCGTGGCCCGCGGCGAACCGGCCTAATCGGATCTTCGGTCCCTGCAGGTCGGCCAGCACGCCCACGGCACGGCCGGTGACGTCTGAAGCGGCTCGGACACGGTCGTAGACGGTTTTGTGTTCGGCATGGTCGCCGTGACTGAAATTCATGCGGGCAACATCCATGCCGGCCTCGACAAGAGCTCGCACCACCTCGTCGGAACTGCTGGCGGGGCCAAGTGTGCAGACGATCTTCCCGCGTCTATTCACGAATTCCGAGCATAGTCCTTAGCCCCGTTAGCCGACGGGAAGCAGAACTGTTGACAGCCGGGCTAGCGTGAGCGGGTGCTATGCCCGGTAGATCGTCGGGACCAGCGGGAAGCCGGGCAAGTTGCGGATCAGAGTCCAGGACAACACAAGAGCGGCGAGGACCGTCAGGACCGTGACCGTCATCACTGGTCTTCCGGTGCGGCGGCGCCACAGGAACCACGCAAGAAGCGCCGGGATGCCGACGAGCAGAAAGACGTTGTCGACGACGGCTGCCGACAGGTCCGCGTGGAGCAGATCGTGCGTCATGCGCAGACCACCGCAGGCCGGGCAGTTCCATCCGGTAAGGAGCTTGAACGGGCATGGTGGGAACAGCGAGCCGGCGCGGTGCGGGTCGTTCAGACCGGTATAGGCAAGCGCCCCGGTGAACGCGGCGCCCGCCGCGATTGCTGCCGAGGCCCGGCCTTTAGAGATCTGCTTCGAGCTAGGTGCCATCGCGCAGTGGCCGACCCTGCGGATCGCGGACGTTGTCGGTGAGGATCAGGATGGCGTCGATAACGCCCCAGATCCATGCACCGACACCGAGGGTCACGAGACCGACGATCAACTGCACGACGCCGAGCCCGACCTGACCGAGGTACATGCGGCCGATGCCCGCGACGCCGATGATGCCGAGTAGCTGCAGCAGACCTGCGGTGAGCTTCGATTTGTCGGAGTAGGGCTCACCTGTGACGGGATGGCGGCCGTAGGGCGCGGCGGGGTCCACACCTGGATATGGCGGCGGATAGGGGTATCCGGCGGGCGGCGGAGTTGCTTCCTCGCTACGGCCGAACTGCGGATCGGTCATGGGCCCAGCATGCCACTCGGTGCTCTTGCGGTGGTGGGTGTTTGGCGCGAGGGTTCGAGTTCAGACACCACGGACTCGTCGGCCCTATCTGGTGCGACTCCTGAACCTGGGCAGTCGCCAGCGTCGAGTTCGCCCACCGACGGGTTCGCGAGCAGGCTCTCTAATCGCGGCACTTTGCTCAGGCGCTGCACCCTCCGAAGATTCGGAAAGTCTTTCCGTATCAAGTGCTTTCGAGTCCGTACCGTCCGGTTCATCGGATTCGGCTGACTTGTCGCTGGATTCTTCGACGGCTTGCTCGGACTCTGCGCCCGTCTCGGATTCATCCTCAGCTTGCTCGGCGGGCTCTTCGTCGTCTGTGCGCTCTTCGTCAGCGGCCTGAGGCTGAGCCGGTTCTTCTTCCGGCAGCTCAACCGCGCCTACCTGTTCGACGGGTTCTTCAGCGTCTTCGACGGGCTCTTCAGGCTCCGGCGTGCTGTCGGCGGCCTCTTCATCAGCGACGACCTCGGGCTCAGCCGGTTCTTCTTCCGGCAGCTCAACCGCGCCTACCTGTTCGACGGGTTCTTCAGCGTCCTCGACGGGCTCTCCAGGCTCCGGCGTGCTGTCGGCCACCTCTTCATCAGCGACGACCTCGGGCTCAGCCGGTTCTTCTTCCGGCTGCTCAACTGCGCCTACGTCTTCGACGGACTCTTCAGCGTCCTCGACGGGCTCTTCAGGCTCCGGCGTGCTGTCGGCGGCCTCTACATCAGCGACAGTCTCCAACTCAGCCGGTTCTTCTTCCGGCTGCTCAACCGCGCCTACTTCTTCGGACTCTTCAGCGTCCTCGACGAGCTCTTCAGCAGCGGCCTCGACCGCCTCAGGCTCCGGCGCGCTGTCGGTGGCCTCTTTCTCATCGGCGCCCCCGGACTCTGCGACTGTTCCCTCGTCGTCCTCTGCCGCTTCTTCGGCGGGCTCAGCCAGCTCCTCGACCGGCTCTTCTTCCCCGGCGGCGGCCTCAGGCTCTGCGGGCGCCTCCTCCGTAGCCGGCTCATCGGCAGCGGCCTCGTCGATGGCCTCTCGATCAGTTGGAGCGCCCTCGGTCTGGTCATCTTCGCGGGCCTGATCCGAGTCTTCGTCCTCGGCCGCGACGATCGTCCCCGCTACCACACCGGTCGTCGCTGCCACAGCCGCCAGCTCTTTGGTCCACTCGACCAACGCCGAATCCTCCGACGTCGCCGGAACTTCGGTCGTTTCCTCTTCGGCCTCGACCGACGCCTTTTGCTCTTCTTCACGCGGCTTGCCAGAAAGAGTCGCCGGGTCTTCTCGGCCCTTTGGCGCAGCCATGATGTACACCACCGCGCCGATGAACACGAATGTCGACGTGAACAAGTTGATCCGGATACCGGCGATCAGCGTGGCCGTGTCGTCACGCAGCAGCTCGACCCCGAACCGGCCGACGCAGTAGGCCGCCACGTACAGCGCGAACAAGCGTCCGTGTCCCAGCTTGAACCGCCGGTCCGCGACGATCAGCAGCGCGAAAACCACGACGTTCCAGATCATTTCGTAGAGGAAAGTCGGTTGCACTACCTTCTCGACGAGGCCGGTCGATACGCCGTTGAGGTAGTCCACCGCACCGGACGCGTCGCGGCGCTCGTAGATCCGCAATCCCCACGGCAACGTGGTCTCGCGTCCGTACAGCTCCTGATTGAAGTAGTTGCCCAACCGGCCGATCGCCTGGGCCAGGATGATCCCCGGCGCAATGGCATCCCCGAAGGCGGGCAACGGAATCCCGCGGCGCCGGCAACCAATCCACGCACCCACTGCGCCCAGCGCAACCGCACCCCATATGCCGAGGCCGCCGTCCCAAATACGAAGGGCTGCAACAAAACCCAAACCGTCGTCGCCGAAATAAGTGTGCCAATCTGTCACCACGTGGTACAGCCGGCCACCGATCAGCCCGAACGGCACCGCCCATAAGGCGATGTCGTAAACGACGCCTGGTTCTCCTCCCCGTGCCACCCAGCGACGGTCACCGATCACCAGCGCGACGACGATGCCGACGATGATGAACAGCGCGTAGGCACGAATAGGAAGCGGACCCAGATGCCAGACACCTTGCGGTGGGCTCGGGAACGAAGCCAGATAACTCGTCACGCGGAAATCCTCTGTCGCACGCCGTCTGCCAATTCCTCTGTGAGTTCACGGATCTTCGCGATTCCACCGTCACCCAGCGCCGACACCAGCGCCGAACCCACGATCACTCCGTCGGCGTAAGAGGCGATCTCGGCCGCTTGCTCGCGAGAGCGCACGCCGAGTCCGACGCCGACGGGGATGTCGGAAACTTCCTTCACTCGGCGCACCAACTCCGGGGCGGTATTCGACACGACGTCTCGCGCGCCGGTGACACCCATCGTCGACGCGGCGTAGACGAATCCCCGGCACGCCTGAACCGTCGCGGCCAGCCGTTGCGGCGTCGACGACGGCGCCACCAAGAAGATCCGGTCCAACCGGTGCTCATCCGATGCGGCCAGCCACTCTGCCGCTTCGTCGGGGATCAAATCAGGTGTGATCATCCCGAAGCCGCCGGCCGCGGCCAGGTCCCGGGCGAATGCGTCGACACCGTAACGCAGCACCGGGTTCCAGTACGTCATCACCACCGCGCGCCCGCCGGCATCGCTGACCGCTTCGACGGCGCGCAGCGAGTCCCGCACCCGCACCCCTTCGCGCAGCGCAACCTCCGTCGCCTTCGCGATCGTCGGGCCGTCCATGCCCGGATCCGAGTACGGCACCCCGACTTCGACGATGTCGCAACCACTTTCGACAAGTGCTTTGATGGCGTCCAGCGACGTCGGCACGTCGGGATAGCCCGTCGGCAGGTATCCGATCAGTGCCGCGCGGTCATGCTGCCGGCACGAGTCGAACAGCTCGCTGAGCCGGGCTTGCTCAGCCACCGACGCCGCCCTCGTCGTCGATCAGCCCGAACCATTTCGCCGCGGTCGCGACATCTTTGTCGCCGCGCCCGGACAGGTTCACGACGACGATTCCACCGCGGCCGATCTCGGCCGCCAACGGAAGCGTCCCCGCCACCGCATGTGCCGACTCGATCGCCGGGATGATGCCTTCCGTGCGGCACAGCAGCCGGAACGCATCCATCGCCTCGGTGTCGGTGATCGGGCGATATTCGGCCCGGCCGATGTCCTTCAACAACGCGTGCTCCGGGCCCACCCCGGGGTAGTCCAAACCCGCTGAAATCGAATGACTTTCGATGGTCTGTCCGTCTTCGTCCTGCAGCAGATACGAGTAGGAGCCTTGGAAGGCACCCGGCGAGCCACCAGTGAAAGTGGCTGCGTGCCTTCCGGTTTCGACACCGTCACCGGCCGCTTCGAAGCCGAGCAGCCGCACGGCCGGGTCGTCGATGAACGCGTGGAAAATGCCGATCGCGTTCGAGCCACCGCCCACGCAAGCCGTGACCGCGTCGGGTAAGCGGCCGGCCTGAGCCAGGATCTGCGCGCGGGTCTCCAAACCGATCACCCGTTGAAAATCGCGGACCATCATCGGGAACGGGTGCGGTCCTGCTGCCGTACCGAAGCAGTAGTAGGTGCGCTCAGCGTTGGTCACCCAGTCGCGGAACGCCTCGTTGATCGCGTCCTTCAACGTCTGTGAACCGGACGTCACCGACACCACCTCAGCGCCCAGAAGCCGCATCCGGGCAACGTTCAAAGCCTGTCGGGCCGTGTCGACGGCGCCCATGTAGATCACGCACTCGAGGCCGAGCAGTGCGCACGCCGTCGCGGTGGCGACGCCGTGCTGACCCGCACCGGTCTCGGCGATCACCCGTGTCTTGCCCATCTGCTGTGCCAGCAGCGCTTGACCGAGCACATTGTTGATCTTGTGAGATCCAGTGTGGTTCAGGTCTTCTCGCTTGAGAAAGATCGTCGCGCCGCCGGCGTGCTCGCTGAGCCGACGAGCCTCGTACAAAGGCGACGGCCGACCGCTGTAGTGGGTTTGCAGACGGTCTAAGGTGTCGAGAAATTCCTGGTCGGTGCGGGCTTTTTCGTACGCGGCGGTGACCTCTTCGATCACCGCCATCAGCGCCTCAGGCACGAATCGGCCGCCGTAGACACCGAAATGGCCGCGCGCGTCAGGGTCGTGGGCAGTCGGCTCGGCGACGGCCGCACTGGACCGAGGTAGTTGCGGGCTGCTCACCGAGCCGATTTCGGGCACGACGGGTGGGTGCCGGCCGTCACGAGATCCGCTACCGCGCTTCGCGGATCACCACTGGTCACCAACCCTTCGCCGACGAGCACAGCGTCTGCACCCGCGCCGGCGTAGGCCAACAGGTCGGCGGTGCCGCGGACGCCCGACTCGGCGATGCGAATAACGTTCGACGGCAGGCCGGGTGCGATCCGCGCGAAGCAATCCCGATCGACCTTGAGGGTCTTGAGATCTCGCGCGTTGACACCGATCACCTTGGCACCTGCTTGCAGCGCCCGGTCGGCCTCTTCTTCGGTGTGCACCTCGACCAGAGCAGTCATGCCCAGCGATTCGGTGCGGTCGAGCATCGCCGCCAATGCGGGCTGATCAAGCGCCGCGACGATCAGCAGCAGCATGTCGGCGCCGTGTGCGCGTGCCTCATGGATCTGGTAGGGACGAACGATAAAGTCCTTGCGCAGCACCGGGATTGACACCGCAGCGCGTACCGCGTCGAGGTCCTCCAGCGAGCCGTGAAACCGGCGCTGCTCGGTGAGCACGCTGACGATGCGTGCGCCACCTTCTTCGTATGCGCGGGCCAGCTTCGCCGGATCGGCGATCGAAGCCAATTCGCCACGTGACGGGCTAGCGCGCTTGACTTCGGCGATCACACCGATACCGGGCTCACGCAGCGCTGCCATCACGTCGAGCGGCGGCGGCGCATCCTTGGCTTTGGCCTTTACTTCGGCCAGCGGGACGACGGATTCACGAGCGGCAACATCGGCGCGAACTCCCTCCAGAATGGAGTCGAGCACCGTCGCCGAACTCATGGCCCTGTCGACTCCCTCCTGCGCTACAGCCGACGTGCGATCAACATCGAAAGGGTAGCCGCCACGGGCGTGCGGCCCCTCACCGACCCTCGCTAGGCGCGTCCCGGGTCGGGTCGCCCGTCGGATCACAGCCTTCGTCCAACGCATCCCACAACATCCGTTCTGACATCGTCGCCGACGAGTCTCCCTGCACGGTCACGGCACGCCGTTGCGACGGCGGGGCGTATTTCTCCGCCCGAGCCAAGCCTTTCACCGCGACCCGCATCAACAACACCGCGGCCGCCAGCGTCACCACCGCCGCGACCATCGTGATCACCGCACCCGGAGAGTGCCGGGAACTGCCCACCAGCGAGGTGACCGGAAGATCAACCAGCCGCACGGCAGGCACCGCGACGTCGCGAATCGTCCACAGCGTGAGCGCTAGATAGGCCGCGCCCGCGCTGACCAGCGAGATCAGCACCGCTAGGATGCGCAGCGGCCACCCCCGCACCGCCAGTGCCGCGACGGCCGCCGCCAGCAGCAGCACCGCGAACGGCACCAGCGCCGGGGCCCAGGTACCGCCCGACAGCGTCGTCGTGCGGGGCTGGCCTAGCCCGTCGGACGACCTCAGCACGACCCACGGCAGCCGCGAGGCAACCCAAAGCGCCGCCGCGCCCAGCACCAGGAGGACTTGCGCGAGCCGGATCACGGCGACCGCAGCGTCTCTGCGGCGGCGATCGCACTCAGCACGGCCTTGGCCTTGTTCGCCGCCTCGGTGTACTCGTAGGGGCCGTTGGAGTCTGCGACGACACCCCCGCCCGCCTGCACGTACGCGGTGCCGTCGCGCATCAGCGCGGTGCGGATCGCGATCGCGAAGTCGGCGTTGCCGGCGAAGTCGAGGTAGCCCACCACGCCGCCGTAGAGCCCGCGGCGCGTCTTCTCCACCTCTTCGATCAACTCCATCGCCCGAACCTTCGGCGCGCCCGAGAGCGTGCCCGCCGGAAAGCAGGCGGTGACGGCGTCCAGCGCCGTCTTGTCCTCGGCGAGCTGGCCGGTCACCGTCGACACCAGGTGCATGACGTGGCTGTACCGCTCGATGTGGCTGTAGTCGTCGACGCGAACGGTGCCGGGCACACACACGCGACCGAGGTCGTTTCGGCCCAGATCGACCAGCATCAGATGCTCGGCGCGTTCCTTCTCGTCGCTCAGCAGCTCCTTTTCGAGTAGCAGATCCTCTTCTTCGGTGTGGCCACGCCAGCGCGTGCCC
The DNA here is from genome assembly GCF_059812765.1 of Mycobacterium sp. NGS39. Lineage (NCBI taxonomy): Bacteria > Bacillati > Actinomycetota > Actinomycetes > Mycobacteriales > Mycobacteriaceae > Mycobacterium > Mycobacterium sp. NGS39. The sequence goes on along the minus strand of NZ_JCALDH010000013.1, from coordinate 65,175 downwards.
GCGATGGGATGCGTGCTCGCCCATCCGTCCTGGACGGTGACCAGCGCCTCAGGACTGGAGCCGACGATCGAAAAGTCAAGGCTGCCATCGGCTTTCGGGATATGCAGCAGATACATGTACGGGCTGGGGTTGGACACGCGCAACATGCGGTACACGTCGATCGGCTCGGCAGTGGTGTCCATTTCGAATCGCTGCGACGGCACCACTTGGAACGCCTCGCCCGCCTCGATTTCGCCGACCAACCGCTCGACGATCGCGCAGTACTCCTCGACCGTGCGCTGGGAGCGATGCAGCGGCTGCGGGCGGTCGAACGTCGCGACCGTCGAGGGCAGCGGCTGGCTCAGCGCCTGCGTCATCACGTCGAGCCGCTTGACGGCGTCGTCGTAGGCCCAGTCCACCCGCTCGTCGGTGCCGTTCCAGTTCACCGCGTTGGCGATCAGGGTGATCGTGCCCTCGTGGTGGTCGACTGCGGCCATGTCGGTGGCCAGCAGCAACACCATGTCCGGCAACTTCAGGTCATCCTCCGTCAGCGACGGCAACCGCTCGAGCCGGCGCACCATGTCGTAGGCGAAGAACCCCACCAGGCCGCCCGACAGCGGCGGCAAGCCCGGCAGCGGCTCGCTGGCGAGCAGGTCCATCGTCGCGCGCAGCGCCTCCAATGGGTCGCCGCCGCGGGGGGCGTCCTGCGGGGTGGCCCCGATCCAGGCCGCCTCGCCGTCGTGCACGGTCAGCGCCGACGGCGCGCCCGCACCGATGAACGACCACCGCGACCACGACCGGCCGTTCTCGGCGGACTCGAGCAGGAAGGTGCCGGGCCGGTTGGCACCGAGCTTGCGATACGCGGACAGCGGCGTCTCGCTGTCAGCGAGCACCTTGCGGGTGACCGGCACGAACCGATGCTCGGCAGCGAGCGCCCGGAACTGCTCGCGCGTGGTGGTGGGCGATGAGCCGCTTGCGCGAAGAGCAGAAGACGGCGATGAGCCGCTTGCGCGAAGAGCAGAAGACGGCGATGAGCCGCTTGCGCGAAGAGCAGAAGACGGCGATGAGCCGCTTGCGCGAAGAGCAGAAGCTCCGGTGAGATCGGCGGTCGAGGTCACGGGTGTATCTTCCCACTTTCCGGCGGCGTGCCCGGGCGGGCGTAGCCTGTGCACTTATGAAACGTGGTGACCTGGTCGACGAGTTCGAACTGCCCGATCAGACCGGCAAGGTACGCCAATTCAGCGAGTTTCTGGCCGACGGCCCCGTGGTGCTGTTCTTCTATCCGGCCGCCGGAACCCCCGGGTGTACCCGCGAGGCCTGTCACTTCCGCGATCTGGCAAAGGAATTCGCCGACGTCGGTGCGTCGCGAGTGGGCATCAGCACCGATCCGGTGGCCAAGCAGGCGAAGTTCGCCGACAACCACCACTTCGACTTTCCGGTGCTGTCCGACGCCGACGGGACCGTCGCCGCCCAATTCGGCGTCAAACGGGGCCTTTTGGGCAAGTTCCTGCCGGTGAAGCGGACGACGTTCGTGATCGACACCGACCGCAAAGTGCTCGACGTCATCTCGAGCGAGGTCAACATGAACACCCACGCAGACAAGGCGCTGGAGGTCTTGCGCGCGCGGAAGCGTTAGCCGGCGTCGTCGGCCAGCAGGACGTCCGCGTCGAAGCAGCTGTGGTCGCCGGTGTGGCATGCGGCGCCTACCTGGTCGACCTCCAGCAGAACGGTGTCGCCATCACAGTCCAGTCGCACCGAGTGCACGTGCTGGGTGTGGCCGGACGTCTCGCCCTTCACCCAGTGCTGCTGCCGTGACCGCGAGTAGTAGGTCGCCTTGCGCGTCTCCAACGTGCGAGCGAGCGCGATGTCGTCCATCCAGGCCACCATCAGCACCTTGCCAGTGCCGCGCTCCTGCGCTACGGCAGTGATCAAGCCGTTCGCGTCGCGTTTGAGCCGCGAGGCGATGCCCGCGTCCAGAGCGCTCATCGGACCGTGATCCCTTCCGCCGCCATCGCTGCCTTGACCTCCTTGATCGAGAGCTCGCGGAAATGGAACACGCTCGCGGCGAGCACCGCGTCGGCGCCCGCCACGACCGCAGGCGCGAAATGTTCTGCAGCGCCCGCCCCGCCGCTGGCGATCACCGGCACCGTGACCGCTGCGCGCACCGCGCGCAGCATCGGCAGGTCGAAGCCTGCCTTCGTACCGTCGAAATCCATTGAGTTGAGCAATATTTCACCTACACCGAGTTCGGCTCCGCGCACGGCCCATTCGACGGCGTCGATGCCGGTGCCGCGCCGTCCCCCGTGCGTGGTGACCTCCCACCCCGATGGCGTCGGCGGGGACCCCGCCGGCACGGTGCGCGCGTCCACCGACAACACGATGCACTGCGAGCCGAACCGCCGCGACAACTCCTCGAGCAACTCCGGGCGCGCGATCGCGGCGGTGTTCACCGATACCTTGTCGGCGCCCGCACGCAGCAGCATGTCGACGTCGGCCACCGATCGCACTCCCCCACCGACGGTCAACGGGATGAACACCTGCTCGGCGGTGCGCCGCACCACGTCGAGCATCGTCGCCCGCCCCGACGACGATGCGGTGACGTCCAGGAACGTCAGCTCGTCGGCGCCTTCGGCGTCGTAGACCGCGGCCAGTTCGACGGGATCGCCGGCGTCACGCAGGTTGGCGAAGTTCACGCCCTTGACCACCCTGCCGCCGTCGACGTCCAGGCACGGGATGACGCGAACCGCGACGTCTCCCATCAGTAGTCCTTCGGGTCGCCGACGTCGCGCAGGATCTTCAGGATCTGCTGATGACAGCGCGGCACGCCCGACAGCGCCGCCTGCGATTGGATGGTCCAGGTATTGCCGGCGAGATCGGTGACGATGCCCCCGGCCGCCCGCACCAGCGCTACTCCGGCCGCATGGTCCCACAGGTGATCGCCGAAACTGATTGCGCCACCGAGGATTCCGGCGGCGGTGTACGCCAGGTCGATGCCAGTGGCGCCGTGGATGCGCAGCCGGGACGACACCCGGCTCAGGCTTTCCAGCACCGCCAGCCGATACCGTCCCGGGAACCGGCCACGCCACTCCACGTTGAAAGTGCCGACACCGACGACAGCGTCTTCGAGGTCCGCCGGTTCCAACGGTGGCAAGTCGACACCGTTGCAGCGCAACGGTCCTCCGACGACGCCGGTGAACCGCTCATTGGTGAACGGCAGCCACGTCAATCCTGCGACCGGCTCTCCGTCGCGGACGAGGCCCAGCAGCATCGCCGCCAGCGGCAGACCGGCCGCGTAGTTGAACGTGCCGTCGATCGGGTCGAGGACCCAGAACAATGGTGAGTCGAGGTCGGCTCCGCCGAATTCCTCGCCGTGCACCTCGATGCCGGTGGCCGACGTCAACGCCTCGACCACTTGGCGCTCGATGGCCAGGTCGATCTCGGTGGCGAAGTCGTTGCCCTTCTTGCGCACGGCCGGGTCGGCGGCGTGGCCCTCGACGAACCGCTCGGCCGCTTTGTCGAGGATCGCGGCGGCCTCGGCCACCAGTGCGTTGAGGTCGTTGGTGTCCATTGCGGCCTACCGCCCGACCGCTTCGAGTGCCTGCGGCAGCGTGAAACGCCCGGCGTAGAGCGCCTTTCCGACGATCGCGCCCTCGACACCGAGGTCGGTCAGCGTTGCGATCGCGCGGAGATCGTCGAGGCTCGACACACCGCCGGACGCGATGACCGGCGCATCGGTGCGTTGCGCCACGCCGGCCAGCAGCTCGATGTTGGGTCCGGTCAGCGTGCCGTCCTTGGTGACGTCGGTGACCACGAACCGCGAACAGCCTTCGCGGTCAAGGCGTTCCAGCACTTCCCACAGATCGCCGCCGTCGGTTTCCCAGCCGCGCCCCCGCAGTCGGTGCTGGCCGTCGACGATCTGCACGTCGAGTCCGACGGCCACCTTGTCGCCATACTCGGCGATCACCTTCGCGCACCACTGCGGATTCTCCAGCGCCGCTGTGCCGATATTGACACGCGCACAACCGGTTGCAAGTGCAGCCGACAGCGACGCGTCGTCGCGGATGCCTCCGGACAGTTCGACACTGACGTCGAGAGTTCCGACCACCTCCGCGAGCAGCTCGCGGTTGGACCCCCGGCCGAACGCTGCGTCCAAGTCCACCAGGTGAATCCACTCCGCGCCGTCGCGCTGCCACGTCAGCGCCGCCTCCAGCGCTGAGCCGTACTCGGTTTCGCTGCCCGCTTTGCCCTGAACCAGGCGCACCGCGCGGCCGCCGACGACGTCGACTGCGGGCAACAGGACGAGTTTCGTCATAGCGCCCGCACCCAGTTGCTCAGCAGCGCAGCGCCGGCGTCACCACTCTTCTCGGGGTGAAACTGTGTCGCCGACAACGGCTCGTCTTCGACGGCGGCCAGGAACCGCACGTGGTGGGTGGCCCAGGTGAGCACTGCGTCGTCGTTTCCTTCCCACTGCTGCGCGGCGTACGAGTGCACGAAGTAGAACCGGGTGTCGCGGTCGAGACCGGCGAAAAGCCGGCTGCCTGGACCCGCCTCGACAGTGTTCCATCCCATGTGCGGGATGACCGGCGCGTCCAATCGCGTGACGGCGCCGGGCCACTGCCCACAGCCACGGCTTTCCACGCCGAACTCGACGCCGCGGTCGAAGAGGATCTGCATGCCCACGCACACGCCCAGTACCGGGGCTCCGGCCGAGAGCCGCTCGGCGATGATCTTGTCACCGCCGATCCCGCGCAGCCCGCTCATGCAGGCCTCGAACGCGCCGACGCCCGGCACCACGAGGCCGTCGGCGGCAGTGGCGGCGGCTGGGTCCGCGGTCACTTCGACGTCCGCACCGACCCGTTGCAGCGCACGCTGAGCCGACCGCAGGTTGCCTGAGCCGTAGTCAAGCACCACCACGGATTTGCTTGTCACAGTGCACCTTTCGTGGACGGCACTCCGGTGACTCGAGAGTCGCGTTCGACAGCCTGGCGCAGCGCCCGGGCCACCGCCTTGTATTGGGCTTCGGTGATGTGGTGGGGATCCCGGCCGTAGAGAGTGCGCACGTGAAGGGCGATGCGCGCGTTCATGGCCAGTGATTCGAACACGTGCCGGTTCACCACGGTGTGGTAGGGCACGGTGTTGCCGGCAATCGTGAAGTGGCGCAGATGATCCGGTTCGCCGGTGTGCACGCAGTACGGCCGCCCGGACACGTCGACCGCGGCGTGAGCCAACGTCTCGTCCATCGGGATGAACGCGTCGCCGAACCGGCGGATACCGGTCTTGTCGCCCAGCGCCTGACCCAGGGCCTGCCCGAGCACGATCGCGGTGTCCTCGATGGTGTGGTGGCCCTCGATGTGCACGTCGCCCTTGGTGCGCACGGTCAGGTCGAAGCTCGCGTGCGCGCCGAGCGCGTGCAGCATGTGGTCGTAGAACGGGACGCCGGTGTCGATGTCGACGACTCCGCTGCCGTCGAGGTCCAGTTCAACGACGATGTCGGACTCCTTGGTGGAGCGCTCCACGCGGGCGCGTCGGTTCTCGGTCATGATGCTCCTAACGGTGCGGCAAGTTCGGTAGCCACCAGGCGCCCACTGGATGCGAGGAACGCGTCGTTCTCGTGCGGCAGGCCGATCGTCGTGCGCAGAAAGCCTGGAATGCCGACGTCGCGGATCAACACGCCGTCGTCGAGGTAGCGTCGCCAGGTGGCGGGCGCATCGGCGAACTCGCCGAACAGCACGAAATTCGCATCGCTGGGGATCACCCGAAACCCCATGTCCGCCAATGCCTCCGACACCCGCTCACGTTCGGCGATCAACGCAGCGACACTGCCCAGCGTCTCGTCGGCGTGGCGTAGCGCCGCCCGCGCCGCAGCCTGGGTGAGCACCGAGAGGTGGTACGGCAGCCGCACCAGCAGCATCGCGTCGATGACGGCGGGCGCGGCGATCAGATACCCAAGACGGCCGCCGGCGAACGCGAATGCCTTGCTCATGGTGCGCGACACCACGAGCTTTGTCGGGTATTCGCCGACGAGGTTGATCGCGCTTGGCACCGACGAGAATTCGCCATACGCCTCGTCGAGGATCAAGATGCCGGTGTCCATGGCGTCGAGCAGCGCGCGCAGCTCCGCCGGCGAAACACTCTGCCCCGACGGGTTGTTCGGGCTCGCAACGAACACCACGTCCGGGCGGTGCTCGGCGATTGCGGCGGCGGCGGTGTCGGGGTCGAGCCGGAAGTCGTCGGCGCGATACGCCTGTAGCCAACGGGTCTGGGTGCCGCCCGAGATGATCGGGTGCATCGAGTACGACGGCACGAAGCCCAGCGCCCTGCGGCCGGGCCCGCCGAACGCCTGCAGCAACTGTTGCAGCACCTCGTTGGAACCGTTTGCCGCCCAGAGGTTCTCGACGCCGACGGGCACGCCGGTTTGGCGTGTCAGGTAGGCCGCGAGGTCGGCGCGCAGCGCGACCGCGTCGCGGTCGGGATAGCGGTGCAAGGTGACCGCCGCCTCGCGGACCGCCCGGGCCACGTCGTCGACGAGCGCAGGCGTGGGCGGGTGCGGGTTCTCGTTGGTGTTCAGCCGCACAGGAACATCGAGTTGTGGCGCGCCATAGGGCGTCTTGCCGCGCAGGTCGTCGCGCAACGGCAGGTCGTCGAGTGTGACGTCTTGCCCCGGAACGCTCACCGCTCGAACCTCCGGCGCACCGCTTCGCCATGGGCAGGCAGGTCCTCGGCCTTGGCGAGCGTGATCACATGGCCGGACACGTCTTTGAGCGCGGCTTCGTCGTACTCGACCACGTGAATGCCCCGCAGAAAGGTTTGCACCGATAGCCCGCTGGAGTGGCGCGCGCACCCGGCGGTCGGCAGCACGTGGTTGCTGCCGGCACAGTAGTCGCCGAGGCTCACCGGCGAGTAGGGGCCGACGAATATCGCGCCTGCGGAACGGATCCGGCTCGCGACCTGCGCCGCGTCGGCCGTCTGGATCTCCAAGTGCTCGGCGGCATAGGCGTTGACCACCCTCACCCCGGCGTCGATGTCGTCGACGAGCACGATCGCCGATTGCCGGCCGGTCAGCGCAGCGGTGACCCGCTCGCGGTGCACCGTCGTTTCCACTTGCGCGGCAAGCTCTTTGGAGGTCGCATCGGCCAGCTCGGCGCTGGGTGTCACCAGGACACTGGCCGCCATCTCGTCGTGCTCGGCCTGGCTGATCAGGTCGGCGGCGACGTGCGCGGGGTCCGCGGTGTGGTCGGCGAGGATCGCGATCTCGGTCGGCCCGGCTTCGGCGTCGATGCCGACGTGGCTGCGGCATATCCGCTTCGCGGCGGTGACATAGATGTTTCCCGGGCCGGTGATCATGTCGACCGGTTCCAGCTCCGCGCCGTCGGTGTCGGTCCCGCCGTAAGCCAGCAACGCGACGCCCTGCGCACCGCCGACCGCCCACACCTCGTCGACGCCGAGCAGCCGCGCGGCGGCCAGGATCGTCGGGTGCGGCAGGCCACCGAACTGTGCCTGCGGCGGGCTGGCGATCACCAGGGACTCGACGCCCGCGGTCTGCGCGGGCACGACATTCATCACCACGCTCGACGGGTAGACCGCGTTGCCCCCCGGCACGTACAGCCCGACCCGCGCGACCGGCACCCAGCGCTCGGTGACCGTCGCGCCCGGCGCCAGCCTCGTCGTGGTGTCGGTGCGGCGCTGATCGGCGTGCACGGTCCTGGCCCGCTCGATGGCAACTTCCAGCGCCGCCCGCACATCGGGCGCCAACTCGGCGAGGGCGTCGTCGAGCCGGTCGGCCGGCACCCGCACGGTTGCGGGCCGGACACCGTCGAACGTCTCGCTGTAGTCGAGAGCGGCATCTACTCCACGCTGTGCCACGGCGTCGACGACCGGGCGCACGAGGGGCAGCACCGTGTCGACGTCGACGCCACCGCGAGGCAGCGCAGCACGCAACTGCGCAGCGCTGAGGGTGCGGTTGCGCAGGTCGATCCGGGTCATTTCGAATGCGTGCATTACGTCGATTGTCCCTGATCGACGCACGCGAAGAAAAATTGATTGAACGGGCTAGACGTCCAGGCCGATGTCGAGCACGCGCACGGAGTGGGTGAGCGCGCCGACGGCCAGGTAGTCGACGCCCGTTGACGCGTGGGCGTGGGCGTTTTCGAGTGACAGGCCGCCCGAGGCCTCCAGTTTCACGCCCGGAGCGCGGGCGTTGCGCCGCTGCACCGCCATCTGCGCCTGCCACACCGAGAAGTTGTCCAGTAGAACCAGCTCCACCGGCTCGGCCAGCACCTCGTCGAGCTGCTCGAGCGAATCGACCTCGACCTCGCACGGCAGCCCAGGTGCCGCAGCGCTCACCGCCCGCAGCGCCGCGACAACCGAGCCTGCCGCAGCGACATGGTTGTCTTTGATCAGCGCCGCGTCGCCAAGGCCCATCCGATGGTTCTGGCCGCCGCCCACGCGCACTGCGTACTTCTGCAGCGCCCGCAGCCCGGGCAGTGTCTTACGGGTGTCGCGCACGACCGCTTGTGTGCCGGCCACGGCGTCCACCCATGCGCGCGTCGTGGTCGCAATCCCCGACAGGTGGCAGACCAGGTTCAGCATCGTGCGCTCGGCGGTCAGCAGGCCCCGTGTCGGGGCTTGCACCCGCAGCACCGCGGCTCCCGCGCCGACCTGTTCGCCGTCGGCAACGCGGTCGAGCACGCGGTAGCCGCCCATACCCAGCACTTCGTCGAGCACCAGCAGCGCGACGTCGCACCCGGCGATGACACCCGGTTCACGAGTGACCAGCGCCGCGGTGGCGGTGGCGTCGGCAGGCACCGTCGCTTGCGTCGTGACGTCCGGTCCGTAGCGCAAGTCCTCGTCGAGCGCTCGTCTGATCACCGCACGGGCCTCGGCGACCTCGTGTTCGCTCAGCCACATCAGTGGCAGGCCCCCACCGGCACCGGCGCGTCGACGACCACCCGCCCGTCAGATCCCAGACGCACAATGCTGCTGCGCGTCTGCTGTGGATCGGTGTCGGGATGGTCGCCACGGTGATGGCAGCCGCGCGTCTCTGCGCGCGCCAGCGCTGCCGCGGCGACCGCCCGGCCCGTGACCGTCAACGCGGTGTCTTCGATGTCGGCGCGGGTGAACGCCGTCCGCACGGGCGCGTCCTCGAGGTGTTGTGTCAGCCGGCGCAGTCCCTCGGCGTCACGCACCACCGACGCGTGGGCGGACATCAAAGCTTGCAGTTCGCGGCGTGGCATCGCGGCGCGGGCCCCAAGGTCGGGTGGCGTGGCGACGACGGGCCCGCGGGCTACCGCGTGCTCAGCGGCGGCCCGGCCGGCGCGGCCGCCGACCACCAATCCCTCGAGCAGGCTGTTGGAAGCCAGCCGGTTCGCACCGTGCATACCGGTCCGCGCGACCTCGCCGGCTGCGAACAGTCCCGGAAGCTCTGTGCGGCCGTGGACGTCGGCGACCACACCGCCACAGCTGTAATGCGCGCCTGGGACAACGGGAATCAGGTCGCGTGCCGGGTCGAGTCCCGCGGCGCGGCAGGCCGCGGTGACGGTGGGGAATCGGGCTGCGACATCGGCTACCGAGCGGGCGTCGAGGTAGACACACGCATCGCCGGTCTCGCGCAGCCGCGCGTCGATGGCACCGGCCACCACGTCGCGTGGGGCGAGATCGCCCATCACGTGCACACCTGCGGTCACGGAATTTCCTTGCGCGTCAACCAGTTTCGCGCCCTCACCTCGCAGCGCTTCGGTGATCAGCGGTCGGCGCCCCCCAACGCGGGCGTCATAGAGCATGGTCGGGTGGAACTGGATGAACTCGATGTCGCTCACGGCCACACCCGCCGTCAGCGCCAGCGCGACTCCGTCGCCCGTGGAGCCTTCTGGGTTCGTGGTGGCTCGGTAAAGGTGCCCCAGTCCGCCGGTGGCCAGAATCACCGCCGGCGTGTGCACGATCCCAGCACCGTCTTCGTTGATCACCTCGACGCCGGTGATGGCGTCGCCGTCGTGAATCAGCTGAAGCGCAACATGATTGCGGCGGATGTCGAGCAGCGTGGCGGCATGGTCCAAGGCGCGCTGCACCTCGGCGCCGGTTGCGTCACCGCCGGCGTGGATGATCCGCCGCCGAGAGTGGCCGCCTTCGCGGGTCAGATGCCAGCGGCCGGGTTCGGCCTCGTCGAATCGGGCACCGGCAGAGACCAATTCGGCTACGGCGCGATACCCGTCGGCGACGATCGAGCGCACCGCGTCCGGGTCGCACATCCCGGCGCCGGCGGCAAGCGTGTCGGCGACGTGCGCATCGACCGAATCGTCGGTACGCGGGAGCACCACCGCGATGCCGCCCTGCGCGTAAAACGTTGCGGTGTCCGAGGTTTTGCTCAGCACCAGCACGCGTCGGCCGCGGCGGTGCGCGGCCAGCGCGGCGGCCAGACCCGCGACACCGGTGCCGATGACGACCACGTCGGCTCGGGCGTGCCAGCGGCTCATTCGCCGCCGCCCGGCTTGCCGATCTCGATCATCCGCTGCACGCTGCGCCGGGCCAGCCGTGCGGTCTCGGGATCAACGTCGACTTCGTCGGCGCCTTCGACCAGGCACCGCAGCAGCGCGGCCGGCGTGATCATCTTCATGTACTTGCACGACGCCCGGTCGTTGACCGCGCGGAAGTCGACTTCCGGTGCAGCCCTGCGCAATTGGTGCAGCATGCCGACCTCGGTGGCGACCAGAACCTGGCGGGCGCGAGTTCTGTGCGCCGCCTCGAGCATGCCGCCGGTCGACAAGATCTTGACCCGGTCGGCGGGCACGGCGCCCTCACCGGCCAGGTACAGCGCCGACGTGGCGCAGCCGCACTCTGGATGCACGTACAGCTCGGCGTCCGGATGTGAGCGCGCCTGGGCTGCGAGTTCGTCGCCGTTGATGCCAGCGTGCACGTGGCATTCGCCGGCCCAGACGTGCAGGTTCTTGCGCCCGGTCACGCGCCGGACGTGTGCGCCGAGGAACTGGTCGGGGCAGAACAGCACCTCGCGGTCCTCCGGGATGGACGCCACGACGTCGACGGCGTTGGCCGACGTGCAGCAGATGTCGGTGAGCGCTTTGACCGCTGCGGTGGTGTTGACGTACGAGACCACGACCGCGTCGGGGTGCTCGGCCTTCCAGGCCGCCAGCTCCTCGGCGGTGATCGAGTCGGCCAGCGAGCAGCCGGCCCGCTGGTCCGGAATAAGCACGGTCTTGTCGGGACTGAGGATTTTGGCGGTCTCGGCCATGAAGTGCACGCCGCAGAACACGATCGTCTGTTCGGGCGCTTCCGCGGCGATGCGTGACAGCGCCAGCGAGTCGCCGACATGGTCGGCCACGTCCTGGATTGCGGGGATCTGATAGTTGTGCGCCAGGAGGGTCGCATTGCGCTGTTCGGCGAGTCGGCGGACCTCGGCGGCCCATTCGGCATCGGGTTCGACGCCTGTGTAAACGCCGTCGTCCAGGACCGTCATCGCCGTCTCCTTCAGCCCGATCGGTTTTCGACTTACAATCGAAAACATGGTTCATACTAGCACCGAGCACGAGGTGCTCGCCGTCGTGTTCCAGGTTCGCCAGCTGGGCACGCCGAAACCGCAGCTCAGTGTGCTGTTGTGGGAACGCGCAATGAATCCGCAGCGCGGCGCGTGGGCGCTGCCGGGCGGAAAGCTGCGCAACGACGAGGACATGACCAGTTCGATTCGTCGCCAACTGGCCGAGAAGGTCGACGTACGTGAGATTGCTCACTTGGAGCAGCTGGCCGTCTTCTCAGATCCGGCCCGAGTACCGGGCACCCGCACCATCGCCTCGACGTTTCTGGGACTGGTGCCCTCCCCCGCGACGCCGGCGCTGCCCCCGGACACCCGCTGGCATCCGGTCGACGCGCTGCCGCCGATGGCTTTCGACCACGGGCCGATGGTCACCCACGCGCACAGCCGGCTGGTCGCCAAGATGTCCTACACGAACATCGGGTTCGCCCTTGCCCCAACGGAATTCGCGCTTTCCACGCTGCGCGACATCTACAGCGCCGCGCTGGGTTATCAGGTGGACGCCACCAACCTGCAACGGGTGCTCGCGCGGCGCAACGTCATCACCCGGACCGGCACGATCGCCCGTAGCGGCCGCAGCGGCGGACGCCCGGCCGCGTTGTACCGGTTCACCGACTCGCAGTACCGGGTAACCGACGAATTCGCGGCGCTACGCCCACCGGGCTGACCCGAGTCGGCAACAAACCGGCGCGCCGATTGGATTCTTATCGCTCTCTTAAAGTAACCTGCCGGTTGGTTGATCACGAAGGAGTGCTCACATGGATCCTGCCGGCCTGGCCCACGCGGCCCGCGCTGAGTGGATCGGCGCGGTACCGCACGAAGAGCTGCGGCGGGGCCGGCCGGTATTGCCTGATAACGACCCGTTCTACGAGCCCCCGCCAGGCTTCGAACACGCCGATCCCGGCACCGTGCTGCGCAGTCGTGATGTTGAGCTGGGCTTTTTAGGCGTCGTCCGGCAGAAGTTCCACGCGACCCAACTGTTGTACCGCAGCAGCGATCGCAACGGCCTACCTGAAGCCGCAGTGACGACCGTGTTGGTGCCCACCGAGCGTGGGCCGGAGAGGGTCTGCCCGCTGGTGTCCTACCAGTGCGCGATCGACGCGGTCACGTCTCGATGCTTCCCGTCGTATGCGATGCGGCGTGGAGCGTTCGCGCCCGGCGCGCTGGCGCAGTTCGAATTCCTGCTGATCGCCGCCGCGCTCGCCGAAGGCTGGGCGGTCTCGGTGCCCGACCACGAGGGCACCCGAGGCATGTGGGGCGCGCCCTACGAGCCGGGATACCGGATCCTCGACGGGCTGCGCGCAGCAACGAGCTGTGAGCGTCTGGACATCTCGGCCGACTCCCCTATCGGCCTGTGGGGCTATTCCGGCGGCGGACTGGCTACCGCCTGGGCCGTGGAGACCTGCGCGGACTACGCGCCCGAGCTCAACATCGTGGGCGCGGTGCTCGGCTCGCCCGTGGGTGATCTGGGAAGCGCATTCAAGCGGCTCAACGGCTCCATCTGGGCGGGGCTGCCGACCATGGTGATTGCCGCGCTGTGGCACATCTATCCCGAACTGCAGCGGGTCATCGATCGGCATGCCACCGAAGAGGGCCGCGCGCTGCTGAAGTCGGCGGAGAAGATGACGACGGCCATCGCAGTGCTTCGGCTGATGCGCAAGGACATCGACCACTACGTCGATCGTCCCCTCGAAGACATCTTGGCCGAGCCCGATCTTCAATACGTCTTCGACGACATCAAACTCGGCACGGCCGCACCCAGCCGGCCGGTGCTGATCGTTCAGGCCGTACACGACAAGATCGTGTCCGTCGACGACATCGACGCACTCACCGAGAGCTATCGCGCCGGCGGGGCGCCGGTGACCTACCACCGCGACATGTTCAGCGAACACATGCTGCTGCATCCGATGTCGGCGCCGATGACGCTGCGCTGGCTGCGCGACCGATTCGCCGGTCGGCCACTCGCCGAGCACCTGGTGCGCACCACATGGCCGACGATGTTCAACCCGTCCACCTACACGGGCATGCTGAAGCTGTTGACCATTGCCGGCCGGGTGATGACGGGCAGGAAACTGCGGCGCAAGCCGCTGTCGTACTCAGACGCCTGACGCGGCGCGGCCCGTCGCCGTCGAACGTGGAGTTGTGACACGGTTGCCGTGGGCGGTTTCACGCTGGCGGGACGAGGAGTGGCCATGAGAACAGCGATCTGCGACATGCTGGACATCGACATTCCGCTGCTTGCGTTCAGCCACTGCCGCGACGTGGTCGCTGCCGTGACCAACGCCGGCGGGTTCGGCGTGCTGGGTGCCGTGACGCTCACCCCCGAGCAGCTGGAGCAGGAGCTGAGCTGGATCGAAGCCGAAGTCAGGGGCAAGCCGTTCGGCGTCGACCTGATCGTCCCGGAGACGTCAGTGGGCAAGGGACAACGACTGACCTCTGAACAGTTCGCGGAGATGATCCCGGCCGAGCACCGCGCCTACGTCGACGCGCTGCTGGCCGAGCACGGCCTCCCGCCGGTGACGACCTCCAAGACGCCGCGGGTGTCGACCACCGACGACGCGAGCGAGAGTCTGATGGAGGTCGCGTTCAAGCACCCGATCAAGCTGATCGCCAACGCGTTGGGCCGTCCGCCGCAGTCCATGCTCGACGCCGCCAAGGCCCACGGTGTGCCCGTCGCCGCGCTGGCGGGTGCAAAAGAGCATGCGATCAAACACGTCAACGCCGGCGTCGACGTGATCGTCGCCGCGGGCACCGAGGCCGGCGGACACTGCGGCGAGGTGACGACGATGGTGCTGGTGCCCGAAGTCATCGAGGCCATCGCACCGCTACGGCCGGTGCCCGTGCTCGCCGCGGGCGGCATCGTGACCGGCCGGCAGATGGCCGCCGCGGTGGCGATGGGCGCGGCCGGTGCGTGGACCGGATCGGTCTGGCTGACAACCGAAGAAGCCGAAACCGCGCCCTACACCAAGCAGCGGATGCTGACCGCGACGTCGCGCGACACCGTCCGCTCGACATGCCGGACCGGCAAGCCGACGCGGCAACTGAAGTCGGACTGGACCGAAGCGTGGGAATCCGGGCGGGGCCCCAAGCCGCTGCCGATGCCGTTGCAGTCGATCATCAGCGAACCGGTGCTGCGGCGCATCGACACGCTCGCAGCCAAGGGCGACGAAGGCGCCCGCGCGCTGGCCACCTACTGGGTGGGTCAGGGTGTCGGCCTGATGAACTCCGTCAAACCCGCGCGGCAGGTGGTCTACGAGTTCGCACAGGACTATCTCGCGGCCGCCGAGCGCCTACAGAACAGCCTCGGAGACTGAGGATTGCACGGCTTGCGGTGATACGCCGAGATCGTCGTGGGCCGATGCGGCGGCCATGACGGCGTAGGTCAACGCCGCCGACGCCGCGGGCAGCAGCAGGCTCGTCAGGATCTGCAGCGGGCTATGCCCGAAGAACACTGCCGGCGCCTCGGTGAGGTAGTGGATCTTGTGGTCCCGTGGGGTTGCGTCGATGTCGATGTGCCCGTAGCGAATTCGGACCAGCCAGGCACCGGCTGCGGCCGCTGCGGCGGCTGCCGCGATGCCGCCCGCCGTGACGCCGATGACCATCTCCGGTCCGCGGGTTCGTCGCCACTGCCAGGCCAGCACCGCGCTGATCACCGCGAGCCCCACCAACAGCCCGGCCATCATCACCGCCGCGTCGAAGTAGTGGTCGGCCTCGTGACCGAGGTACTGCTGAACCGGATCGCCGGACTTGGTCACCGCGACCGCGCTGCGGATCGGCGGAGCAAGCCACGCCCACAGCGCGCCCGCCGCCGCGCCAGCGACGGCAATGCCTGCGGCGAAGGTCAGGGCAGCTCTCACCGGGCGGTCTCCACGTCCTTGGAATCCGTGACCCCGTGCCGTGAGCAGCGGGCCGACCAGCCGTCGGGACGCACCTGCACGGTCATCCGCCGGCCGCACTCGCCGCAGTAACGCGGCGGCTCCAGGCCCAGCTGCGCAGCCGTGGGCACCGCGGTGCCGGCCGGTTCGCCGGTGTAGACGTTGAACTTGCCCTGCATGACGTCACAGCGTCGCGTTCAAGGCCTTGATCGGCATTTGCAGATCCGTGAGCAGATCCAGGTCGGCCTCCGCCGGACGGCCCAGCGTGGTGAGGTAGTTGCCGACGATCACCGCGTTGATGCCGCCGAGGATCCCCTGCTTGGCGCCGAGGTCGCCGAGCGTGATCTCGCGGCCGCCGGCGAAGCGCAGCATGGTCCGCGGCAGTGCGAGACGGAACGCGGCGACGGCCTTGAGCGCCTCCGTAGCGGGCAGCACCTCGAGGTCGCCGAACGGCGTGCCGGGCCGCGGGTTGAGGAAGTTCAGCGGAACCTCGTCGGGCTCCAATTCGGCTAGCTGGCAGGCGAATTCGGCCCGCTGCTCGAGCGTCTCACCCATCCCGAGAATCCCGCCGCAGCACACCTCCATGCCGGCGTCACGCACCATCTCCAGCGTCTGCCAGCGTTCTTCCCAGGTGTGGGTGGTGACGACGTTGGTGAAGTAGGACCGTGCGGTCTCCAGGTTGTGGTTGTAGCGGTGCACGCCCATCGCGGAGAGCTGGTCGACCTGCTCTTGGGTCAGCATGCCCAGGGAGCACGCGATCTGGATGTCGACCTCGTTGCGGATCGCCTCGATCCCGGCGGCCACCTGTGCCAGCAGCCGCTCGTCGGGTCCGCGTACCGCCGCGACGATGCAGAACTCGGTGGCGCCGGTCTTCGCCGTCTGCTTGGCGGCTTCGACGAGGCTCGGGATGTCCAGCCATGCGCTGCGGACCGGCGAGCTGAACAACCCGGACTGCGAACAGAAGTGGCAGTCTTCGGGACAGCCGCCGGTCTTGAGGCTGATGATTCCCTCGACCTCCACCTCTGGGCCGCACCAACGCATCCGCACCTCGTGCGCCAGCGCCAGCAGTTCGTCGAGCCGGTCGTCGTCGAGTCGTAGCACCGCAAGCACCTGATCCTGCGTCAGGCCCTCACCACGCTCGAGCACCTGCTCGCGGGCCTCGGCCAGGATGTCCGTCATGTAGGCCTCCTTGTGCCTCTACTCGTCACGCCGCCACTTGAACACGTCTGCGGGCCGACCATTGAACGGTGTTCAGGTTAGGGTACGTGGGTGCAGCTGCACAAAAGCGACGTGGTCGACGCCGCGACCGCTCTCCTGGATAGCTACGGCATCGCCGACCTGACCATGCGCCGGCTGGCCCGGGAACTCGACGTCACACCTGGAGCCCTCTACTGGCACTTTCCCAGCAAGCAGGCACTTCTGGGTGCGGTCGCCGACCGGATCTTGCTGCCCGTCGGCGACGTTGCCGGCAGCTGGCGCGAGCGCGTGGCCGGGCTCTGCGGGCAGTTGCGTGAGGCGCTGCTTTCCCACACCGATGGTGCGGAGCTTGTGTCGGCCAGCTTCGCCGCCGGCCAGTCTGCGGCGATGACCTCTGTCGTGATGCGTCTGACGTGCGCTGCCGCCGAGGCCGGCGTCCCGGCGGCCCAAGCCGAGCTGGCGGCCCGCACCGCCGTGTACTACGTGCTGGGCTTCACAGCCGACGAACAGTCCCGGCTGCAGTGGGACGCCGCCGGTGCGTTGCCCGAGGCGCAGTCGGTGTTGACGACGGATCCGAGCGCCCGGTTCGCGTTCGGGTTGCGGCTGCTGGTCGACGGGATGGCGGCTTGCGCCGAGGCGGTAACTGCCGCGGAGAATGCCGAGTAAGGGCCACGCGGAATACCGTTTCGGCGTCAGGTGATGAGGTGCTCGACGCGCTTGTTGCCGATCCAGTGCCGTAGCCCGACGAACTGCCCGCCGATGTCGCGGGTCGTCGTGCGCATAGCCAGCGCCTCGGCCAGCTGCGACGCCTCCACGCGCCGCGCCAGTGTGGTGTGCGGACTCCATTGCCCCACAACGGTATTGGGCGCGGGACCGGGCTCCAGGTACGGCGAGCAGATCTGCACCACGTCGGCATGGGCCGCCAGCAGCTGCGCTGAGGGCACCACCTGACGCACCAGGACGAACGGAGAGCGCCCGAACACCATCGGCGCACCGATCAGGCAGTCCAGCGGCAGCCGTTGCAGCACCTCCCGGAGCGGTTCGTCGGCGTCAGCCGAAATGCCGTCGGCCACAAGCAATGTCACGTGCGGCCTGCTGGTCGAGGCCGGGGTCCGCAAGCCGAGGTCGGCCAGCGCCACCCACACCCGCCGGATCGCCGCTTCGGTGTCCTGGTCGAACAGCAGCTCGATCGAGTGCACCATGTCAGGCGGTCAGCTCCGCCAACCAGTCGCTGTCGAGCGCCGAAGCGCTCATCTGCTCGAACTCCTGCGGGGAGAGCCGAGCAGCGCCGGCCGGCAGCACCGCACGCAGCGGCGCCATCTTCGCCAAGGCCTCGCGGTTGCCGAGTTCGACGGGTCCCGGCTCGGCGGGCCACGCGCCGATGATCAGTCCGGCGCACGAAACCCCTTGCGAATGAAGGGCTTCCAGTGTCAGTGCGGTGTGGTTCAGCGTGCCCAATGCGGCCCTGACGACGACGAGCACGGACCCGTGCGAATCCCAGGCCAGATCCCGCAGCGTGGCGCCGTCCTCCCCCAGCTGGACCAACAGCCCGCCGGCGCCCTCGACGAGCGTGAGCTGGTGGCTGTGGTCGACCACGCGCAGGAACACGTCGAGCTCGACGCGGTTGGGCAGCGCAAGACCCGCCCGTTGCGCTGCGGCAGCGGGCGCCAGCGCCTCGGGGTAGCGCCACGACCCGAACGTCTTCTCGACGCCCGACAGCCGGGCGACCTCCGCGAGATCGTCATCGCCGTCGATGGTGCCGGTCTGGACCGGCTTGCACACCACCACGTCGATGCCCGCCAGCCGGGCACGGCATGCGAGCGCGGCGGTCGCGACGGTCTTGCCGACGCCCGTGTCGGTGCCTGTGACGAAGAGATGGCTCACGCGCGTGTCGAGCGGCTGCGAGCCGCACCGAGCACGTCTGCCAGCACACGGCGCGCGGTGTCCAGTTCGTCACCGGAGAGCGACGCCCTGGCTGTCAGCCGCAGCCGCGACGTGCCCGCCGGCACCGACGGCGGCCGGAAGCAGCCGACTCGCACGCCTCGTTCGAGGCACGCCGCGGCCGCGGCCACCGCCACCTCCGGCGCGCCGAGGATCACCGACACCACGGCCGATTCCGGCCGCTCCGCCACCCCGCAGGTCTCGGCGAGCAGCGCCGCGGTGTGCAGCACCTCCCGCGGCCGCTGCGGCTCGGCAATCAGCACGCGAAGCGCCGCCAGCGCCGCACCGATGGCGGCGGGCGCCAGTCCGGTGTCGAAGATCATCGGCCGGGCCGCGTCGATCAGATGGTCGCGGACCGCGACCGGGCCGAGCACGACGCCGCCCTGGCTGCCCAGCGCCTTCGACATCGTCGTCGTCATCACCACGTCAGGGACTCCGGCCAGGCCGACCTCGTGCAGCAGGCCCCGGCCGCCGTCACCCCGCACGCCAAGCCCGTGCGCCTCGTCCACGATCAGCAGCGCGCCGTGGCGTCGGCACACCTCGTGCAACGACAGCAGCGGCGCCAGCGCGCCGTCGGCTGAGAACACCGAGTCGGTGATCACCACCGCGCGTTCTTCGGATCGCGAGGCCAGTGCGGCGTCCACTGCGTCGACATCGCGGTGCGGGCTCACCACCACACGCGCCCGCGACAGCCGGCACGCGTCCACCAGAGAGGCATGGCTGTGCGCGTCCGACACCACCAGCGAGCCGGGGCCGGAGAGGGCGACCACCGCCGCGAGGTTCGCCGTGTATCCCGACGAGAACACCAAAGCCGCTTGCGCACCGACGAATTCGGCGATCGCGGCCTCGAATTCCTCGTGCAGTTCGGTGTTGCCGGTGACCAGCCGCGAGCCGGTGGACCCCGCGCCCCAGGTGCGCAGCGCCTGCACACCGGCGTCGATCACCGCGGGGTGTTGCGACAGACCCAGATAGTCGTTGGAGGCCAGGTCCACCTCGGCGCCCACCGGTGAGCGGCGGCGAAGCGACCGCCGCAGCCCCGCGCTGCGGCGTTGCGCTTCGACCTCGTCGAGCCACGCCAGGGGAGAAATGTCGGTGCGGTTCAGTGGCGTCATTCCGACTTACCCTAAGCCAGCCCTGCGCGCTGCAGCGCCCTGCACCCTCGCAGCAAACATTGACGTGTTCGAAAAATGGCACCTCGACAGAGAGCGCACGCGGCTACTCTCACAGCAAGTCCACAGATCAGCCTCGAAGCCCGGCAGGGGTGCGCTGCGCGTGAAGGTCTTCATCAGCTACTCGAGTCTCGACCAGCCCGCGGTCGAGAACTCCCTCGTCGCCGACCTGACTCGCGCGAGGCAAGACCTTTGGTTCGACCAGGAGCGCACAGGTGGCGAAGCGTGGTGGGCGGACGTTCTCAGGGAAATTCGCAACTGCACCGTGTTCTTGTTCGCGCTGTCGGACAATTCACTTTCGTCCAGGCTCTGCCGGGCCGAACTGGCATACGCCAAAGCCCTTGGAATTCCTGTGCTTTCAGCGCAAATCGGGCGTGTGAGTAGCTCGGCCGGGCCGGTCTCCTCGGCGCAGCAGGTCGATTACCGAGAATCGACGAAAGACACCGGAATCGCTCTGATCTCGGCCCTGCACGAATGCTCGAGTCAGCGTTCGCCG
The DNA here is from genome assembly GCF_059812765.1 of Mycobacterium sp. NGS39. Lineage (NCBI taxonomy): Bacteria > Bacillati > Actinomycetota > Actinomycetes > Mycobacteriales > Mycobacteriaceae > Mycobacterium > Mycobacterium sp. NGS39. Next base: position 44,979 of record NZ_JCALDH010000013.1, on the reverse strand, counting down.
CTGCCCGATCCGCTGCCGGAGCCGCCGCCGACGCCCTACGCATATCTGCTCCGATGCGGCACCTTCATCTGCGGTCAGCAGGAGATCGCTGCATCAGAACAGGTAGCGCTGCTGCACGAGCTCCGCGCCGCTCTCGACTCCGAGAGGGAGGACTCGGTCCGCAACGACATCCGGCAGTTGCTGCGCGAATTGCGCTCCCGCGCAGACGTGACCTTCGCGGTTGCCAGAGAGATCGACGACATTCTCGCGCCGGTCGCGGTGCCGGTGGAGGTGGCCGTCGCCGGCGTTGCCCAAACTTTCCCCACGCACGCGACGCTGGCTACCGGCGGCTCCGAGGCGGACGCAGAGGATGTGTTCTCGACGCCGGCAGTCGCCGGCGAGATCCGGCGCCTGACGATCATGTTCGCCGACCTTGTCGACTCGACCGTGCTGTCGACGACAGTCGAACCCGAGGTCTACCGACTGCTTGTGGGTCGCTATCGCGACGAAGTGCTGCGGGTGGTCAACCGCTATGAAGGACACATCGGCTCGACGAAGGGCGACGGTCTGCTGGTGGTCTTCGGACATCCGCATCCCCACGAAAACGACGTGCGCCGGGCAGTGCAGGCCGGCTTGGACATCACGCGTGAGGTGGCGCGGCTGAGCGCTCACGCCCAGCGCCGCTTCGGCGCACAGCTGAACGTGCGGGTGGGAATCCACCGCGGCCCGGTGTACCTCGACACCGCACAGGACGATGTCTACGGCTTGGCCGCCAACCTGGCGGCACGCGTATCAGGCCTGGCGCCACCCGGATCCCTTGTTGTCTCCGACACCGTCGAGCCGTTGATCCGGCAGACGTTCGAACTGGAGGCCCTGACTCCAGCGCCCGTGAAGGGCGTCGACGGGCTGATCACCCACTTCCGAGTGGTCTGCGAGCGGACGGACGGAGCGCAAACACTCTGGCCCCGCTGGTGGGTCGCGAGCGGGAGATGGCGCGGCTGCGCAAGACCTGGACCCGCGCGCAGACAGGCACACTGACAACGCCGGGCGTGGTCTTTCGCGGTGAGGCCGGCATCGGCAAGAGCCGGTTGGCAGCAGCGGCGGCCGAGCTGGTCCGAGCCGACGGCGGGATCGTCCTCGAGTTGGTCGGGTCCCCGTTCCACCCGGAGGTCGGGCTGCACCCGGTCCGGTCGTTGTTGGAGCGGCGATGCGGCATCAATCGCCACAGCACCCCCGAACAACGACTTCAACTGCTGGGCGCCGAGATCAACGCGGTGGGACTCGATTCGCCCACCGCGCTGCCGTTGTTGGCACCGGTGCTCGCCATCGGCCCCGAACACGGCTACCAGGTGATGCCCGTTGAAGGCCGGAGGCTGCAAGAACTGATCGCCGATGCGGTGCAGCGCTACCTGTACGCATGCCTGGACGGCTCCCCTGGCCTCTTGATCGCCGAAGACGTGCACTGGTTCGACCCCTCGACTCTCGAGATCCTCGGTGCGCTGCTGCGGCCTTCCGGCGAGCGAATGATGCTGGTGCTCACGGGCCGCGACGGGAATTGGTTGTCGCCCGACTGGGCGGTGAAAACATTCGACCTGGCCGCGTTGACTCCCGAGGAGTCGGAGGAGCTGATCGTCTCTCTCAATCCGGCGGTGTCAGCCGATGAATGCGCGTCAGTGCGAGAACGCTGCGACGGCGTGCCGTTCTACATCGAGCAGGTGACTGCCGGCTTGGGCATGGCCGGCGACGGACACGGACCGGTAGTGCCCGACCCGCTCTACGAGCCGCTCTTCTCCCGGCTGCTGGCGAGCCGCAACGTGGTACCTGTGGTCGAGGCCGCCGCGGTGATCGGACGGCACGTCGAGCGGTCGTTGTTGATCGCGGTCTCCGGGTTGTCCTCCGAAGAGGTCGACGACGTACTCGACGAACTGGAAGAAGCCGCGGTGCTCGAGCCGTGGGGCGCCGACGGCTGGCGGTTCCGCCACGAATTGCTCCGCGAAGTCGCCGCTGAACTTGCTCCGCCGAGCGTGCGCCGCAGCTTGCACGCACGGGTGGCCGACACGCTGGTCGCCGGTAGCGGCGCCGATCCTGATTGGCGATTGGTCGCCGCCCATTACGAACGAGCCGAGCGTTACGACGACGCCGCGTCGGCTTACCAGCGAGCCTCCGCCGACGCGCGGCGCCGGGGAGCGCTGATGGAGGCCCGCACCTACTTGACGCATGGCCTGACGCAGCTCGAGAAGTGTTCGCCGAGCCCCGAGCGAGACCGGCGGGAAATCGGGCTGCGGCTCGATCGCGGATTCTTGGCGTCAGCCGCCGAGGGCTACATGAGTCCGGCGGTCGTCACCGACTTCGAGCGCTGTCGGGAGTTGGTCGGCGCTGACATGAGCGACGACCAGGCGCTCGCAACGCTGTTGGCCGTCGCGTCGTTTCACTGTTCGCGCGCCGAACTGCGACGAACCGAAGAACTCATAGAGCTGGTCCAGACCGGCCAGGACGCCGACAGGCCTTGGTTCCGGCCGGTGATCGACGGGTTCTTCGGCATGGTGGCGTTTCAGCGGGGCGACTTCCCCACGGCCCGTTCGTGGTTCACCACCGCGGCGGCAGGTGTCGCCGAAGCAGAGGCGCCCCACCTCGAGGCGCTGTGGTTCATCCCGCACGACTCCGTGGCGATAAGCCATGAGCATTTGGCCATCGACCGGGTCCTGCACGGCGATATCGCCGCAGCAGAGGCCGAGATGGAGAAAGCCAAGCGCCGATCGGAGCGGCTGGCATTTCCGACGGGCCCGTACAACTACACCTACGCCGTCGATATGGAGATCTGGATGCGGGTGGAGGCCGGTCAGCTCGACCGCGCCGAGACGCTCGTCGACGAGATGCTCGAGAGGTCGGAGCGGCACGGCTTCGACTTCTGGCAGATGTTCGGCATGACGGAGCAATCGCTGGTGCAGGCCTACCGGTTGCTGTCCTCAGACGAGCCGGATTCGGCTGCCCTTTCCGCTGCGATCGAGGCGATGACGCAATGGGTGGAACTCTGGCGCGCGCTCGGTCTGGTCGCTTATCAGACCCACTACGACTGCCGACTCGCGGAGCTGTTGATCGCGGCGGGGCGCACCGATGAGGCGCGAGACCGGATCCGCACCGGGCTTCAGATCGCCGAGGACACCGGGATGCATTTCTATGACGCTGAGCTTCTTCGGGTACGCGCCCGCACGCAGCCCGACGACGACAAGCGGGCTGCCGATCTGGCCACGGCAATTCAACTCGCCCACCGTCAGGACGCGCCGCTGTTCGAATTACGTTCTGCCACAGACGATTTCGTGTCGCGGGGCGCGCCTGCCCGCGCAACCCTGGCAACTGTAGTCGACCGCTTCGCTGTGGACTGCGAGTTGTCTGACGTGGCGCGAGCGCGCGCACTGATCAACTGACCGCAGACCCTTTGCCGACTGAACCGGCGACGGCCACCATCGCGGTGGTGATGCGGTCGATCTCGTCGGGTGAGCAGATGTAGGGCGGCATCGCGTAGACGAGGTTGCGGAAGGGCCGCAGCCACACGCCGTGGTCCAGCGCGACAGGCGTGGCGACCGCGAGATCCACCGGCTCACGCATCTCGATCACCCCGATCGCGCCGAGTACCCGGACGTCCGCGACGCCGTCGAGCCGTCGCGCCGGCTCCAGACCTGACCGCAAACCCGCTTCGATCTCCCCCACCGGCGACCGCCAGTCCTGGCCGAGCAGCAGCTCCACCGACGCCACCGAGACCGCACACGCCAGCGCGTTGGCCATGAACGTCGGGCCGTGCATCAGCGCGCCCGGTTCGTGGCTGCTGATGGTCTGCGCCACCTCGCCCGTGCACAGCGTCGCCGCCAGGGTGAGGTAACCGCCGGTCATCGCCTTGCCCACGCACATGACGTCCGGCGCAACCCCGGCGTGGTCAGCGGCGAACAGCTCTCCGGTGCGCCCGAACCCGGTCGCGATCTCGTCGAAGATCAGCAGGACGCCGTAGCGCCGGCACATGTCGCGCAGGTCGGCCAGATAGCGGGCGTCGTGGAACCTCATCCCCCCGGCGCCTTGGACCACCGGCTCCACGATCACCGCGGCCAGCTCGTCGGCGTGGCCGGCCAGCTGCTCCTCGAACGCGGCGCTGTAGGAAGCGTCGTACTGGGTCGGCACCTGCGGCGCGAACACCTGCCTGGCCAGCACGTCCGTCCACAACGAATGCATGCCCCCGTCCGGGTCGCAGACGCTCATCGGGGTGAACGTGTCGCCGTGGTAGCCACCGCGCCAGGTCATCAGCCGGTGCTTGGCCGGCCGGCCGAGGCTGCGCCAATACTGCAGCGCCATCTTGACCGCCACCTCCACCGACACCGAGCCCGAGTCGCTGAAGAACACGGTCTCCAATCCGGGCGGGGTGATGTCGACCAGAAGCTGCGCCAGCCGCGCCGCCGGCTCGTGGGTGAGGCCACCGAACATCACGTGGTTCATCGTGGCCAGCTGGTCGGCGATCGCCTTGTCCAGCACCGGATGGCCGTGACCGTGGATCGCCGTCCACCACGAGCTCATCGCGTCCAGCACCTCGACCCGGCGCCTGTCGCGCACCACTGTCAGCGCCGCGCCGTGGGCGCCCACCGCGACCGTCGGCGCCAGCGCCTGCGCGCCGATGGGGCTGTAGGGATGCCAGATGTGCGCTGCGTCGATCGCGCCGATCTCGTCGGGAGTCAACGGCACGAAGACTGAGAGTACGGACGCGGGCCGATAGGGTCGAATCGTGGCCACGAGTGACTCGAATCCGAACACCGGGCCGATCCTGGCGACAGTGTGGCCCGGCACTCCGTATCCGCTCGGCGCAACCTACGACGGCGCTGGCACCAACTTCTCGCTGTTCTCCGAAGTCGCCGAGAAAGTGGAGCTCTGCTTGATCGAACGGAACGGAACCGAAGACCGGATCCGGCTCGACGAGGTCGACGGGTTCGTCTGGCACGCCTACCTGCCGGGCGTCACCCCGGGCCAGCGCTACGGATTCCGGGTGTACGGGCCGTGGGAGCCGGCCGCCGGGCACCGCTGCGATCCGAGCAAGCTTCTGCTCGACCCGTACGGTAAGGCCTTCGACGGCGAGTTCACCAAGGGCCCGGCGCTGTTCTCCTACGACCTTGCCGCCGCCGAACACGACGACTCCGCGTCGGTCAAGGGCCCGATGCTCGACTCACTGGGCTCCACGATGACCAGCGTCGTGGTCAACCCGTTCTTCGACTGGGGCTCCGACCGCGCGCCGCGGCGGCCGTACAACGAGACGATCATCTACGAGGCCCACGTCAAGGGCATGACGCAGACCCATCCCGGCCTGCCCGAGGAGCTGCGCGGCACCTACGCGGGCCTGTGCCATCCCGCGGTCATCGAGCACCTGCTGTCGTTGAACGTCACCGCGATCGAGCTGATGCCGGTGCACCAGTTCATGCACGACTTCCGGCTGCTCGACCTCGGCCTTCGGAACTACTGGGGCTACAACACTTTCGGCTTCTTCGCGCCGCACAACGCCTACGCGTCGGTCCGCCAGCCCGGTGCCGCCGTCGCCGAGTTCAAGACCATGGTGCGCACGTTTCACGAGGCGGGTATCGAGGTGATTCTCGACGTGGTTTACAACCACACCGCCGAGGGCAATCAGCTGGGGCCCACCATCAACTTTCGCGGCATCGACAACGCCGCCTATTACCGGCTCGTCGACGAGGATTTGCGCTATTACAGGGACTACACCGGCACAGGCAACAGCCTCAACGCGCGTCACCCCCACACTCTTCAGCTCATCATGGATTCGTTGCGCTACTGGGTGCTGGAGATGCACGTCGACGGCTTCCGGTTCGATCTCGCGGCGACGCTGGCGCGGGAATTACACGACGTGGACCGGCTTTCCGCGTTTTTCGACCTGGTGCAGCAGGACCCCGTGGTGAGCCAGGTGAAGCTGATCGCCGAGCCGTGGGACGTCGGCGAGGGCGGCTACCAGGTCGGCAACTTCCCGGGTCTGTGGACGGAGTGGAACGGCAAGTACCGCGACACGGTGCGCGACTACTGGCGCGGTGAGCCGGCCACTCTCGGCGAGTTCGCATCGCGGTTGACCGGATCGTCGGACCTCTACGAAGCGACCGGGCGCCGGCCCAGCGCCAGCATCAACTTCGTGACCGCGCACGACGGGTTCACATTGCACGATCTGGTGTCCTACAACGAGAAGCACAACGAGGCCAACGGCGAGGACAACCGCGACGGCGAAAGCCACAACCGGTCGTGGAACTGCGGCGTGGAAGGACCCACCGACGACCCGGAGATCATCAAGCTGCGCTGCCGGCAGATGCGCAATTTCCTTGCCACGCTGATGATTTCCCAAGGCACGCCGATGATCGCGCACGGCGACGAGATGGGCCGCACACAACGGGGCAACAACAACGTCTACTGCCAGGATTCCGAGTTGTCCTGGATCGACTGGTCGCTGACGGAGAAGAACGCCGAACTGCTGGCGTTCGCGCGCAAGGTGACCAAGCTTCGCAAGGACCACCCGGTATTCCGCCGGCGCCGCTTCTTCGCGGGCACGCCGATCCGCACCGGCGCGCAGATCCGCGACATCGCGTGGCTCACCCCGGCCGGCCAGGAGATGACACTCGAAGACTGGGACAGTGCATTCGGCAAAGCCGTCACAGTGTTCCTCAACGGTGCGGCCATTCCCGAGCCCGACGCGCGGGGATATCCGGTCGTCGACGACTCCTTTCTGCTGTGCTTTAACGCACATGGCCATGACTTAGATGTCGTTGTGCCGCAAGGTATTTATGGCAGCCTGTGGCAGGGATGCCTGGATACCGCGGACCCGGTGGGAAACACCGATCTGACAGTGCGGGCCGGCGAGAAAATCACAATGGAGGCGCGTTCGGTGATCGTGTTGAGAAGAGCAGCGTGAGTCCCCACCCGGTGGTGTCCACCTACCGGCTGCAGATGCGCGGGCCGGCCAGCGGCGAGGCGTTCACCTTCGCCGACGCCGAAGGCCTGCTCGACTACCTCGACGACCTCGGCGTCACCCACGTCTACCTGTCGCCGATCCTCACCGCGGTCGAAGGCTCCACGCACGGTTACGACGTGACCGATCCGACGTCGGTTTTCGACGAGTTGGGCGGCGCCGACGAATTCGCGCAGCTGTCCGCCGCCGCTCGCACGCGTGGACTGGGACTGGTGGTCGACATCGTCCCCAACCATCTCGGTGTCGATGCGCCACAACAGAATCCGTGGTGGTGGGATGTGCTGCGCCACGGCCGGGAATCACAGTACGCCACGTACTTCGACATCGACTGGGCCCCGGACAACGGTGTCGACGGCAAGCTGGCGCTGCCGGTACTGGGCTCCGACGAGGACGTCGACCAGCTGACCGTCGACGGCGACCTGCTGCGCCTCGGCGACCTGGCGTTCCCGATCGCACCGGGCACCGGTGACGGCACCGGACCTCAGGTGCACGACCGCCAGCACTACCGGCTGATCGGCTGGCGGCGCGGATTGTGCGGCTATCGACGGTTTTTCGCGATCACCTCACTGGCCGGGCTGCGACAGGAAGACCGCGAAGTGTTCGACGCCAGCCACGTCGAGGTCCGGCGGTGGTGCGCCGACGGCCTGGTCGACGGCTTGCGGGTCGACCATCCCGACGGGTTGTCCGACCCGACGGGATATCTCGCGTGGCTGCGCGAAATCGCCGGCCCGGACGCGTGGATCGTCATCGAGAAGATCCTCGCCGTCGACGAGGCGCTTGATCCAACGCTGCCGATCGCGGGCACCACCGGCTATGACGCGTTGCGCGAAATCGGCGGCCTGTTCGTCGACCCCACCGGCGAGCCCGCTCTCACCACATTGTTCGAGACCGCAGGCACCGACTACGCGACCATGCCGGAGCTGGCCCGCACACTCAAAGCCACCACCGTCACTCGCACACTGGCCAGCGAGTTGCGCCGGTTGTGCCGCGCGATCGTCCGGGTCACCGGCACTGGTCATCCGCAGTTGGCCGATGCGGTGGCCGCGCTGGTCAGCCGAATTCCGTTGTACCGCTCCGATTACCTGTGCCTGGCGGCGGTGCTGCCCGCCGCCCTGGCCGAAACCGTCACCGCGGAACCGCAGTTGGCCGAGGCGCTGGCGATCGTGACGGCTGCTCTCGCGCACGACGAGCCCGCGGTGCGCCTGCAGCAGCTCTGCGGTGCCGCGACAGCCAAGTCGGTGGAGGACTGCTTGTTCTACCGCGACGCCCGGCTGGTGTCGCTCAACGAAGTCGGCGGCGAACCGGACCGCTTCGGCGTCAGCGCAGCCGAATTCCACCAGCGAGCCGCCGACCGGGCGCGGCTGTGGCCATCGGCCATGACGACGCTGTCGACCCACGACACCAAACGTGGCGAGGACGTGCGCGCCCGGATCGGTGTGCTGTCGCAAGTCCCGTCGCTGTGGGCGGAGTTCGTCGGCGGCTGGGAGCAGCGATCGCCGGCACCGGACCGGACGACGGGAATGTTTCTGTGGCAGAACATCTTCGGCGTATGGCCAGCAGACGGTGTGGTCACGCAGGAGTTGCGCGATCGGCTGCACGGGTACGCCGAGAAGGCGATGCGCGAGGCAGCCACCCGCACGTCGTGGAACGACCCGGACGACGACTTCGAATCCGCCGTGCACCGATGGCTCGATACGGTGATCTCCGGGGATATCGCCGCGGAGCTCACCGGCTTGGTGGCCCGCCTCGACCCGCATGCCCGCAACGACGCACTGGGCCAGAAACTCGTGCAGCTCACCGCGCCCGGTGTGCCCGACGTCTACCAGGGCACAGAGCTGTGGGAGGACAGCCTGGTCGACCCGGACAACCGCCGGCCCGTCGACTATGCGGTGCGGCGGTCCGCCCTTGCGGCGCTCGAACATCCGAAGATGCGCGTGACCGCATCCGCGCTGCGGCTGAGGCGCCGGCGTCCCGACACCTTCCTCGCCGGCCGCTACACGCCGATGCTTGCGACGGGGCGGTCCCGCGCTCATCTGGTCGCATTCGGCCGGGGCGACGACGTCGTGGTGGCGGTCAGCCGCTGGACGTTACGATTAGCCGAAACCGGTTGGGATGACACGGCTCTCGCGCTGCCAGCCGGTCGGTGGACCGATGTCCTGACGGGCAAGCTGTTCGAGGGCGACGTGTCGGCCGTCGAGTTGTTCGGCGAGTTGCCGGTGGCGTTGTTGGAGCGCACCGATGACTGACTTCGCGGTCTGGGCGCCGATCCCCGAGCGGGTGCAGCTCGACGTCGAAGGCACCCTGTATCCGATGCAACGCAGCGACGACGGCTGGTGGCGCGCGACCGTCGACACCGCGCCCGACGCGCGGTACGGGTTCGTCCTCGACGACGACCCGAAGGTGCTGCCGGATCCCCGCTCACCGCGGCAGCCCGACGGCGTACACGAGCGCTCGCAGTTGTGGCAGCCGGCGGCTGACGCATGGTCGGACCAGAACTGGTCTGGCCGCTCCATCGAAGGTGCGGTGATCTACGAGCTGCACATCGGCACGTTCACCCCTGAGGGCACGCTGGACTCGGCGATCGACAAGCTCGACTACCTGGTGCGCCTGGGCGTGGATTTCGTCGAGCTGATGCCGGTCAACGCGTTCGCCGGCACGCACGGGTGGGGTTACGACGGCGTGCTCTGGTATGCAGTGCACGAACCTTACGGCGGACCCGACGCGCTGGTGCGGTTCGTCGACGCCTGCCACCGGCACGGGCTGGGTGTGCTGATCGACGCGGTGTTCAATCACCTTGGGCCGTCGGGAAATTACCTGCCCCGGTTCGGTCCGTACCTGTCGTCGGGCAGCAACCCGTGGGGTGAGGGTCTCAACCTGTCCGACGCGGGCGCCGACGAAGTGCGCCGCTACATCATCGACTGCGCGCTGCGCTGGATGCGCGACTTCCACGCCGACGGCCTGCGCTTGGACGCGGTGCACGCCTTGGTAGACACGACGGCCATCCACATCCTCGAGGAGTTGTCCGCCGAAACCGACGCTCTGTCAGCCGAACTCGGCCGTCCGCTGTCGTTGATCGCCGAAAGCGACCTCAACGACCCGCGGCTGATCACCCCGCGCGAGGCGGGTGGCTACGGCATGACCGCGCAATGGGACGACGACATCCACCACGCCATCCACGCCGCGGTGTCCGGTGAACGGCAGGGTTACTACGGCGATTTCGGCACACTGGAAGTGCTGGCCACCACGCTGCGCAACGGCTACTTTCACGCGGCGACGTATTCGTCGTTCCGGGGTCGTCGGCACGGCAGGCCGCTGGACAAGAAGACCATCCCCGCTACCCGGCTCTTGGCCTATACCTGCACCCACGATCAGGTCGGCAATCGCGCCGTCGGTGACCGGCCGTCGCAGAACCTCGACTTCGGGCAGCTGGCGGTCAAGGCCGCGCTGGCGCTCGGATCCCCTTATACGGCAATGCTTTTCATGGGTGAAGAGTGGGGCTCGTCGCATCCGTTCCAGTTCTTCACCTCGCACCCGGAGCCGGAGCTGGCCAGGGCCACCGCCGAGGGCCGTAAGGCGGAGTTCGCTCACCACGGCTGGGATGCCGACGAGATCCCCGATCCACAAGACCCGCAGACGTTCCTGCGGTCCAAGCTGGACTGGGACGAGGTGAGCCTCGGTGAGCACGCCCAGCTGTGGCACGTCTACCAGCAACTGATTGCGTTGCGGCACAACGAACCTGACCTCGCCGACCCGTGGCTCGAGCACCTCCGCGTCGACTACGACGAGGACCAGGGCTGGCTGGTGATGCGGCGCGGGGCGCTTTCGATCGCCTGCAACATCGGCGCCGAGCCGGCGCTGGTGCCGGTCAGCGGCGAGGTGGTGCTGGCCTGGGGGGAACCGGTGGTCGACGGCTCGCGGATACGTCTCGCGGGGCACTCGTTTGCGATCGTGCGCGCGGCGTAGGCGGCTACGGCTTGGTCAACGCGGGGCAGCGGCATTGTGCTACGGTGTGCTACATGGACAGGATCGGTCTTCGCGAACTCCGCCAGAACGCGAGCCGCTACATCGCCCGTGTCGCGCAGGGAGAAACTGTCGAAGTGACTCAGCGAGGTCGTTTGGTGGCCAGAATCGTCCCGGCCGTGGAAGACCCATGGCGCGACCTCATCCTTCGCGGCGAAATCACTCCGCCGGAGTCGTCGGACCAACTGCTCGACGTGCAGCCTTTGGACTGTGGAATTGATCTCTCGGGGGCGCTGGCGGAATTGCGGGCTGACGAACGGTGATGCAGCTGTACCTCGATAGTTCTGCGCTGGTAAAGCTCGCCGTCGTCGAAGCCGAGACGTCCGCGCTCAGAGCGTATCTCCGTCAATACCGCTCCGATGTCCAGATGAGCGCCGCCTTGGCTCGGACGGAATTGCTCAGAGCCGCTGCGCTGCGTGGGTCCAGCGAAGCTGCTCACAACGCGCGAAACGTTATCGCTACGCTTCACCTCGTACCGCTGAGCAACAGGCTCCTCGAAAACGCGGCAACTCTACCGCCTCTAAGACTGCGGACGCTCGATGCTATCCACCTCGCCGCCGCGCTCACTGCGCCTGATCTTCGGGCTGTCGTCACCTACGACAGTCGTCTAGCGGATGCTGTTGATGATCATGGGATTTCGGTGGCACAGCCGGCGTGAGCGCTACGGGTTGATCAGGTAGCGATACGCCGGCGATTCGGGCGCCAGCACTTCGACGTCCATGTCGGACGCGGCCATCCGGGTGAGCAGTCCGTCGTAGTCCTCCGCCGATCCGAGCTGGATGCCGACCAGGGCCGCCCCGGTCTCGCGATTGTTGCGCTTCACGTATTCGAACAACGTGATGTCGTCGTTGGGCCCGAGGACCTGATCGAGGAAGCGCCGCAGCGCACCCGGCTCCTGCGGGAAGTCCACCAGGAAGTAGTGCTTGAGGCCAAGGTGCACCAAAGACCGTTCCAGGATCTCGCCGTAGCGTGACACGTCGTTGTTGCCGCCGGAGATCAGGCACACCACCGTCGAATCCGGCTCCACCACATCGGTTTCCAGCAGCGCCGTCACCGACAGCGCACCCGCCGGCTCGGCGATGATGCCCTCGTTTTGGTACAGGTCCAGCATCGCGGTGGACACCGCGCCCTCGTCGACCGGCGTCACCGACACCATGTCGCCGGCGGCGGCCAGCGCGGCGTAGGTCAGCGTGCCGGCCCGGTTGACTGCCGCGCCGTCGACGAACTGGTCGACGTGCTCCAGCGTCACCGGTCCGCCGGCAGCCAGCGCGGCGATCATCGCCGCGGCCCGCGCCGGCTCCACGCCCAGCACCGCGGTGTTCGACGTGCGCTCTGCCAGATAGGTGGTGATGCCGGCGATCAGTCCCCCGCCGCCGACGGGCACGATCACCAGGTCGGGCTCTTCGTCGAGCTGTTCGAGGATTTCCGCGGCGATGGTGCCTTGCCCGGCGATCGTGCGCACGTCGTCGAACGGCGGCACCAGCGTGGCCCCGGTCCGGGCGACGTCCTCGAGCGCGGCTTCGGCGGCCAGATCGTAGGTGGAGCCGACGGCGATCAGTTCGATGAACTCGCCGCCGTGGTAGCGGATGCGGTCACGCTTCTGCTTGGGCGTCTTGCGGGGAACGTAGACGCGGCCCTTGATGCCCATCGAGCGGCAGGCGTGGGCGAAACCCTGCGCGTGGTTGCCGGCCGACGAGCACACCACACCCGCCTTGCGCTCCTCGTCGGTCAGCTGCATCAGCAGGTTGTACGCGCCGCGCAGCTTGAACGACCGGACGGACTGCAGATCTTCGCGCTTGAAGTACACCGTGGCGCCGGTCGCCGCGGACAGGCGTTCGCTGAGCTGAAGAGGACTCGGCGCCACCACGCCGGAGATTCGCTTCACCGCCGCGTCGACGTCGGCCGCGGACAGCGGCCCATCGGTGCGGGTCAGGCTCGGTTCAGCGGACACCGGTCAATGGTGCCAGCAACCATGCAGGTCAATCCACTCGGGTGAGCACGAACACCGGGATCTGGCGGTCGGTCTTCTCCTGATATTTCGCGTAGTCCGGCCAGGCTTGCACAGCACGCTCCCACCAGACGGCTTTCTCGTCACCGAAGACTTCCCTGGCCTCGTAGTCGTGGGTCTCGGTGCCGTCCTGCAACTCCACCCGGGGATTGGCCTTGACGTTGTAGTACCAGACCGGGTTCTTCGGTGCGCCGCCCAGCGAGGCGACGATCGCGTACTGGCCGTCGTGCTCGACGCGCATCAGCGGGGTCTTGCGCAGCTTGCCGGTCTTGGCGCCGACCGTGGTCAGCAGGACCACCGGCTTGCCTTGCATGTCGGTGCCCTCGGTGCCGCCGGATTCCATGTACTTCTCGGCCTGCTCGCGAGACCAGTCCCACGGACTCGGGGATATTCACCAGACAAGGGCATACGCCCCACCATACGCGCAGGCCGGCGACACACGGTGTTTCGGTTGCCCGAAATCTTTCTCTGGGAGTATCCTGAACCTATGACGACGGCCGAGCGCATCCGTGCGATCGCCTCTCCGAAGGGCCCGGAGGTGACGATCGCCGGTGTTCCGTGGCCGCTTTACAAGGTCGTGGGCCTGCTCGTCGGCTTCCTGGTCGCTGTGGTTGCCGGGCTGGTGACGACGAACGTGGCGTCAGCCGTGCTCGTAGGTGCGGCCGCCGGCACCGCCGCCTGGCTGGTGGTCGGCGCGATTACGCAGGCACCCCGCTGACAGCCGGCTCGTAGACCTGCTCCCCCGGCCGTGGGGCGTACAACTCCTCGATCTCCGCGGCGTATTTCTCGTTGATCTGACGCCGGCGCAGCTTGAGGGTGAGCGTGACCTCGTCGCCGCCCGGCTCCCAGAAGGTCGGGAGCACGCGGAACCGTTTGATCTGTTCGACCCGGGACAGCTTCCTGTTGCCTTCGGCCACCCCCGCGGCGATCTCCGCGATCACGCCCGGATGGCCGGCCAGCGTCTGCGGCGACGCGTCCGCCAGCCCGTGCTGCGCGGCGTACGGCGCCGCCGACTCGGCGTCGAGCACGATCAGCGCGGTGTTGTACGGCCGCGCGTCGCCGATGGCGACCATCGCACCGATCAGCGGGCAGGCGGCCTTGATCGTGTTTTTCGATATTGGCCGGTGACATGTTCTTGCCGCCGGCGTTGATGATCAATTCCTTCTTACGGTCGACCACCCGCAGAAAACCTTCGTCGTCGACTTCCAGGATGTCTCCGGTGTGCAGCCAGCCGTCGGCGTCGATGGCCTCGGCCGTCTTCTGCGGCTCCTTGCGGTAGCCCTTCATCACCAGCGGACCGCGCACCAGGAACTCGCCGTCGGCGGCGATCTTGTAGTCCAGACCCGGCAGCAGCTTGCCGACGGTGCCGAGCTTTGCCTCCCGCGGATGGCTCACGCTGGCGACGCAACTGAGCTCCGACATGCCCCACACCTCCGCGATCGGCACGCCGAGCCCGGCGAAGAACGCCAGCGTCTCCTTGGGGATCGGCGCCGCACCCGACACCGTCCACCGCACCTGGTCCAGACCGAGTTTGGCCCGCAGCTTCGACAACACCAGTTCGTCGGCCTGTGCCCACTCGGCGGCGAGATCGTCGGGCACTTCAGTGCCGGCCAGCAGTGCCGCGGCTTTCTTCGCGCCGACGGCCATCGCCCACTGTAAGGCCTGGCGCCGAGTCTCGTCGGACTCGTTGGCGACGGCGAATTAGATTGCGGCCTTGAGCTTTTCCCATACCCGCGGCACCGCGCCCCAAATCGTGGGACGCGCGTCAGGCAGCGCCGCGGCGATCGCCTTCGTGTCCGAGACGACAGTCACCTGCGTGCCGAACACCTCCTGGCTGTAAAGGCAGCTCCACCGGTCGGCGATGTGCGCCGACGGCAGAAACGACGTGATCCGATCGCCGAAATGGACGTCGAGCACGCTTGCCACTGCGAACGACTCGAACAACAGGTTTGCGTGGGTCATCTCCACGCCTTTCGGGTTTCCCGTGGTGCCCGAGGTGTAGATCAATGTCGCGATGTCGTCGGATTCGACTGCGCGCCAGGCTGATTCGAAATCGAAGTCGGCAGGCGCGGCGGCCAGCATGTCCTCGAGCGGCACGGAGCCCGGCGGCGAGCCGTCGATGCAGACAATGTGGTCCAGGGCCACGCCGCTGGCTTTGATGCGGTCGACGTACTGCTGTTCGCAGATCACCACGTTGGTTTCCGCGTTGCCGAACAGGTACGCCAACTGCTCGGCCGCCAAGGTGTTGTACACCGAAAACGAGGTCGCGCCCAGGTGTTGCGCTCCGACGTCGAGTGGATAGAACTCGATCCGGTTGGCCATCATCAGCGATACCGTGTCCCCGCGTTTGACACCCAGCCCCGCCAGTCCCGCGGTCACCCGCCGAACCTGGTCGGCGTACTGGCGCCAGGTGAGTGTCTGGGTGTCACCTGGGGTGCGCAGCGCAACGGCGTCCGGATCGATGCTTGCGGTTCGCTGAAAGGCCTCGCAAAGAGTGGTCGGTCGCTCGGTCATGACGGGTAGCGTACGGCGGGGATGAGCGACGACAGCGGAAAACCGCAACGCCCAAGGGAAGACGTGGTGCGCAGAGCCGAACAGCTGGCCCGCGACGCCGAACAGCGGCTGCCGGCGTGGCTTCGTCCCGGCAATCCGGAGAGCCGGTGGCCGGTGCTGGTGGCGCTGATCGCCGCGATCGCTATGCAGCGCGCGATCCCCGAGCGCTACACCGTGGTGCCTCGCTGGCCGCTGATCGCGATGGAGCTGCTGCTGGTCGTGGTGTTGCTGGTGATCAACCCCCGCCACCTCACCCGCTCGACCACGCTCGGCAGGACGGCAAGCGTGCTGCTGCTGGCGGCGATCACCATCGACAACACGGCCTCAGCAGTGGTGCTGGACTATCACATTCTGTCGGGTGAGGTGAGCAACGATCCTGCCGTGCTGTTGGGCAGCGGCGCAGCGGTGTTCGTCACCAACATCATCGTGTTCGGCATCTGGTATTGGGAGATCGATCTCGGTGGCCCGTTCGCCCGGGCCGGCGTCACTGAGCGCAATCCGAAACGGTGCTATCCGGATTTCATGTTCCCGCAGACGGGCACCCGCGAGCTGGCGTCGGAGGAATGGGAGCCGCGGTTCCTGGATTACCTCTACGTCAGCGTCACCAATGTGATGGCGTTCTCCCCTACGGACACAATGCCTTTGACGCATCGCGCGAAGGCGATGATGACGCTTCAGGCGCTCGTCGCGGTGTCGACGATCGCGCTGGTGTTCGCCCGTGCGGTGAACGTGCTGCGCTGAGATTTGCGCTACAGAGGAGGCCCGCGGTGGTGGAAGTGGCGGTTGCCGCCGGCTGATTTGGCGGCATACATGGCGGCGTCGGCGTGTGCGATGAGTCGATCCAGAAGGGCGAGGCGGTTCTGGTGGTCCAGCGCTGCGAGCGGCACACTGGTGGTTCCGACGCTGGCTGTCACGTCGTGCGGTGTTTCTGCGACGGCCCGGCACAGCCTCGCCGCGGGCATCGCATCGTCGGACACCTCGGCGACCAAGAACTCCTCGCCGCCCGCCCGCGCGACGACCGCGGTTTTGCTGGTGTGCTGGGTGAGCGCATGACCGACGTCGATGAGCGCCTGATCCCCTGCGGAATGACCGTGGTGGTCGTTGAGCCGTTTGAAGTCGTCCAGGTCGATCATCGCGACGGTCAGGTAACTGCTTTGCGAGTCGGCCGACGCCTCGAGGAGCCGTCTGGCCTGCCGGTAGAAGCCGCGTCGATTCAGCAGCCCGGTCAGTGGGTCGCGGTCGGAGCCCAGGATGTCGGTGGCCATGACGTGCAGCAGTGTGTTCAGCGCCACCGGCGCCCCGATGCTGGCCAGCCCCAGCACTGCCACCTCGCACAGCGCAAACACGACGTCGCCCCGGTCCTCGTACACCCGCCAGGCCAGCACCCCCGCGACCGCGACGCTGACGGCGAAGTTGAAGCTCGTGGCCTTCGCGCAGTGCATCAGCGCGGCGTAGACGCCCAACACGACGAAGGTGAAGCAGCCCGTCAGGCCCGCTAGCGGATCGGCTTGGCTCAGGCACGCCGCCGCGATGCACGCGACGCAGGCAGCGACGAAGATCCGCGATTGTGTCAGCGTCGGCCATCGCCACGCCCACAACCCGGCGAGGCACACGCCGACGAGGGCGGCGGCGGCGGATGTGCCGCGCTGCCAGTCGGTCTGCGGCCCCGATTTGCTGGCGAGCATAGCCGCGGCGACCGCCGCGAATGTCAACGTGACCATGGCGACGGCGTAGCGGGCCGCATCCTGCAGGTGCCGTTCGGCGAGGTAGCTGGCGAACCAGTCGAACCGGTCCTTTTGTCGCCACCACCAGCGCACCCACCGCATGAAAAACCGCCTCCGCAATCAGGACCGCGCCTGACACGATGGTGGCCTGACGGGCGCGACTCCCATCGGTAGTTTGCCAGAGGGAGACGGTTGTGCTTCCAGAGTTCAGAAACTGGTCACATCATCGGCGAGCCGCTGGCCGTTCGACGGCCTCAGCTCAAGCAGCCCGGTCCCAGCAGCGCTTTGAGATCGCCCATCAACGCCGAAGACGGCGTGACCCGCAGTGACTGGTCGAGCTCAAGTGTGGTGATGCGGTCGCCGCTGACCAGCCGCAGATGCACCTGCGCGGTGCCCGGATGGCGGGCGAGCACCTGCTTGAGCGCCGTGACCTTGTCCAGCGTGCACTGGCGGGTGGGCAGGCTCACCGCCACCGGCCGGTTGGCCGCGGCGTTCGAGAAGTCCGGCACCACAAGGTCGTTGGCGATCAGGCAGATGCGGTCGTCCTGGATTTTCACCCGCGCGCTGACCAGCACCACCGCGTCGTCGACCACTTCCGCGCCGACGGTGGAGTACATGTGCGGAAAGAACATCACCTCGATGCCGCCCGTCAGATCCTCCAATTGCGCTGAGGCCCAAGGCAATCCGTTCTTGTTGACCCGGCGGTTCACCGAGGCCAGGATTCCGCCGACGCGCACCTGCGTGTCGTTGGCGACATCGCCGTCGAGGATCGCGGGGATCTGCGTGTCCACCTGGGTGGCAAGAAGGTGGGCGACCCCATTGAGGGGATGCCCGGACACGTACAGACCCAGCATCTCGCGCTCGAGGGCAAGCTTGTGCTTGTCGTCCCATTCGTCGTCGGGGATCTTGATCGAGAACACCGCGTCGGTGCTCGAGTCGCCGCCGCCGAACAGGTCGAACTGGCCCATCGCCTCGGCCTTCTTGGTGCCCAGCACCGAGTCGACGGCATCGGTGTGAACCAGGAACAAGCCCTTGCGCGGATGACCGAGGGAGTCGAACGCGCCGGCCTTGATCAGCGACTCGGTGACCCTTCTGTTGCAGGCCGTGATGTCGATCTTGTTGAGGTAGTCCGAGAAGTCGGTGAACTTGCCCTTGTCGTTGCGGGCTCGGATGATCGAGCTCACCACGTTGGCGCCGACGTTGCGCACCGCGCCGAGACCGTAGCGGATGTCGTTGCCCACCGAGGCGAAGTTCAGGCCCGACTCGTTGACGTCGGGCGGAAGCACCGTGATGCCGAGCCTGCGGCAATCGGCCAGGTACACCGCGGCCTTGTCCTTGTCGTCGCCCACCGACGTGAGCAGCCCCGCCATGTATTCGGCCGGATAGTTGGCCTTGAGGTAGGCGGTCCAGTACGACACCATCGCGTAGCCGGCGGCGTGGCTCTTGTTGAACGCGTAGTCGGCGAACGGCAGCACGGTGTCCCACAGCGCCTTGATGGCTGCCGCGGAAAAGCCGTTGGCGCGCATGCCATCTGCGAAGCCCTCGTACTCTTTGTCGAGCACCTCGCGCTTCTTCTTGCCCATGGCTTTGCGCAGAATGTCGGCTCGGGCCAGCGAGTACCCGGCGACCTTCTGCGCGATGCGCATGATCTGCTCCTGGTAGACGATCAAGCCGTACGTCTCGGCGAGGATGTCTTCCAGCGGCTCGGCCAGCTCCGGGTGGATGGGTTTGACGGCCTGGCGGCCGTTCTTGCGGTCGGCGTAGTCGTTGTGGGCGTTCTGCCCCATCGGGCCCGGCCGGTACAGCGCGATCACCGCGATGATGTCGTCGAACTTCGTCGGCTGCATGCGCCGCAGCAGGTCACGCATCGGGCCGCCGTCGAGCTGGAACACGCCCAGCGTGTCGCCGCGGCCCAGCAGTTCGTAGGTGGCCGGATCGTCGAGCGGCAGGGACTGCAGATCGACGTCCACGCCGCGGTTGGCCCGGATGTTGTCGATCGCGTCGCCGATGATCGTCAGGTTGCGCAGCCCGAGGAAGTCCATCTTCAACAAGCCGATGTCTTCGCACGACGGGTAGTCCCAGCCGGTGATCACCGCGCCGTCCTGTGGGCGCTTCCACAGCGGGATCACGTCGAGCAGCGGCTCGGAACTCATGATCACCGCGCAGGCGTGCACGCCGGCGTTGCGGATCAGCCCCTCCAGACCCAGGGCGGTGTCGTAGATGGTCCGCACCTCGGGGTCGGTGTCGATCAGCCCGCGAACTTCAGCGGCTTCCTTGTACCGCTCATGGCTGGGGTCGGTGATGCCCGACAGAGGAATGTCTTTGGCCATGATCGGCGGCGGCAGCGCCTTGGTGATCCGGTCGGCGATCGAAAAGCCCGGCTGGCCGAAATGAATGCGGGCCGAATCTTTGAGGGCTGCTTTGGTTTTGATGGTGCCGAAGGTGATCACTTGGGCGACGCGGTCGTGCCCGTATTTCTCGGTGGCGTACCGCAGCATCTCCGGGCGGCGGCGATCGTCGAAGTCGATGTCGATGTCGGGCATCGACGCGCGCTCGGGGTTGAGGAACCGCTCGAACAGCAGCCCGTGCTCGATCGGGTCGATGTCGGTGATGCCCAGCGCGTAGGCCACCAACGACCCCGCGGCCGACCCACGGCCGGGCCCTACCCGGATCGCCACCGACTTGGCGTAGCTGACCAGGTCGGCGACGATCAGGAAGTACGACGGGAAGCCCTTGTCGCAGATGACCTTGATCTCGTAGGCGGCACGCTGCTCATAACCGTCGGGCGGCCCGTCGGGGAAGCGCCGTCGCAAGCCCGCCTCCACCTCGTGGCGCAGCCATGACGCCTCGTCGTGGCCGTCGGGAACCTCGAACACCGGCATCCGGTTGCGCGGCTGCCACACCTGCTCGTAGGACTGGACCCGCTCGGCGATCAGCAGGGTGGAGTCGCAGGCGCCGGGCACCTCGGCGTCCCACAGCGCCCGCATCTCCGCCGCCGACTTGAGGTAGTAGCCGTCGCCGTCGAACTTGAAGCGCGTGGGGTCGGACAGCGTCTTGCCAGTCTGCACACACAGCAGCGCCTCTTGGTTGTGGGCGGCGTCGCGGGTGACGTAGTGACAGTCGTTGGTCGCAAGCGGCGCGATCCCGAGCGTGCGGCCCAGCTCGAGCAGCCCGTCGCGGACCCGGCGCTCGATGGTCAGCCCGTGGTCCATGAGCTCGAGGAAGTAGTTGTCGGGGCCGAAGATCTCGCGCCACCGCGCCGCGGACTCCAGCGCCTCGCGGTGCTGGCCGAGCCGCAGTCGGGTCTGCACCTCACCGGACGGGCAGCCGGTGGTGGCGATGATCCCTTCGGCGTGCTCGGCGATCAGCTCGGCGTCCATGCGGGCCCACTTGCCCAGCTGGCCTTCGAACGACGCCAGCGACGACAGCTTGAACAGGTTGCGCAGACCGGTCGCGTTCTCGGCCACCATCGTGAGGTGGGTGTAGGACCCGCTGCCGGAGACGTCGTCGTCCTTCTGGCTGGGATCGCCCCAGGTGACGCGGCGGGTGTCGAACCGCGAGCCGGGCGCGATGTAGGCCTCGATGCCGATGATCGGCTTGATGCCGGCGGCGGTGGCCTTGGTGTAGAACTCGCTGGCGCCGAACATGTTTCCGTGGTCGGTCATGCCGATGGCGGGCATCTCCAGGCGCTGCGCTTCGGCCAGCATCGGCGCGATCTTCGCGGCACCGTCCAGCATCGAGTATTCGGTGTGGTTGTGCAGGTGCACGAACGAGCGGTCCATAGGCAGGCCAGTCTATGGCGGCCCACCGACGAGTTTCGGCGTGTCGTGCTCGTGTGTCTTGCGGCGTCCGCGGCGCAGGCCGTCGAGCGTCAGTACCGCGAGAGCCACCCAGATGAGGCCGAACCCGACCCAGCGGGCAGTCGGCATGGGCTCGTGGTTGATCAGCACGCCCCACGCCATCTGGAGGCCGGGGTTGAGGTACTGCAGCAGACCCAGCGTGATCAACGAGAGCCGCTGAGCGGCCGCGGCGAACATCAGCAGCGGAATCGCGGTCACCGGCCCGGAGAGGACCATCAGCGCGGCGTGCCCGGCGCCCAGGCCGACGAAGTGGGCGTCACCGATGAACTGCAGTGCGATCAGATAGCCCGCGGCCAGCGGCAGCGCAATCAGCGACTCGGCCGCCACACTCACCCGCGGGTCCACAGCTACCACCTTCTTCACCAGCCCGTAGCATCCGAACGAGAAAGCCAGCGCCAGCGCGATCACCGGCGGCCCGCCCACCTGAGCCGTGAGCACGACGACGGCAGCCACCGCCACCACCAGCGCGACGAGTTGCAGCCGCCGGATCCGTTCGCGCAGGATGACCACCCCGAGGGTCACCGACACCAGCGGGTTGACGAAGTAGCCCAGCGCCGCGTCGACGACGTGGCCGTGCGACACCGCGAAAATGTATGTGCCCCAATTGATCGTGATCAGTGCCGACGCGGCCGCCAACAGCAGCCAGGTGCGGCGGCTGAGCCGGCCCAAGTCGCCGAGGCGGCGCGCGACGGTCAGCATCACGACCAGCACCAGCGCCGTCCACACCACCCGATGCGCCAGGATTTCCAGCGAACCCGCGGGCAGCAACAGGGGGAAGAACCCCGGGAACAGGCCCCACCAGGCATACGCGCCGACGCCGTACAGCGGCCCCGACCGATTCCGGTCGGTCACTGGCTGAGTAACAGGTCTAGTGCGTGCTGTAGGTCGTGCGGGTACGGGCTGGTGATCTCCATCCGGCGCCCGTCAGCGGGATGGACAAATGCCAGCGACCGCGCGTGCAGCCACTGCCGCTGCAGCCCAAGCCTTTTCGCCAATGTCGGATCTGCGCCGTAGGTCAGGTCCCCGACGCAGGGATGGTGCAGCGCGGCGAAGTGCACCCGAATCTGGTGTGTGCGACCCGTCTCCAGGTGGATGTCGAGAAGGCTTGCCGCTCGGAACATCTCGAGCGTGTCGTAATGGGTGATGCTGTGCCGGCCGTGCTCGGTGACCGCGAACTTCCAGTCGTGACCGCGATGCCGGCCGATCGGCGCGTCGATGGTGCCGCTCGACGGGTCCGGATGTCCTTGCACCACAGCGTGATAGCGCTTGTCGACGGTGCGCTGCTTGAACGCACGCTTGAGCACTGTGTACGCCCGCTCGGAGCGGGCCACCACCATGACGCCTGAGGTGCCGACGTCGAGACGGTGAACGATGCCCTGACGTTCATGAATGCCCGACGTGCTGATCCGGATACCGGCGGCGGCCAGTCCGCCGAGCACGGTCGGTCCGTGCCAGCCGACCGTCGCGTGCGCAGCCACACCGGGCGGCTTGTCCACTGCGACGATGTCGTCGTCGGCGTAAAGCACGCTCATGCCGACCACTTCTTCGACCCGGTTCTCGGGCGCCGCGGGCTGCTCCGGTAACCGCACCTCCAACCACGCCCCGGCGGTCAGCCGGTCGGATTTGCCTGCGCGGGTGCCGTCGATGTCGACGGCGCCGTCCTCGGCCAGCGCGGCCGCGGCGGTGCGCGACAGTCCCAGAAGCCGTGCCAGCCCGGCGTCCACGCGCATTCCGGCCAGCCCCTCGGGTACTGGCATCGACCGCTCAGGCATCAGCGCGCTTCGCCGCCCGACTCGTCCGGCTTGCGCCTCCCGACTTCACCCGATGCGTCGTCCGGCTTGCGCCTCCTGACTTCACCCGATGCGTCGTCCGGCTTGCGCCTCCCGACTTCACCCGATGCGTCGTCCGGCTTGCGCCTCCCGACTTCACCCGATGCGTCGTCCGGCTTGCGCCTCCCGACGGTGTCGAAGTCGTAGCCGAACACCGACAGCGCCACCAACAGCACCGCCCCGCCGACCACCGACGCGTCGGCGACGTTGAACACCGGCCACCAGCCGATCGACAGGAAATCGACGACATGCCCGCGCAGCGGCCCGGGCCACCGGAAGAACCGGTCGACCAAATTGCCAAGCGCGCCACCGAGAATCATGCCCAGCCCGAGCGCCCACCACGGCGACACCAACCGGCGCCCCATCCAGACGATGCCGATCACCACCGCGGTCGCGACCAACGTCAAAATCCACGTGTACCCGGTCGCCATCGAGAACGCCGCGCCCGAGTTCCGCACCAGCGTCCACGTCACCGTGTCGCCGATGATCGACACCGGCTGCCCCGGGTTCAGCCAGTGCACGGCCAGCACCTTGGTGACGACGTCGACGCCGAGGATCACAGCGGCGACCGACACCAGCAACCGGACCCGCCGGCGCGGCCGCGGCCCGGCACCCTCGGTTGCCGTCGCCGGTTCGCCCGCGGACTCGTCACTCACGCCTTCATCATCCCAAAGCCCGATTGGGGCATGATTCGGCCATGAGCCGCGTCGCCGTCGTCACCACCGGCGGCACCATCGCATCGGTCGCCGACGCGCGCGGCATTCTGCGGCCGGTGCGCAGCGGAGCCGAACTGCTGTGCCGGGCTGGCGACCAGGACGTGGACGTCGTCGACGTGATGGCAAAAGACAGTTCGCAATTGACCGTTGCGGATTGGGACCGCATCACCGCCGCGATCCACCGCGCGGTCGACGACGGCGCCGACGGCGTCGTCGTCACCCACGGCACGGACACGATGGAAGAGACCGCGCTGTGGCTGGAGCTGACGTACGACGGCGCGGCGCCGGTGGTGCTGACCGGGGCCGCCAAGAGCGCCGACCACCCGCAAGCCGACGGACCGGGCAATTTGCGTGACGCGATCGCGCTGGCCGCGAGCCCCGATGCGCGTGGTCTCGGCGTGCTGGTGTGCCTGGGCGGCGCCGTCCTCGCCCCGCTCGGAACGCGGAAAGTGGGCAGCGGGCCCTGGGCGGGTTTCGACGGTCCGGCCGTCGGCGCGATCGCCGACGGCCGGCTGCAGCTGGACGCAGTCAAGGAGCGGCCGTTTGTAGGCGCCGTTGCCGCGGAGTCGGCGCCGCGTGTCGACGTGGTGGCCTGCTACCTGGGCGCTGACGCGGTGGCGCTCGACGCCTGCGTGGCCGCCGGTGCGCGCGGCGTGGTGCTCGAGGCCCTAGGCGCCGGCAATGTCGGCGACGCCATGGTCGACGCCGTCGCCCGCCACTGCGCAGCCGGCGTCACTGTCGCGGTGTCGACCCGGGTCCCGTTCGGCGGCGTCAGCGCCCGGTACGGGCCCGGACTGAAGCTGGTGGAAGCGGGCGCGTTCGAGATGCCGCGGCTGCGGCCTCCGCAGGCGCGGGTGCTGCTGATGGCCGCGCTGGCCGCCGGGTCACCCGTCGGCGAAGTCGTCGCCCGCTGGGGCTGACTCGTCGGCAAGGGCGTTGACGAATTGCGGCCAGTCCAGACTGTCGACGGGGTTCGCGCGCGTCAGTTCGGGATCGTCGGCGGGCAATGTGCGGGCGGGGCCTGGACCGCTGGCGCGGGTTTCGAACCGAACGGTCACCACGCCGTGTCCGGATCCCTGCACCCAGCCGTGCCCCCACTGAGCGTGGTGGACGTCGTCGCCGACGCGCCAGCCGCCGGCCGTGGTGGCCGGTGTGCCGGCCGAGCGGGTGTCCGTCGGCGCGTCCCACGCATCGAGGTCCGGGAACAGCGGCTCCTGCTGCACCTCCGACAGCCCCGAAAAGCCAACGCCCACAAGGCGAATCGGGCCGACGTCGACTGGATCGAGAAGGAGCCGACGCGCTGCGGCGATCAACGTGGTGGCGTCGGTCGTGGCATACGGCAGGGTCAGCGACCGGGTCAGCGTGCTCATGTCGGAGCGCTTCAGCTTGACCGTCACTGTGCGGGCACCGCGGCCGTCTTTGAGCAGCCGCCGATGCGCATGCTCGCCGATCGGCCCCGCCGCCTGCTGTAACTGCTCCAGCGTCGTCAGGTCGGCCGGGAACGTCGACTCGGCGCTGATCTGCTTGGCCTCCGCGCGTTCGGCGACGGGACGCTCGTCGATGCCGCGGGCCAGCTTGTGCAGCGCGGGGCCCACGGTCGCACCGAGGACGTCGGCAACCTCGGTCTCGGTGAGGTCGGCGAACTGGCCGATGGTCTGAATGCCGAGCCGGTGCAGCTTCTCCTCCGCGACGGGGCCGATCCCCCACAGCTTGCGCACCGGCAGCCCACCGAGCAGCGCACGCTCCTGGTCGCGCCGGATCACCCGCACACCGTCGGGCTTGGCCAGGCCCGAGGCGATCTTCGCGACTTGCTTCCCGGAACCGGCGCCCACCGACGCGACGAGCCCGGTCGCGTCCCGTACACGACCGCGAAGTTCCTGGCAGAAGCGTTCGACGTCAGCGGCGGTCGCGCCGGCGAGTTCGGCCGGTTCACCGAACGCTTCGTCGTGTGAAAGCTGTTCCAGCACAGGCATTATCACGCGCACTGTGTCGAACACGCGACGACTGGCCACCCCGTAGACCACGCCGCGCGGCGGCAACACCACGGCGTGGATGCCGACCAGACGCCTAGCTTGGTGCATCGGCATCGCGGAGCGCGCGCCGAAAACGCGGGCCTCGTAACTGGCGCCGGCGACGACGCCGCGTCCGCCGAGCCCCCCGACCAGGACAGGCCGTCCCCGCAGCGTGGGCCGGGTGAGCTGCTCGACCGACGCGAAGAACGCGTCCATGTCCATGTGGAGCACCCACCGGCTCATGCGAGTCATGCTATGGAGACATCCCTGCGAGCCGGTGTCAGGCCTTCGCGATGGCCACCCGCACCCCGTCGCCGATTTCGACGCCGTCGCTGGGCTCACCGAAATCGAAACGGGTAGCCAGGATTTCGCGTGCGATCAGCTCACGGTGGGTGCTGGCCCAGTCGGCGCGTGCGGCTGGGACCGCCATGACGACGGTTATCCGGTCTGACACCTCCAGACCGGTCGATTTGCGCAATTCCTGCAGCTCACGGATGCGGTCCTTGGCCCAGCCCTCGGCCTCGAGCTCAGGGGTGACGGTGCCGTCGAGCACCACCAGACCAACGCCGTCGGGCAGCGCCGCCGTCGAGCCGGGGTCCGCCGCCACCAGCCGCGACGAGAACTCCTCGGGCTTGAGCACCGCGGGTCCCGCCGTGAGCGTGCCGTCCGGATTGACCACGGCCTCGCCCGCCTTGACGGCCTTGATCGCCGCCTGCACGTCCTTACCCAGCCGCGGGCCGGCCACGCGGGCGTTCACGGTCAGCTCGAAGCGCCCATGTTCGGCGATGTCGTCGGTGAGCTCGACGCTCTTGACGTTGAGCTCGTCGGCGATCAGACCGACGAACGGCTGTAACCGCTGCGGATCCTCCACGGCCACAGTCAGTTTCGGCAGCGGCAGCCTCACCCGCAGCTTCTTGGCCTTGCGCAGCGACGACCCTGCCGAGCACACGTCCCGCACCAAGTCCATGTCGGCGACCAGCTGCGGGTCGGCGGGCAACTCCCCTTCTGCGGGCCAGTCGGTCAAATGCACGGACCGCTCACCGGTGAGGCCGCGCCAGATCACCTCGGTGGTCAACGGCAGCAGCGGAGCGGCCAACCGCGCGGTCACCTCCAGCACGGTATGCAAGGTGTCGATGGCGTCGGGGTCCTCGTCCCAGAACCGTTGCCGCGACCGCCGCACGTACCAGTTCGTCAGCGCCTCGGTGAACAGCCGCAACTGCTCGCACGCGCCGGAGATGTCGCAGACGTCCAGCGCGGCTGTCAGGTCCTCGCGCAACTGGGCGAGCTTGGCCAAGATGTAGCGGTCCAGCACATGTGTCGAATCCGTCCGCCACGCAGCCACTTTCGGCGCATACAACGCCAGGAAGCTGTATGCGTTCCACAGCGGCAGCAGCACTTGCCGCGCGCCGTCTCGTATCCCCTGCTCGGTGACAATCAGGTTGCCGCCCCGCAGAATCGGCGACGCCATCAAAAACCACCGCATCGCGTCGGAGCCGTCGCGGTCGAACACCTCGCTGACGTCGGGATAGTTGCGCAGCGACTTGCTCATCTTCTGCCCGTCGTTGCCCAGCACGATGCCGTGCGCCACGCACGTGGTGAACGCGGGCCGGTCGAACAGCGCAGTGGCCAGCACGTGCAACGTATAGAACCAGCCGCGGGTCTGGCCGATGTACTCGACGATGAAGTCGGCCGGGAAGTGGCTTTCGAACCACTCGGCATTCTCGAACGGGTAGTGCACTTGCCCGTATGACATCGAGCCGGAGTCGAACCAGACGTCGAAGACGTCCGGGATGCGGCGCATGGTGGACTGGCCGGTCGGGTCGTCCGGGTTGGGCCGGGTCAGCTCGTCGATGTAGGGCCGGTGCAGGTTGTCCGGACGCACGCCGAAGTCACGCTCGAGTTCGTCGAGGCTGCCGTAGACGTCGATACGCGGGTAGGCGGGGTCGTCGGATTCCCACACCGGAATCGGCGTGCCCCAGTAGCGGTTCCGGGAAATGGACCAGTCGCGGGCACCTTCCAGCCACTTGCCGAATTGCCCGTCCTTGACGTGCTCGGGATGCCAGGTGATCTGCTGGTTGAGCTCCACCATGCGGTCGCGGAACTCGCTGACCCGGATGAACCACGACGACACCGCCCGGTAGATCAGCGGGTTGCGGCATCGCCAGCAGTGCGGATAGGAGTGCTCGTAGGTTTCGTGGCGCAGCAGCACCGCGCCGTTGACTGCCGCGGCGCCGGTGCCGTTCTTCAGGTCGCGGATGATCCTCGGATTGGCTTCGAACACATGAAGATTCGCGTAGTCGGGCACGGTGTCGTCGAAGCGGCCCTTTGAGTCGACGGGAGTGACGGGCACGATGCCGGCTGCATCGGCGGTGACCATGTCGTCTTCGCCGTATGCCGGTGACATGTGCACGATCCCGGTGCCGTCTTCAGTGGACACAAATTGACCCGGCAACACCTGGAAGCTGTTGGGCGCGTCCATGAAGTACGGGAACGGCGGCAGGTAGCGCAGCCCCAATAGCTCTGTGCCGAAGAAGGTTTCGACGACCTCGGGTTCGTCGCCGAGCTCCCGCGCATACGCACTCAGCCGGCCTTCGGCCAGCACGAAGCGGCGGCCGCCCGCCTGCACCACGACGTACCGGACGTCCGGGTGCACCGCGACGGCCTGGTTCGACGGCAGCGTCCACGGCGTGGTCGTCCAGATCAACACGTAGGCGCCGACGAGCTCGCCACCGTCGACGATCTTGAACCCGACGGTCAGCGCCGGGTCTTGCCGGCTCTGGTACACGTCGTCGTCCATGCGTAGCTCGTGGTTGGACAGCGGGGTCTCGTCGCGCCAGCAATACGGCAGCACCCGATAGCCTTCGTACGCCAGGCCCTTGTCCCACAGCTGCTTGAACGCCCAGATCACCGACTCCATGAACGTTAGATCCAGCGTCTTGTAGTCGTTGTCGAAGTCCACCCAGCGCGCTTGCCGGGTGACGTACTCGCGCCATTCGTCGGTGTAGCGCAGCACCGACTCGCGGCAGGCGTCGTTGAACTCGGCGATGCCCATCGCATCGATCTGCGACTTGTCGGTGATGCCGAGCTGTCGCTCGACCTCGAGTTCAGCCGGTAACCCGTGGGTGTCCCAGCCGAACCGGCGGTCGACTTTGTAGCCGCGCATCGTGCGATAGCGCGGCACGATGTCTTTGACGTAGCCGGTGAGCAGGTGGCCGTAGTGCGGCAGGCCGTTGGCGAAGGGCGGCCCGTCGTAGAAGACGTACTCGGGTGCGCCGTCGCGGCGGGCGATGCTGGCGCGAAATGTGTCGTCGGCCGCCCAGTAGTCGAGCACCTGCTTTTCGAGCGCCGGGAAGTCGGGCGATCCGCCGCGTTGGTCAGCGCCGAGTTCGGTACGCGGATAAGCGGATTGGCTCACGGGTGCGTGTTCTCCTGTGCCCGATGGTCGATCGTTAGGCACGGGGACGACGACGCGCCGGTGCGCGAGCGCCGCGGTACCACCCCGCTTGCCACGTTGAGGTGTGGCCGCTTCGTTGTGGGCTGTGACGGGCCTACCCGTTCGGTTCTACTGGGCCTGCTGGGCTGTTCTTCCGAAGGCTCCCCGGTGATGGCCGGATCGACGCCGTTGGGCCGATTCTACCGAGCCGGCTGATCCGCGCAGTGCGCGGTTCAGGCCATGGCCAGCTGGCTGTCCCGGTGAAGTGGCGGCGTCGCTTCCGACGTCAGCTCGATCAGCGCCAGCGGGAACTGCTCGGCGAGCTCTTCGACAGTCGCTGCGTCCAGCCGGCGACTGTCATACCACCAATCCATCTGCAGCACATCGTTGCTGCGGTACACCCGAAGCGCCAGTGTGTGACCGGTGTCGGAAAGGGTCTCGGCGGGCGGCAGCTCGGCGAACGACGATTCGGCCGAGGCACTGACATTCGCAAAGCCCACGTTGGAGAAGAAGACCGCGGCCCGCGGCGCGATCCGGCGCGGCGCTCCCGCGAGCGCGCGCTGAACGCTCCGCAGCAGCTTGGTGGCGTCCAGCTCCCGGTCGGCCGGGCAGGCCAGTGCAATCGAGGAACCGAGGCCGAAGACGTCGACGCCCACCTCGCCGTCTCCGAACGTTCTGGCGATGGCGCGGCCCAACGCCGCGATCAGTAGCTCGTCGGTTCTCAGGCACAGATAGCTCTGGGCCTCGTCGAGCTCTGCCGTCACCATGCTGGTCAACGGAGCGCAAAGCTTTGCCAAGTCTTCGGGGCGGGCCGCGCCAGCAACGTCGTGATCGGCGATCTGCAAAGTGCTGTCGACGGAGATCTCAGACATGGGGCTTACCGTACGCCACTGTCCCAAAATTGGGAGTCCTGTGCCAAAACTCCAACGGCAGCGTCAATAACGAGAACACCGTCCGATGTTTGCTGGGGGCTGCCCAAAAGAGGTCCAAGCGTCTATCGTGAGGGAGTGCCACGGACAGACGAGAACGGCAGGCAATTGAAGGCCCTGCTCAGCTACCTCCTCGACGGGGATGTCGACGCCAAGGAAATCTACGACGCGCTCGGCATCTCCAGCAGCACCTACTACCGGCGGATCAAGGAGGACGACTACCCCGACGCCGAGGAGCTGCGCCGCGTGGCTGACAGGTTTCACCTGAGCTACCCAGATCTGCAGATCAGGTTCGGGTTGATGAGCCATGACGAGGTGGCCAGCTACCTGCAGTCCACTCCTTTCCAAGTTGCCACCGTGCGACAGGCGCCCCCCACTCGGCGGCGCCCGAAGCTGTCTGAATTGAAACCGCGCGCCGATGCACCCCCGCTGTAGCGCCGGTTAGCTGTAGCATTCGCTGACACTGGCCCGGCACAAAGGCAAGAGCCCATGGCATTAGCAACGCTCATCACGATCACGCTGGCGTGCATTTCTTGGAGTCTGTGGATTCGCCGCCTCACCTGGTCATGCCGCTGGGAGGTCGCGGCAACCCTCAACATCGCGTTGCAGGGCCTCGCCGTGCTACTGATGTCTCCGCTTGCCTCGGCCACCCTCGGCCATGCCCTGCACGCGCTGACCGGCAAGTGGAATCTCGAGGACTACATCGGCCACGACTGCTACATCGTCGCGGCATCGGCCATCGTCTACAACGCGCTGGGGCGGCTGCAAGACGACGACGCCATGCAGGCCTCGTTCAAGCAGTACGTCGAGCGCCCGGCCACGCTGTGCATCCCGCTGCTGCTGGCCACGTTCTCCATAGGCAACGGTGCCGCAATCTACCGGGCCGACTTCTTCGAGGTGCCCACCGATTTCTGGCTCGACACCTACTGGCTGCTGCTGTGCGGCACGCTGATCTACCTGCTCGCGTACGGCTCGCGGGCCCTGTTGGTGCTGCGCGAGGATCCGCGTTCCCGCCGCATCGCCAACGTGTACCTCGCCGCGTCGGCCAGTGGCATCGTGGCGTGCCTCGTGCGCATCACCACCGCGTACGTGACGCCGCTTCAGTCCATCGAAGGCGGCACACTGGTGTGGTTGTTCGCGTGCATCTGCGGCGCCGGTTTCGCGTTGGCGTCGGCGCACTCGTGGCGCATCAAGACGAAGTGGTTCACCAGCGCGTCGCGCTGAGCACCTTCCGAAGCCCTGAGGGCGAGCAGGCGCTACGCGTCCAACCGCTCGAACTGGCCGTGCCGGTAATGCTCGACGCAGGTGGCCCGCCGCACCTTGCCGCTGGTGGTGATCGGAATGGAGCCCGGCGCCACGAGGACCAGATCCGCGACGGCAAGCCCGTGGGAGTTCGAGATCGCCGACGTGACTTCCCGCTTGATCGAGTCGAGCTGCTCGGCGACCTCGTCGGGCGTCTCCCCTCGCTTCTTGGCCTCGATGATCACGACCAGCTTTTCGGTGTGACTGTCCGGAACCGCGATCGCCGCGCAGCGGCCGCGGGTGATCTCCTGGATGGTCGCCTCGATGTCGTCCGGAGAGTGGTTGCGGCCGTAGACGATCAAGAGGTCTTTGATCCGGCCGATGACGAACAACTCGTCTTCGAAGAGGAAACCCGAGTCGCCGGTGCGCAGCCACGGACCCTCCGGCGTGCCGGCCGACGGAGCGACGATGTTTCCGCGGAACGTGTTCTCGGTCTCCTGCGGCTTGCCCCAGTAGCCCAACGCGACGTTGTCGCCGTACACCCAGATTTCGCCGACAGTTCCAGCCGCGCACTCGGTGTGCTTGTCCGGATCGACGATGCGGACCATCGGCGAGCGCGGCACCCCGTAGCTGACAAGCGGTGTGCCACCGCCGTTTTCGCTGCGCTGAGCGTTGCCGGCGGTCAGCTTCTCGGTGTCGAACCGCACGATGGCCGGCGGTTGGGTTGCGTCGCGCGTGGCTACATACACCGTCGCCTCTGCCAGACCGTATGACGGCCGGATCGCGGCCTCGGGCAGGTTGAAGCGAGAGAACCGCTGAGTGAAGCGCCGAAGCGTGGCCGGATGTACCCGCTCACTGCCGGTGGCGATGACGAGCACGTCGCTCAGATCGAGGCCGGCCATGTCGTCGTCGGAGGTCTTCTTGGCCGCGAGCTCGAACGCGAAGTTCGGTGCGGCCGTGTAGGCCTTGCTGTTGCGGGCGAGCAATTGAATCCATCGCGCCGGCCGCTGCAAGAAGGCCACCGGGCTGGTGAGCACCGCGTGAATTCCGGAGAGCACCGGCCCGCAGACTCCCAAATACAAACCCATGTCGTGGTAGAACGGCAGCCACGACACAATGGTGGTATCCGGCGGCGCAATTTTTCCGTAATGGCCGAAGTAGTCGGACATCACTTGCTCGAAATTCGCCAGCACATTTCTGTGCGACATCATGACGCCCGCGGGCGAACGGGTGGACCCGGAGGTGTACTGCAAATAGGCGGTCTCCGGGTAGTCGGCTTTGCGGGAGACCGACCCTGTCGGCCCGTCGAGATCCAGCAAATCCACCTCGATGACCGCCGGAGCGGATTGACCGCCTACCGCCTTGAGGTGTTCGGTGACGATCCCGGCGACTGACGACGTGGTGAGGACCACCGACGGCGACGCGTCCTGCATCACGGAGTCGACGCGGTCGTCGGCGGCGCCGCCCAGCGGAACCGCGAGCGGAACCGCGATCTGGCCCGCCTGCAGGGCGCCGAAGAACGACACGATGTACTCCAAGCCCTGAGGTGCCAGGATCAGCACCCTGTCACCAGGCGATCCGTGCTCGTCGAGCGCCCGCGCCACATTCAGCACACGCCGATACAACTGCGACCAGGTCAGGGTTTGGGCAACGCCTTCCCAGTCCTGGTCGTAGTCGATGTACGTGAACGCCTTCTCATTGGGCTGCAGACTGGCGCGCTCGCGCAGCACGTCAGTGAGGGAAGTCTGTGTCACGTGTATCAGGCTACAGTGGCCGTTGCCGGTGCACTCGGGAACCGGCAGCAAAGTCAAGTTGGCTACCTTAGTTGCCGTCGCCCCGGCGCCCGGCTGCCCTGCGTGCGCAAGCGGCGGCAGGGGCCGAGCCGCGGCTCGGGCGGCGTCCGGCCGATCAATGACGCTCGGTATTATTCGTTGCGGTACCGACACTTCTGTTGTGGGGGAATCGCATGCCTGCACACGCCGAGCAATTGGAGTTTCAGGCCGAGGCACGCCAGCTGCTGGATTTATTGGTGCACTCGGTCTACTCCGACAAGGATTCTTTTCTTCGCGAGTTGATCTCCAACGCCTCCGACGCGCTGGACAAACTTCGTCTTGAAGCGATGCGGAACAAGGACCTCGACGTCGACACCTCTGACCTCCACATCGAGATCGAGGTGGGCAAGGATCCGCGCACGCTCACCGTTCGCGACAACGGCATCGGTATGACGCGCGCGGAGGTGGTGGACCTGATCGGCACCCTGGCCAAGTCGGGCACCGCCGAAGTGCGCCAGCGGCTGCGCGAGGCCCAAAATGCCAGCGCCTCAGCGGAATTGATCGGTCAGTTCGGCATCGGCTTCTACTCGACGTTCATGGTGGCCGACAAAGTGGAGCTGCTCACCCGCAAGGCCGGCGAAAGCGAAGCCACCCGGTGGGTGTCCAGCGGGGACGGCACGTACACCATCGAATCGGTCGAGGACGCTCCGCAGGGCACGTCGGTCACCCTGTACCTCAAGCCCGAAGACAAAGAAGACCAGCTGCACGACTACACCGCGGAGTGGAAGATCCGGGAGCTGGTGAAGAAGTACTCGGACTTCATCTCCTGGCCGATCCGAATGCAGGTGGAGCGGCGCAGCCCGGCCACCGAGGAGGGCGGCGAAGAGACCGTCACCGTCGAAACGCAGACGCTGAATTCGATGAAGGCGTTGTGGGCCAAGCCCAAAGACGAGGTCTCCGACGAGGAGTACAAGGAGTTCTACAAGCACATCGCGCACGCGTGGGACGATCCGCTCGAGATCATCGCGATGAAGGGCGAGGGCACCTTCGAGTACCAGGCCCTGCTCTTCATTCCGTCGCACGCCCCGTTCGACCTGTTCACCCGGGACGCCAAGATCGGGGTGCAGCTCTACGTCAAGCGGGTGTTCGTGATGGCTGACTGCGACCAGCTCATGCCGCGATACCTGCGCTTCGTCAAGGGCGTGGTGGACGCAGAAGACATGTCGCTCAACGTTTCTCGGGAGATCCTGCAGCAGGACCGGCAGGTGACGGCCATCCGTCGGCGGCTGACCAAGAAGGTGCTGTCGACCATTCAGCACATGCAGGCGGAGCGGCCGGATGACTACCGCACGTTCTGGACGCAGTTCGGCGCGGTCGTCAAAGAAGGCCTGATGTCCGACGTCGACAACCGCGACACGCTGCTGCGCATCTCGTCGTTCGCCTCGACGCACAGCGAGGAGGAATTAACCACGCTGGCCGAATACGTGGAGCGGATGAAGGACGGCCAGACGCAGATCTTCTACGCCACCGGGCTCTCGCGCGAGCAGCTGCTGAAATCGCCGCACCTGGAAGCGTTCAAGGCCAAGGGCTATGAGGTGCTGCTGCTGACCGACCCGGTCGACGAACTGTGGGTGGGGTCGGTGCCCGAGTTCGACGGCAAGCCGCTGCAGTCGGTGGCCAAGGGCGAGGTGGACCTCGACTCCGAGGAGGAGAAGGCGGCCCACGAGGCCGAGCGCCAAGAGCAGCAGCGCGAGTTCGCCGACCTGCTGACGTGGCTGAAGGAAACCCTGAGCGAGCACGTGTCCGAAGTGCGGTTGTCCTCGCGGCTGACGGAGTCACCGGCATGCCTGATCACTCCGACCTTCGGCATCACCCCGGCGCTGGCGCGCATGTACCGCGCATCCGGCCAGTCGGTGCCCGTCGGCAAGCGAATCCTGGAACTCAACCCGAACCATCCGTTGGTGACGGGTCTGCACGAGGCGCACAAGGCGGGCGTTGACCAGTCGGAGCTGGCCGAGACGGCGGAGTTGCTCTACGGCACAGCTCTTCTCGCCGAAGGCGACATCCCCGAAGACCCGGCGAAGTTCGCCGGCCTGCTCGCGCAGCGCCTAGCCCGTACCGTGTAGCCACGAGAAACCGCCGTCCAGCAAACACAGCGACGGCATTTTGCTAGTGTCACTTCCGGGACGGATTCGGTGGATTTCGGGACAACTCGGCATGCGCGAAATTAACGTGGGCGGTTGTGACTGCCTGCTGAGGCGCGCCCGAAGCTGCTGAGGTGAGCAAGGGACCATCGCAACGCGGGTATCTTGGCCATCTTGCGCGGGCGGGGGTATCGAGCCTGGCGGGGGGCAACGGCAACTCAATGTTTGCTATGAGGAGGGCACATGGCTTCGGTCGGGACCGGGCATGATTCGTCGGGCTCGGAGTCAGCCGTAACGTCGTCGACGGGGCGCACCACACCGGTCACTCCGATCGCCGTGATCGGCATGGCGTGCCGGCTGCCCGGCGGTATCGACTCCCCGGACAAGCTGTGGGACGCATTGCTGCGCGGCGAGGATCTGGTCACCGAGATCCCGGCCGACCGCTGGGACGCCGACGACTTCTACGACCCCGAACCGGGGGTGCCCGGCCGGTCCGTCTCCAAATGGGGCGCCTTCCTCGACGACGTCGCCGGTTTCGACGCCGACTTCTTCGGCATCAACGAGCGCGAAGCCACCGCCGCCGACCCGCAGCACCGGATCTTGCTGGAAACCTCGTGGGAGGCCATGGAACACGCGGGACTGACCCGCGAGCGGATGGCCGACTCCCTCACCGGCGTATTCGTGGGGCTCACGCACGGCGACTACCAGCTGCTGGCCGCCGACGCCAACGCCGTCGAGCAGCCGTACGGCTTCACCGGCAACAGCTTCAGCTTGGCGTCCGGGCGGATCGCGTATGTCCTCGGGCTGCACGGTCCCGCGCTGACGGTCGACACCGCCTGCTCGTCAGGCCTGACCGCGGTGCACCTGGCCTGCCGCAGCCTGCACGAAGGCGAGAGCAACCTCGCGCTGGCCGGTGGTGTGACGCTGGCGCTGGACCCCCGCAAGTGGTCGGCCGGCTCGGCCGAGGGCATGTTGTCGCCCACCGGCCGCTGCCACGCGTTCGACGTCGACGCCGACGGGTTCGTGGGCGGCGAGGGCTGCGTCGTCGTGCTGCTCAAGCGCTTGGCGGATGCGCAGCGCGACGGCGACCGGATCCTGGCGGTGATCCGCGGCACCGCGGCCAACCAGGATGGCCGCACGGTGAACATCGCGACCCCGTCGCGGGCCGCCCAGGTCGCGGCGTACCGGGAGGCGCTGGCTGCGGCGGACGTGGACCCGGCGAGCGTCGGCATGGTGGAGGCGCACGGCACCGGAACGCCCACCGGCGACCCCGTCGAATACGCCAGCCTCGCCGAGGTATACGGGGTCGACGGGCCCTGCGCCCTCGCCTCGTCGAAGACGAATTTCGGGCATACCCAGTCGGCCTCCGGCGCCCTGGGACTGATGAAGGCCGTGCTCGCCCTGCAGCACGGTGTGGTTCCGCAGAACCTCCACTTCAATCGCCTGCCTGACAAGATGGCGACGATCGAAACCAATCTGTTTGTGCCGCAAGAGAATACGCCCTGGCCGACGAACGGCCGGGGGCCGCGGCGCGCGGCCGTGTCGGCGTACGGCATTTCGGGCACCAATGTGCACGCGATCCTGGAGCAGGCCCCGGAGACGGCCGAGACCGCTGCGCAGGCACCGCAGACCGAGCCGTCGGCGGAGTCTTTGCTGTTCCCGTTGTCGTCCACCTCGCCCGACGAGCTGCGCCGCACCGCCGGCCGGCTCGCCAACTGGGTTCAAACGCACGATGTTTCGTTGCCGGATCTCGGCTACACGCTCTCGCGGCGCCGCGTGCACCGACCGGTGCGCACCGGCGTGATCGCGAGCAGCCAATCCGAGCTCGTCGAGGCCCTGCGGGAGGTCGCCGAGGGCGACGCGCCCTATGAGCCCGCGGTCGGCCACGACGATCGCGGCCCGGTGTGGGTGTTCTCCGGCCAAGGGTCGCAGTGGAAGTCGATGGGAGCACAGCTCCTCGCGACGGAGCCGGTGTTCGCCGCGACCGTCGCCAAGGCCGAGCCGGTGATCGCCAGCGAGTCCGGGTTCTCGGTGACTGAGGCGATGACGTCACCAGAGGTGGTGACCGGCCAGGAGCGCATCCAGCCGACCCTGTTCACCATGCAGATCGCCATGGCCGAGACCTTGAAGTCATACGGGGTGCGGCCGGGTGCGGTGATCGGGCATTCCCTCGGTGAGGCCGCGGCGGCCGTCGCGGCGGGCGCGCTGTCGCTGGAAGACGGGTTGCGGGTCATCTGCCGCCGGTCCCGGATGATGAACCGCATCGCCGGCAACGGCGCGACGGCGTCGGTGGAATTGCCTGCACAGCAAGTGCTTTCAGAGCTGATGGCCCGCGGCATCAACGACGTGGTGGTGGCGGTGGTGGCCTCGCCACAGTCCACAGTGATCGCCGGCGACGCCCAGAAGGTCCGCGAGATGATCGCGGTGTGGGAGCAGCGCGACGTGATGGCCCGCGAGGTCCCCACCGACGTCGCGTTCCACTCGCCGCAGGTGGATCCGATCCTCGGCGATCTGACCGACGCCCTGAAGGATCTGCAGCCGCGCAAGCCTGAGGTCCCGTTCTACTCGGCGACCCTGTTCGACCCCCGCGAAGAGCCGGTGTTCGATGCCGGCTACTGGGCCGACAATGTGCGCCGCATGGTGCGGTTCGCCACGGCAGTGCAGGCCGCGCTCGAGGACGGGTACCGCGTGTTCGCGGAAGTGTCTCCGCATCCGCTGCTCACCCGCGCGCTTGACCAGATCGCTCGCAGCGTCGACGTGCCGCTGGCTGCGGTGGCGAGCATGCGCCGCGAACAGAACATGCCGCACGGGCTGCGTGGCGTCGTCGCGGACCTGCACAGCGCAGGCGCCCGGATCGACTTCTCCGTGCTGTATCCGACGGGCCGCCTGGTGGACGCGCCGCTGCCCAGCTGGACGCACCGTCACCTGTGGTTGAGCGGCGGTGGGCAGGACGCCCCGATGCACGGCGCTTACACGTTGACGGTCCACCCGCTGCTCGGTGCGCATGTGCGCCTGCAGGAGGAACCCGAACGGCACGTCTGGCAGGGCGAAGTCGGTACCGCCGCCCATCCGTGGCTGGGCGATCACCAGATTCGCAACGTCGCGGTGCTGCCGGGCGCCGCCTACTGCGAGATGGCGCTGGAGGCCGCACGAGCGGTGCTGGGCGAGTCGTCGGAAGTTCGCGACATCCGTTTCGAGCAGGCGCTGCTGCTCGACGAGCAGACCACCGTCGGCGCGTCGGCGTCATCGTCGGCACCCGGTGTCGTCGAGTTCACGGTCGAGACAAGTCAGGGCGGGGAGACTGCGCGGCAGGCCAGCGCGACCCTCACGGTCGCCGAAGACCAGCAGCCTTCTGCGCACGACATCGCCGCTCTTCTCGCGAAGAACCCCGAACGCGAAGACGGCGACGAGGTCCGCCGGCGCATGGACGAGCGGGGTATGCATTACGGCCTGGCATTCAGCGGACTGGGTGCGGTCCACACCGGCGACGACCAGACCGATGTGGTGCTGGCCGAGGTCGCTCTGCCGCGCCAGATCCGCTCGCAGCAAGACGCCTACACCGTGCACCCCGCGCTACTGGATGCCTGCTTCCAGTCGGTCGAGGCCCATCCGGCGGTTCGCGCGTTGGGTGAAGGGGTGCTCGGCTTGCCGTTGGGAATTCGCCGGCTGCGGTCCTACACCGCTGCCCGCAACGCGCACTACTGCTGCACGCGGGTGACGAAGGCGGACGCTTCCGGTATCGAGGCCGACATCGACGTGCTCGACGAACACGGCGCCGTGCTGCTGTCGGTGCAGGGGCTGCGCTTGGGTACCTCGGTGTCCGAGGAGGGCCGCCGCGACCGGGTGCTGGCCGAGCGGTTGCTGACCATCGAATGGCAGCACCGACAGCTGCCGGAGATCGAGCACGCCGAGGCCGGATCGTGGTTGCTGATCAGCACCGTCAACACCGACCACGTGGCCACCGCGTTG
Source organism: Mycobacterium sp. NGS39 (assembly GCF_059812765.1). Taxonomy (NCBI): domain Bacteria; kingdom Bacillati; phylum Actinomycetota; class Actinomycetes; order Mycobacteriales; family Mycobacteriaceae; genus Mycobacterium; species Mycobacterium sp. NGS39. The sequence goes on along the minus strand of NZ_JCALDH010000013.1, from coordinate 5,795 downwards.
ACCGATGCGCTGAAAAACCTTGGCGGGCAGTGCACCTCGATGTGCTGGCCGTTGAATGCCGACCACGCCGCCAACACCGAGCAGCTCGCGGCGCATCTGCGCGGCGGCGGCTTCACCGGGGTGGTGGTGCTCACCGGACCGAAGAACGGCGACGCGGACAGTGAAGCGCCTTCGCTCGGCCGTGAGTATGTGCAGCATCTGGTGCGCATCATGCGTGAACTGCCGGAGATTGCAGGTGAGCCGCCCCGCTTGTTCGTCGTCACCCGAAATGCCCAAGCTGTGCTGCCCGGCGAGCAGCCCAACCTCGAGCAGGCCGGACTGCGCGGGTTGATCCGGGTGATGGGCACCGAGCAGGCGCACTTGCGTCCCACTCAGATCGACCTGGACGACGACAGCGACGCCGAGCAGCTGGCGCATCAGCTGATCAGCGAGTCCGAAGAAGACGAGACCGCCTGGCGTGGCGGTGAGTGGTTCACCGCGCGGCTGTACCCCACTCCCCTGTCCCCGGAGGAGCGTAAGACGGCGGTCGCCGACAACGAGCGCGACGGGATGCGGCTGCAGATCCGCACGCCGGGTGACCTCGAGTCGCTGGAACTGGTGGCCTGCGACCGCGTTCCGCCCGGGCCGGGTGAGATCGAGGTTGCGGTCACCGCGTCGAGCATCAACTTCGCCGACGTGCTGGTGGCGTTCGGCCGTTACCCCGCTTTCGACGGTCGGCTGCCACAGCTTGGCATCGACTTCGCCGGAGTGGTGACCGCGGTCGGGCCCGGCGTGACCGACCACAAGGTCGGCGACCGCGTTGGCGGTCTGTCCGCCAACGGCTGCTGGGGCACGTTCATCACGTGCGACGCGAACCTCGCCGTCACATTGCCCGACGGTCTGGGCGACGCCGAGGCGGCCGCGCTGACGATCGCGACCGCCACGGCCTGGTACGGGCTGAACGATATGGCCCGCATCAGGGCCGGCGACAAGGTGCTGATCCATTCCGCCACCGGCGGTGTGGGCAAGGCGGCGATTGCGATCGCTCGCGCCGCCGGCGCGGAAATCTTCGCGACCGCCGGCAGCGAACAGCGTCGACAGTTGCTGCGGGACATGGGAATCGAGCATGTCTACGATTCGCGCAGCCTGGAGTTCGCCGACGGGATCCGCCGCGACACCGACGGGTACGGCGTGGACATCGTGCTCAACTCGGTGACCGGTGCCGCCCAGCGCGCGGGCCTGGAGCTGCTGGCATTCGGTGGGCGATTCATCGAGATCGGTAAGCGCGACATCTACGGCGACAGCCGGTTGGGCTTGTTCCCGTTCCGGCGCAATCTGTCGTTCTATGCCGTCGACCTGGCGTTGATGTCAGTGAGCCATCCCGATCGGGTGCGCGAACTGCTCAAGACGGTCTATGAGCTCACCGCCCAGGGCAAGCTGCCGATGCCGGAGACCACGCACTATCCGCTTGCCGACGCCGCCACCGCGATTCGGATGATGAGCGGCGCCCAGCACACCGGAAAGCTGATCCTGGACGTTCCGCGTTCGGGTCAGAGCACGGTTGTGGTGCCGCCGGAGCAGGTTCCGGTGTTCCGCGCCGACGGTTCCTACATCGTCACCGGCGGCCTGGGCGGCTTGGGTTTGTTCCTCGCCGAGAAGATGGCCTCGGGCGGTGCCGGTCGGATTGTGCTCTCGTCGCGTTCCCAGCCGGATCAGAAGACGCAGGAGACCATCGAGATGATCCGCTCGATGGGCTCCGACGTGGTGGTGGAGTGCGGCGATATCGCCGAACCGTCGACGGCGGAGCGCTTGGTGTCGGTGGCGACGGACACGGGTCTTCCGCTGCGAGGCGTATTGCACGCAGCCGCGGTGATCGAGGACGCGACACTGGCCAACATCACCGACGAGCTGGTCGAAAGAGATTGGGCGCCAAAGGTGTACGGTGCGTGGAATCTGCACGCCGCCACCGACGGCCAGCCGTTGGATTGGTTCTGCGCGTTCTCCTCGGCGGCCGCACTGGTGGGCTCCCCGGGACAGGGCGCGTACGCGGCGGCCAACAGCTGGCTGGACGCTTTCACGTTGTGGCGGCGGGCTCAGGGTCTTCCGGCCACCGCGATCGCGTGGGGCGCCTGGGGCCAGATCGGGGTAGGCACGGCGCTGGCCGAGGGAATGGGTACGGCGATTGCGCCCGATGAGGGGGCGTACGCGTTCGAAACGCTGTTGCGCCACGAGCGGGCCTACACCGGCTATGCGCCGATCACCGACGCGCCGTGGTTGTCGGCGTTCGCTCAGCAGAGCCCGTTCGCCGAGGCGTTCCGCGACACCGGCCAAAAAGGTTCGGGCACAAGCAAACTGCGTGCTGAGCTGGACGAGCTGCCCCTCGACGAGTGGCCGACCCGGCTGCGGCGTCTGATCTCCGATCAGGTGAGCCTGATCCTGCGTCGCAGCATCGACCCGGACCGTCCGCTCGCGGAGTACGGGATGGACTCGCTGGGTGCGCTGGAGCTACGTACCCGCATCGAGACCGAGACGGGCGTGCGCATCAGTGCCACCGACATGTCGACGACGATTCGGGATTTGGCGGGGCAACTGTGCGAGAAGCTGGCGCCAGCGAAAACCGGCTGAGCGCAGGCGGTTTCGCGCCCGCGGCGAGATAACCGCCTGCTCAGTCCTTGGCCAGGCAGTACATGCGGTACGGGGTTTGACCGGTTTTGAAGCCCTCGTAGATCTTGCGGTGCATCGAGTGGCTGATGGGGCGAACAAGCTTCGGCAGCCGCTTGTCGACGTCGTCCTGCGCCTGCTGCCAGTTTCGTTCCATGGCGCGCGCGACCTCGGTGCTGATGTCTCGTTGCGAGACGATCCGCAGCGGCGCGGCCGCCAGGTCGGCCTCCCACTTGGGAAGGCCTACGGGTCCGCGGGCATCGGTGTAGAGCAGGTGCCCACCGGGTTTGAGCACGCGGGCTACCTCGGCAAGGAAACGTGGGAAGTCGGGATAGTGCTGTGAGGATTCGATGTTGATGACCGCGTCGAACGATTCGTCGGGGAACGGCAGGTTCTGGGCGTCGCCTTGAACGAAGTCGAGGCCATCGATTTGATGCTTCCGCCGACAGAACTCGATGCCGGCCGGGTTCAGGTCGAGGCCTGTGTACGAGGCCGGGTGCAGGGTTCGCATGATGAACGAGGCGCCTCCCCCGTGGCCGCAACCGACCTCCAGCACCCGCTTGCCAGAAATGTCGACCTGCGTTGCCGTGGCGTAGTACATCTGGATCGCGTACCGGTTGCGCTCGTCGGCAGGGTCCAGCGGCAAGTTCATGGGCGGGTCTTCTTCGTACCCGTAGTTGATGAACAAGATGTCATCCCCGGCATACCGGCGAGTGACGATGGGATAGATGTACTTCTGGGTGCGGGTCATGCCCTTCTGGATTAATGTCACCGCCTTTTCCCGGAACTTTCCGGTCGGACGGCCAGCAACACGCGCATTTGCTGTCATACACCGGAGTATGGCAGGAGGAAACGATGGTTCGGTTAGTTTTGAACCTAATTTTTTGTACTAGCGGCCATTCTTCACGCCATCGGTTGGCAGGCCCAGTGCGGCTGTGTTGTCGCCGGGGTGGACCGTGGCGATGGCCGACTGGTTTGTCGGTGACCGACCTGGTTCTGAGTAGGTTCGCAGCGCCTACGGAGGCTCTTTCGCTTCAACCGTCAGCAAAGGTCACCCACCAGCGCCACCGTGGACCTCTGCCGGTTGCGAGGGGCGCACGCGAGCTAGGCGGTGCAGCCTACGACTCATTTGAGGCCGCAACAAGTCTTGCGGACACGTTTATACCGCTCATGGCGCAGACCTGGCGGAGCCACTAGCTTTGATCAGCTTGATAAGTGTTCTAGCTGTGCCTTTGCCTCGATTGACCGATCACCATCTTTCATCGCGGCAGCGCTGAACGAACCCCCGTACAGCCACCGCAGACTGGCTTGTGCGGTTCTACAGGCTCCAGTACGCTGCTCGAGCCCAGCGCTCACCATCTTTACGAACCACTGCCGCACCAGGCCTGGAACCCCTGCCCGACCCCAAAACAGCAAAAGGATGCTCCGGAGACGGTAGGGTGCTAGACATGTGGGGTTCCGTGCTGGGGTTCGCATGTCTTGCCGCGCTCAATCCAGTACGCCTCGGCCTGGTGCTACTGATGATTTCTCGGCCGCGTCCTGTGCAGAACCTGCTCGCCTACTGGCTGGGCAGCATGACGGTCTGTCTGTTCGACTCGCTGGTACCACTGATGTTGCTGCATTTCATGCCGACATTTCGCTCGTTTGAGCAGTATTTGTCGAGTCCCGCTAAGGGCTCGATTGTCCCCCACATTCAGATCGGCCTCGGATCTATGACCCTGGTCATCACCGCACTGCTCATCGTGCGCTTCCTTGCTGCTCAGCGGACAACCGTTCCGGCACATGCAGCCAACACTTCTACCCTGACGCTCGAATCGCACAGGCAGATTCCGATCTTGCGGATTCTTGGCCGCCCCCATGACGAGACGCTGGACGGCGCATCTGCTATGCGGCGGTTGCTCGGTCGCGCCCGCAATGCATGGGAGAACGGCTCTCTGTGGATCGCGTTTTTCATCGGCTTCTGGACCATGCCATTGGACGGCACTCTGTTTGTCGTTGCGATGATCGCCTCCTCCGGAGTCGCGATCGGCACGCAGGTTGCCGGCGCAATCGCGTTTGCCCTCGTGATGTATTCGGTCGCCGAGCTGATCCTCGTCGGATACCTGATCGCACCGGAGAGAACAGAAGCGGTACTGCGCCGGGTACACGACTGGGTGCTGGCGAACCGTCGCCGCATTCTTCTTGGTATCTGCCTATTGGTCGGGGTGTCGCTGATACTTCAAGGTATAAGCAAGCTTTGACCACTGAAGCGGGCGGAGCTTCTGAGCAGTCAGATTGAGCTCGATCGCTAGGTCTCTAATGCACGCTTGAGTCGTTCGCCGTACATCGTCAGTGATGTGGCGTTGAGCATCTCGTAATGTGTGCAGTCGACAGAGTATGTCGTGATCTCGCCGGCAACATGACGCCGCCACCTCTGCAGATGGGCACGCATCGCGAGTTTGGCTCGCAGCTCGGGGAACCTCGCACTCACCCGGGGAATGCGCGATGCGGAGAAGATCACCATGTCACCGTCGAAGCGAGGCGGTCTGTGCCTGAGCAGATGGCGTTGATTCGCTTTCATATTGTCGACCATGAACTCCACCAAGTGACGGGGCGGAAGTGCGGAATCGAGTGCTGCCTGCCCTGAAAGTAGTTGCTGCGCTTTCTCGTAAGTGAGCGGTCGGACGTCCTTCGGGATCACGATGCCGTTACTTCGCAAGATGTGGTCAAGGATTCGACTTTCATCCGCGCCTTGATTCCCTGCCAAAATCCGTTTGCCCGGGAAAGACGGGTCCAGCAAAAGCAGACGTTCGACCGTGCATCCCCGGCGTTGCAGCTCGACGGCAAGTGCGTGCGCCACGACACCTCCGAACGACCAGCCCAGAAGCTTGTATGCGGGCGAAGGGTGCACCGCTTGGAGCCTGTCCGCGTAGCGAGCCGCCATGGCGTTGATTGATCTTGGGTCAGCTTCGCCGTCACGGTTGACTTGGTTGATTCCGATAATCGGGCAATCGAGATAACGCCCTAATGACGCATATGACCAACTGAGCCCTAGACCGTCATGGATACAGCACAACGGAACACCCGTGCCGTCCTGGAGTATCTCCACAGGAGCAACTGCCCCCGTGTTCTCATGCCTATTGAGCTGCTGGCTCAAGCCTCTAACGGACGGAGTA
>NZ_JCALDH010000012.1:0-155051 GCF_059812765.1 Mycobacterium sp. NGS39 | reverse complement strand
TTGCAGTCGGCCAGGCCCCGCGGCGACGCCCACGTGGCGGCAACGCTCAACCGGGACCAGCCCGAAGCGCTGACCTTCCATACCTATCTGGCGGCCACAGCTTTGCCGACAACCACCGCGGATCAAAGTGCCGACGGCACAGCACGACTGGTCGATCTGCCGCCGACACCGTGGCTGCATTCCCGATATTGGGCCGCATCGTCGGCAAGCCGACAGTCAGCCACGACCCACCCACTGCTGGGCGTGCACGTCGAGATACCGTCCGGTCGGCAGCACGTGTGGCAGGCCGACGTCGGCACCGATTCCGTGCCCTGGCTCGCGGATCACAAGGTGCACGGCCAAGCGGTCATGCCCGCGACAGGGTTCGCCGAAATCGCGTTGGCCGCCGCGAGCGAAGCCTTGGGATTGCCTGCGACAGGTGTCGCGGTCCACCGCCTGGAAGTGGAACACATGCTTCCACTGGACGACCACACGCAGATAACGACGCATCTCACCCACGACGACACCATCCGCATCGAAATCCATTCCCGATCCGTGAACGGCAGCTGGCGCCGGCACGCCGTCGCCAAAGTCGAGCCGGTGCCATCTGCGTCGCCGATTCCGGCGGTGGTTTCAGACCACACCGGCAACGTCGTCTCGCCGGCAGACCTCTACACCGCGCTGCGCCGCACCGGATTACACCACGGCCCGGCATTCGCGGCGTTGACCCGCATCGTGCGCAAGCCCGGCGGCGTCGCGGAAACGGAGATCACCCTTCCCGAACAGGCCAGTGCACACCGCCACTACCGGCTCCACCCAGTGCTGCTCGATGCGGCGCTGCAGGGACTGGCGGCCGCAATGCCCGCCGAGTCGCTGACCGATTCCGCCGAGGCCACCTATCTGCCGGTGGCGATGGAATCGATCCGGGTGTTCGGCGACGTCGGCCGGCATGTTCGATGCCGCGCCGAACTGACCGGCCTCGACGACGGCGCCGGCAAGCTCGGCCGGGTCGTCTTGACCGACGATGCCGGCACGGTGATCGCCGAGATCGCCGGTATCTATCTGCAACGGGTGCAACGCCGCAGCGTGCCGTTGCCACTGACGCAGAAGATCTTCGGCACCAGCTGGATCCCCACTCCCGCACCGACGGGTGCGCCCGCCGACGGCAGCTGGTTGGTGCTGACCGAAGGCGTCGAAACCGGCGCTTTCGCAGAGGATTTCATCGCGCGGCTCAGTTCAGACACGCGGCGGGTGATCACCGCAGAGCTCCGACAGGAATCCGCGGTGCTGGAGGCCTTCGCGAACGCCGCCGCTGACCCTGACCGTCCTCCGGTCGGAGTGGTCGTGCTCGCCGAACGGCACCCGTTCGGCGGCGCCGACTCCGACGGCGCGCCGGCACGGTGCCGCGATCTGGTCTGGGCGCTGTCGACGACGGTGCGCGCCATAGTCGGCGGCTGGCACGGGAAAAGCCCACGGCTGTGGGTGGTCTCTCGCAACGGCCTCGCGGTGCACGGCGACGAAGGCGGCGACCCGTCGATCGCTGCGCTGACCGGGTTGATCCGGGTGCTGGCCTATGAACACCCTGACCTGCGTGCTCGCGTAGTCGATCTGGACGGCGGCGGCGATGCCGTTTCGGCGCTGATCACCGAGTTGGGATCGTCGGACACCGACGACATCGTCGGCTGGCGTGGCGAGCGCAGATACGCCCAGCGGCTCGCCCGTGCGAAACTTCCAGCGGCACAACAGAATCCGGTTGTCCGGCCCGATGGGGCATACGTCGTCACCGGAGGACTCGGCGGGATCGGGTTGGTGGTGGCGCGGTGGCTGATCGACAAGGGTGCCGGGCGCGTGGTGCTCAACAGCCGATCAGATGCTCGCGACGAGCAGCGGTCAGTGCTGGAAGAACTCAGCCGACGATCCCAAGTCGCCGTGGTCACCGGCGACATCTCCATGCCGGGCGTGGCGGAGCGGCTCGTCGCTGCCGCCGAAGAGACCGGCCTGACGTTGCGCGGCGTCGTGCACGGTGCTGCGGTGATCGACGATCAGATCGTCGCGGCACTCAGCAGCGAGAGCCTCGATCGGGTGTGGGCGCCCAAAGTCGCAGGCGCCCTGCGCCTTCACGCCGCCACGGTCGATCGGCAGCTGGACTGGTGGGTGGGGTTTTCGTCGACGTCGTCGTTGCTGGGTGCACCCGGACAAGGCGCGTACGCCGCGGCGAGTGCGTGGCTCGACGGCCTGGTCGCGTGGCGGCGTGCAGCGAATCTTGCTGGAATCACGATCAATTGGGGCCAATGGTCGGACATCGGTATTGCGCGCGCGCTGACTTTCTCCGCGCTCGACCCCATCGCTCCAGCCGAGGGTCTGGAGGCCCTGGAGGCGGCACTGGCCGGCAACGCCGGCCGGCTGGGCGTCGCACGACTGCGCCTGGACCGTGCCGCAGCGGCCTTCCCGGAGCTTCAACAGCTGGGATATTTCGCAGCGCTGGCGCAAGAGCTCGAGTGCGAAGGCGACGACGACTGGGTGGGTCTGGATGCGCTGCGCGAAATGGAGGCGGCTGAGGCCACCAAGGTCGTCACCGCGCGGGTAGGCGGTCGGATCCCCGCGATCATGGGCTACCCCAAGGACAGCCGGATCGACGCCGACCAGCCGTTGACCGAGTTGGGAATGGATTCCCTGATGGCCGTGCGGATTCGCAACACCGTGCGCGGCGACTTCGGCGTCGAGCCCGCCGTCGCGCTGCTACTGCAGGGCGCCTCGCTGGCCGACGTCACCGCCGACCTCATCGGCCAACTCGGCATCAACGGGCACCAGAAAACCGAGACCGCGGACTCAGTGCGCGATCGAGCCAAGCAGCGCGCCGCAGCACGGCAACGGGCCGCGGCGCGTCGGAAAGTAGGAGACCGAGTGTGACCGCCAACAGCGAACTACCGCCGAACGCGATCGCAGTCGTAGGCATGGCGGCGCGCTTCCCCGGCGCCGATTCTGTCTCGGAGTTCTGGGACAACCTGCGGCGCGGCACCGAATCGATAGTCACGCTCACCGAGGACGACCTGGTCGCCGCCGGGGTGAGCGAGAAGGCCCTGACCAACCACGCGTATGTGCGCCGCGCCGCGCTCTTGGACGGCATCGACGAGTTCGACGCAGACTTCTTCGGCTTCACTGCTCAAGCTGCCCGCACGATGGATCCGCAACACCGGCTGTTTCTGCAGTGCGCCTGGCATGCGTTCGAAGACGCCGGCTATGACCCCACGGACCTAGATGCATCCGTCGGCGTGTACGGCACCAGCACCACCAGTGGATACCTGCTGCACAACCTCATGTCACACCGGGATCCGAACGTGATCATCGGCCAGGGAGTCACCTTCGAGATGGTCAACCTGTCGTTGCAGAACGACAAGGACTATCTGGCGACGCGGGTAGCCCATCAGTTCAACCTGCGCGGGCCGGCCCTGTCCGTCCAGACGGCATGCTCGTCGTCTCTGGTAGCACTTCATCTCGCCTGTCAGAGCATCTTGAACGGCGAATGCGACATGGCGTTGGCCGGCGGTGCCTCCCTTCGCATTCCGCACCGCGTCGGCTACTGGTACGAACCAGGATCCATGGTGTCGCCGAGCGGCCACTGCCGGCCATTCGACGTGCGGTCGGACGGCACGATCTTCAGCAGCGGAGTCGCCGCTGTGGTGCTCAAACCGCTCGAGTCCGCGATCGACGACGGCGACCGAATCCACGCGGTCATTCGCGGATCAGCGGTGAACAACGACGGAGCGACGAAGATGACGTTCGCCGCGCCCAACGCCGCCGGGCAAGCCGACGTCATCGCAGAGGCGCACGCAGTCGCAGACATCGACGCTGCGACCGTGAGCTATGTCGAGACGCACGGAACCGGGACACCGCTGGGCGACCCCATCGAAATGGAAGGCCTGCGACAGGCTTTCGCGGTTTCGACCGCAAACAGGCAAGGCCCGTGCTTCGTCGGCTCCGTCAAGTCCAACATCGGTCACCTGGAGTCGGCGGCCGGTATGGCCGGGCTGATCAAGGCGATCCTGTGCCTGGAGCACCGAGCGATTCCCGCGACGTTGCACTTCACCAGCCCCAACCCGGAACTACACCTCGAGCAGGGCCCGTTCGTCGTGCGCGGCGAATACGGTCCGTGGGAATGGGACGGCATCCGGCGGGCCGGGGTCAGCTCGTTCGGGGTGGGCGGCACCAACGCGCACGTCGTTCTGGAGGAAGCCCCAGACGTCCCGGCCCGCACTGCGCACTCCGGTCCACAGGTGCTGCTGTTGTCGGCCCGGTCCACCGAGGCGCTGCAGCAGTCACGCAGCGCCCTGGCCGCGCAGTTGTCCGGCGCGGACCCGGTCGACCTGGCTGATGTGGCCCACACCCTCGCGGGTCGTCGCAGGGAGAACATCCGCCTGGCAGCGGTGGTCACCGACCAGCGCAACGCGGCCGCCGTCCTCGGCGAGCCCGAACACGACAACGTCTTCGTCGGCGAGACTCCCAGCGGCGCAACGGGATCGCCGCAAGCCGTCTTCCTGTTTCCCGGCCAGGGCGCCCAGCACATCGGCATGGCGCGGGGACTCTACGAGTCTGAACCGGCGTTCGCCGAGCATTTCGACGAATGCGCGGCGGGGTTCCGCGAAGAACTCGGTATCGACCTGCGCACTGAGATCTTCGAGGGTTCCGCACGCAATCTGGAACGAACTGACCGCACCCAGCCTGCGCTATTCGCGACGGAATACGCTCTGGCGAAACTGATCGAAACCTACGGTGTTCGCCCGGCAGCGCTCGCGGGACACAGCATCGGCGAGTATGCCGCGGCCGCTGTCGCCGGCGTTTTCGACCTTCCCACCGCCCTCAAGGTCGTCTCGATGCGTGCGCGGCTGATGCATGCCGCACCGCGCGGAGTCATGGTCGCGGTAGCGACAAGCCCCGATGCGATCGCCGAGCACCTGTCGGACGACGTCGACGTGGCCGCGATCAACGACCCCGGCAGTTGCGTTGTCGCCGGCACCGAAGAGAACATCCGCGCGTTCACCGAGCGCCTGGCCGCGGCCGGCATCGCGGCGCGGCGGGTTCGCACCTCGCACGCGTTCCACTCGCGGTTGATGGATTCGATGATCCCGGAATTCCAGGGCTTTCTGTCCCGACTGTCGCTGCACGAGCCACGAATTCCGTTGCTGTCCAACGTGACCGGCACCTGGCTGACTGCCAGCGAGGCGACCAATCCGGCGACGTGGGCGCGGCAGGTGCGTGCGACGGTCCGGTTCGCCGACGAGCTCGACGTGCTGCTGGCCGAGCCGCAGCGTGTGGTCGTGGAAGTCGGTCCGGGTGGGACCCTGACCGCGTCGGCGACGCGGCACCCGAGGTGGTCAAGCAGTCACCGCGCCGTTCGATTGATGCGCCATCACGCTCAGAACCGCGACGACCGCGACGCGTTCCTGCTGGCGCTGGGACAGCTGTGGTCGGCCGGTGTCGACGTGGACTGGACGCCTCTGCGCGGCCACCACAAACCTCGGCTCGTGTCGCTTCCCGGCTACCCGTTCGAACGTCAACGGCATTGGGTGGACCACAACGCGTCGGCGAGGTGGGCTGCGGGGGATGCGGCCGCGTCGACCGCACCGGCGACGGCCGGATCGAACGGCAGCGCCAATCAGCCGGCGGCAAACGGCAGTTCACCGGTGGAAGCGACCCTGCGGCGCATCTGGGCACAGTGCCTCGGCGTCGACTCGGTCGACCGCAACGCGAACTTCTTCGAATTGGGCGGCGACTCGCTGGTGGCGATCAGCGTCGCGATGGCCGCTGCCAACGAAGGCTTGGACATCACGCCTCAGGACCTGTACGACAACCCAACCGTGGTGGCGCTTTCCAGGGCGCTGGTCGCCCGACACGCAGCCGACGGTTTGGCACGCCAGGCGCCGGGCGACGTCGCGCACCCTCCCGTGCCGCCGAACATCGCGCACTTTCTCGAACATGGGATCCGCGAGGCCGGACAGTGGCGCTTCCCGCTCATTCTCGACATGCGGCAGGACGTGCAGACCGAAGACATCCGTTCGGTGCTCACCGCAGTGATCAACCACCACGATGCATTGCGCCTGCGCCTGGTCGAGCATGCGGGGACCTGGCAACAGGTGCTCGGCGAGCCGCAGGACGACGTTGAAGTCGATGTCCAGTCACTGCCCGAAAGTGTCGAGCCCGCGGCCGAGCAGGTGCGGGACGCGTTGCTGCACATGGCCAAAGAGCACATCCAAGAACAGGACTTGTCGAGCCCGCCGCTGACCGCCACCCACATCCGTGGTCGCCCGGGTGGCCCCAGCTACCTCATGCTCAGTGTGCACGGTGCCGTGGCCGACAACACGTCGCGCGACATCCTGCTGACCGATATCTTCACGGCCTTCGGGCAGCGCAAGGCCGGCGAAGACATTGTGCTGCAACCGGTTACCGCCTCCTGGCGGGAATGGTCGCAGCGCTGCGCCGCACTGTCCACCCATTCCGCCGTCGTCGAAAGCCGCGACTACTGGCTGCAAGCCACCGCGGCAGCGCAGCTGCGTGTCGGTGCCGAGATGGCCGAAGCGCCGAGCTCTCAGGACCTGGTGCGAATCTGCTCGTCGCTGACCGTCTCCGAGACCGCCGAGATCGACGACGCGCGGCGCCGGCTTCGGGTGTCGATCGACGACATCCTGCTCGGGGCACTGAGCCGAGCAGTGGCGAGCGCGCTCGGTGACGGCGTCATCGCCGTGAACCTTGCCGGAGACGGCCGGTCGGTACTCAAACCCGACGTCGACGTGCGCCGGACGGTCGGCTGGTTCGACACCCTTTATCCGGTCGCTCTTACGTGCGCAGAACAAGGTGCCAGCGCAAAGCAATTGTTCGACGATGTGCGGCAAGTGCTCAACGCCGTGCCGCACCGTGGAATCGGCTACGGATTGCTGCGCTACCTCTACGCGCCGACCGCGCGGGTACTCGGCGCCACCCGTCCCGCCGACATCTTCTACTCGTATCTAGGCGCGATTCCCGACTTGCAGTCCTTGGCGGCTGTCGATACGCCGGTCCGATTCAGTGGGGACGTGAACATCCCGATGCGCGAAACCATCCCGGGGCTTGGCCATGCGATCGAGCTGCGGGTGTATCGGTCGGGTGGCGTGCTGCACCTGGATTGGTGGCGCGATGCGCGCCGGGTGCCTTCGTCGCGGGCGGAAGCGATCGCCGGCAATTTCGCTACCGAGCTGATGGCATTGGTGCGCGCTGCGATCGCCGAGGACGAGGCGGACGCGGTCAGCGACGAGATGTCGCTCGTCGATCTGTCGTCGAGCTAGGCAAGGAAACTCGATGCCCAAGGGAGTCCGGACATGTTTCCGTCGTCGGTGATTCGCAAGCTGGCGAACAGCGAGGAGATGCTCGCCGAGACGCACAACTTCGTGGGTCTCGGTGCGCACATGAAGGGACCGGTCGACATCGACGCGATCTCGGCGGCCTACGATGCACTGCTCGAGGCACATCCCGTGCTCACCGCCCGGATCGAGCGAGCAGCCGACGGACGCCACCAGATCGTCGCAGACGACTTACTGCCCGCCGGCATCGAGGTCGTCGAACTCAACGACCCGACAGCCGAGCCACCCTCACCGCACTTCGACCAGAGTGAGTCGCTGGTGCACCTTCGAGTCACCATCCGCGACGGGCAAGCGCAGCCGACGCTCTACGTTCACCACAGCCTCGCCGACGGCCACCACATGTACGGTCTCATCGAGGAACTTCTGTCGTACTACACCGAAATGGTGAACACCGGCACCATTCGGCCAGTCACTCCGCAGCCGACACCGGCGTCGATCGAGACGGTGCTGGCCGAACGGGGCATTGCCAAGCAGAAGCGCTCGGGCGTGGAGCGGTTCATGCCGGCGATGTTCGCCTACGATCTTCCGCCGTCGCGGCGAGCCCCGACCGGCGCGGCGCCCGCTTCACCCGTGCGCGTTCCGATGGTGTCGTGTCAGCTGAGCGAACACCACACCGACAGCATCGTGGCGCTGTGCAAGACGAACGGGCTGGGCTTGACCGCGCTGCTCTCGGCGGTGGTTCTGATGGCCGAGTGGCAGCTGCGCGGCACACCCCACATCCCCGTTCCGCTGATCTACACAGTGGATTTGCGATATTTCCTTTCCCCGCCGGTGTCGGCCACCGGATGCACCAACCCCGTGGGATTGGCCACCTACCTCGCCGAGATCGACCGCGGCACAAGCATTCTGAGCTTGGCGCGCGACATCGCCGAAACGTTCCGGTCGGATCTCGCGGACGGTGTCATTCAGCAGTCCCGCCTTCATTTCAGTCCGCAATACGTCGGCAACGCCCCCGGCTTGCCCGATGTGGTCTTGCTCTCCGACAACGGTCTCGTTCCGCCGGTACCGACGCCTCCCGAGCTGGAAGTCGTCAGTACGCACGGCGAGTTGTTCTTCGCCGTCAGCGCCGGTATCGAGATCTACTTCACGCAGATTTTCGCGGGGCGCCTGACGGTCGAATACCACTCGCACGGCCCGGATCCGGACAGGTCGATCGAGGCGATCCGGGCGTTGCTGACCGCCATCGCCGACCAGCACGCGACCAGCGATCAGCTGACGGGCCCGAAGGCGTAGCGATGGTATTGAAACATTCGTCGCAGCGGCGGAACCGCACGAACCAGGCGCCGCGTCCGTCGGAAACCGGCCGGCGTGCGGTCGAAGGTGACGGCATCGAACAGCGTCGTCGCAGCCAGCAGGCGCAGTTGCGGCACCCTGGTCGATATGTCCGACGGCGCGTTGACGGCCCAGTGCAGGGTCGAACCGGATTGCCGCTGCAGTCTGTGTGTCCGCTGCGACCGGATGGCGAGCCAGTTGTAGAAGTCGATTTGCACTTCGCCGGACGTGAATCGGTCGACGACCTTCTGCAGCAGCATCAGTCCCTCGTCCTGCGTCAGGTACATGCTGATGCCCTCCGCCAACAGCAACACCGGGCGCTCGGCCGGGATTCGATCGAGCCAGGACAGATCCGTTGCCGACGTGGCCAGCAGGTGATAATGCGGCCGCTGTGCAAACAGCTTCTCGCGCAACGCAATTACCGCAGGGTAGTCGACGTCGTACCACTGGACCTGCGGGCCGGGGTCCAGACGAAACGCACGGCTGTCCAGACCGCAGCCCAGGTGAACCACGGTGGCGTTCGGTGTCACCGCCAGGAATTGCGACGCCCAGATGTCGAATTGGGCCGCGCGGACGGTCACCAGCGGCGTCCACCGGTCGGCGACGCCGAGTCGGTTCCAGTCGTAGTCGATCCGGCCGACCGTCTCCTTGGCGAATCGATCGCCCAGGACGGGTCTGTCGAAATCGGCGTCCAACGCCTTGCAATACAGGGTGGTCAGCATGGTCTGGGCGGGGCCGCTGAGGTCGACGGAGACTTTGCCGGTCACGGGCTGAGCCTAATGGGGAAGTCGGCGCGGGGGCCACGGTTGCACAACACATCTGACAGGGAGGCCTGATGAGCGAGATGACCAGTCATGGCGGCGAGAGGCGGCCTCGTGTCTTGCTGTTGTACTACACGTTCACCGGGCAGTCGCTGCGGGTGCTCGAGGCCGCGGCAGAAGTCTTCCGGGAGAGAGGCTGCGAGGTTCGGCACGCCAAGATCGAATTCACGGATCGTCGTTACGCCGAACGGTTTTCACGCTTCCCGATGCGCAAAGTGTGGCCGGATATGCTCAGCGTGTTACCGGCCCAACGACGGGGCGAGATCGGAGATATCCGGATCCCGGAGTCGGTCTGCGACGGCGGGTACGACTTGATCTGCATCGGATCGCCGACCTGGTGGCAGACCGTGAGCATGCCGATGCGATCCTTTTTGATCTCAGACGAGGCGGGGGACCTCCTCGCGGGCAAGCCGTTTGCCGTGTTCGTCGTCTGTCGCCGGTACTGGCAGAAAAATCTCGCCGCCGTGCGCGACCTCGCTGAGCAGCAGGGCGGTCGGTACGTCGACGAGATCCACTTCACGTATCCCGGAGACGATCTCCGGTCCATCCTCTCGCTGACAAGCTATCTCGGATCGGGTGAATACCGGGACCGTTACCTGGGTATGCGCATCCCGCCCACCAATGTCCAGCCGCAGCAGCTCGAGCAGACGCGACGCTTCACGGCCGCCCTCGCCGATCGCGTGTTCGGTGAGGTGCGGGCGCGATGATTCGTTGACCCGTAGGAAGTTTGGCTCACCATGTCCCGTTCGTTCGGCGCGCTCGGACCCGGATCGTCCGACGAATCGGCTGTGCCACCCACAGCGCAGGCGCTTGCCGGCCTGGACATGTCGTTGCTCGACGCGATGACGACGCAGCGGGCGGTTCGGCGGGTGTTGCCCGACCCGGTCGACGACAGTTTGGTGTTGAGGTGCATCGAGTTGGCGCTGCGTGCCCCGACCGGTGCCGACGGGCAGAACTGGGAGTTCGTCGTCGTCAAGGATCGACGAGTCAAAGACCGGCTTGCGAAACGCTACCGCCAAGGCTGGAAAGTCCAATGGCACGCGTTGATTCGCCCGATCGCGGCCCGCGACAAGTCGATGGCCAAGATCGCCCGGGCGGTGCAATGGCAAGTCGACCACTTTTCCGAGATCCCGGTTCTGGTGGTGGCCTGCCTGCGGCTCGGTGCCCGCCAAGGGCGGTTGCCGGTGCTGCGGATGCCCCATGCCGCCGAATCGGCGTACTGGGGGTCGATATATCCCAGCGTGCAGAACCTGCTGCTGGCGGCGCGGGCCATGGGCCTGGGGGCATCGCTGATCACGCTGCCACTGTGGAGCAGGACGTCGGCGCGCAGAATCCTCGACTTGCCGTCCGACGTCACACCGTGCTGCATCGTGCCGCTCGGTTGGCCACGCGGAAGGTACGGACCGACCACCCGCAAGCCGGTAGAGGAGGTGACGCATCTAGATTCGTACGGTAATCGCATCTGGCTGGAAGATGTTGGAAGACAGCCGTTTTCTGGCTGAGCGCGCTAGCCGCGCATTCCCATCATCACTACGCGCTCCCACATCCGGTCACTCAGCAATGATCGGGCCAGCACCGATCCCTTGCCGGACGCGCCGACGATGTAGCGCGGCTTGGGGTTCTTGGCCGCCACCACCCGCATCACTTCACGGGCCACGGTATCGGCGCTCACCATGACGCCCGGCATCTCGGTCAGCGCCCGGGTGGCCTTGTCGTAACGGCGCTTGAATTCGGCATACGGGTCGTCATCGGTATACGAGCGTGATTGTTCCAGCTGAGCTTCGACGAATCGGGTGCGAACCCCGGTCGGATCGATCAGCACGACGCGCACTCCGAACGGCGCCACCTCGGCGCGAAGAGCCAGCGAAAGAGCCTCGACGCCGTACTTACTGATGTGATAGGCGCCCGCGCCCGGCGTGGTGAACCGCCCGCCGGTACTGCCGATGTTGACGATCGTGCCCGAGCCCTTGGCGCGCATACCGGGCAACACAGCCTGTGAAAGGTGAAGAGGCGCAACGACATGTGTTTCGAACTGGCGCCGCACTTCGCTCAGGGGTACCTGTTCGAGCGGGCTCGGCAAGGGGTATCCGGCACTGTTGACGAGGACATCCACCGCCCGGTGATCGCTGTGGATTTCGTCGATCAGCCTGCCCACCGCGGCTTCGTCGGTCACGTCCACAGCACGTGCCTGCAGGCCGCGCGCGCGCAACGCATCGAGAGCAACCGGGTTGCGGCCGAGGGCGAAGACGGCGAAGCCTTTCGCTTGCAGCCGGTAGGCGGTGGCCTCTCCGATGCCGCTTGTTGCGCCGGTCACCAGAGCGATCGGTTGGGCTGTCATCGGATCGTGGTCCTCACGGCAGTCGTAATCCGGCAGGTCCGAATCAGCGTGCACGGCCAGCGTAACGGCTGCGACCCGATGGCCGCCGGCAAAACCGACTCTGCCGGTGTCCTTCCCGCGCATAATTGTTCGCGGATACCCGTGAGGGCGACCTATCACCGGGAGGCATGACACGTGCGCAGTTCGCGAAAAGCCGTGTGCCACATGCTCGAGGTGATCGACCGCGGCGGTGTCAGCCGATCTCATCCTGTCCCGCTGCTCTTCGTGCACGGCGCCTGGCATGCTGCGTGGTGCTGGGACGAGCACTTCCTCGGATTTTTCGCCGACAAGGGTTATCGGGCTCTGGCGCTCAGCTTCCGCGGTCACGGCAACAGTTCCACCGACAAACCGCTTCGCGCCTGTTCGGTTGCCGACTACGTCGAAGACGTCAGGTCGGTGGCCGAGACGCTGCCCACGGCGCCGGTGATGATCGGTCACTCCATGGGCGGGCTGATCGTGCAGAAGTACATGCAATCGCATGCTGCGCCGGCAGCTGTGCTGATGACGTCGATGCCTCCGCAGGGAAATCTCGGGTCGGCCCTTCGATGGATTCGTAAGCACCCCTTGCACTTCACCAAGATGGCGCTTACCGGTAAGGCATTGCCGTACATCAGCACCCCGCAGCTCGCGCGGGAGCGGTTCTTCTCGGTACACACCCCAGAGGCAGACGTACGGCGCTATGCCTCACGGCTGCAAGAGGACAGCTCGCGCATCGGGATCGACTGCCTGGTACTCAGCTTGCCGCGTCCGCAGCGTGTCACGACTCCGGTTCTGGTCCTCGGAGCCGACGACGACGGCGCACACACGAGGAAGGAAGTTCTTGCGACGGCGCGCGCATACGGCACACGCGCCGAGTTCTTTCCCGATATGGGGCACAACATGATGCTGGAGCCCGGCTGGGCTGCTGTCGCCGAACGCATCCACACCTGGCTCAGCGCGCGCGGGCTATGACGCCGGCTGCGCCGGCCCGTTCGTGGAGCGCACCCGTGCGCTGCGCACCAACTGCAGCGGCAGGGTGGCCAACCCGCGCATCGTCGGATTATCGAGGTAGCGGTAATCGCCGGCGATCCGGATGGCATCGACTCGTGGCAGCAGTTGCGTCAACACCCGGCTGACTTCCATGCGGGTCAGATGCGTGCCCAGGCAGTAATGAATGCCGCCCCCGAAGGCGAGGTGGTCGGTCGGATTGCGTTGCAGGTCAAAGGTATTGGGGCCCGCGAAGTGGCGCGGGTCGCGGTTCGCAGCGGCGAACAGCAGCAAGACGCGCCCGCCGGCCGGTATGGTGTTGGCGCCAATGGTGTAGTCGCGGGTAGCGGTTCGGTAGAACCCCTGAACGGGCGAGACGAATCGCAGTTGCTCCTCGATTGCGGCGGGGATGAGTTCGGGATGCGCGCGAAGCGCGGCGTACACGTCCGGCCGCTGCGCGAGGGTCAGGAACAGGCCCGACAGCAGGTTGGTCGTCGTCTCGCTTCCTGCGCCGATCAGCATCGAGGCGCTCCAGAACACCTCGTCGTCGGTCAACACATCGTCGCCTTCGGCGCCGGTCATCATCGAGATCAGGTCGTCACCGGGATGGCGGCGCCGCTGCTTGATCATGCGGTCGAGCTCCCGGCGCATCGCCGCCGTGGCACGGGCTGAGCGCGCGCTGAGGGCCAGCCCGTGCGCGGTGAGCGGCACGAACGAACCCTCGACGATCGCATCGGACCACGCGAGGAACCGGCTGTGATCTTGGCGCGGTATTCCCAGCATCATGGCGATCAGTCGGTTCGGCAGCGGTTTCGCCAGATCGGTTACCACGTCGGTCTTTTCGCGGGCGATCATGCCGTCGACGAGTTCGTCGGCGACCTCGTTGATGGCCGCCTGCCACGCCGTCATCGCCCGCGGGGTGAACGCCCGAGAGACGAACTTGCGAAGCCGGGTGTGATCCGGTGGATCCGTTGCGTTCATGGTCTGCAGGTGCACGCGATAGCGTGCTTGGCTCTCCGCGGAGGACAGTGCGTCGTGGTCGCGCAGTGCGGCTCGCACGTCGTCGTACCCGGCGACGATGTAGATTCCGCGCTTGCGGTTGTACCAGACGTTCGGCACGTCGGGCCCGCTCAGCAGTGCTTGGTATCCGGGGTACGGATCTCGCATCGTCTGCGTCGAAAGGGGGTCGAAGTCGGTGAGCGGAGCCGTTTTCCGGCCGGTCAACGCGGAGCCGTAAGCGGCGGCTTTGTCCCGCGCCACTCCGGTGAGACCGTCCACCCCGATCTTCATCAGGCTGGCCTGGAATCGGAGCGCCTGAGCAAATGCCATGGGGACGAACTCCTTCGTGACGATTCGCGGAACTTATCGCGCATTACGGCAGATGCCGTAACCCCGTTTCACCTAGAGTGGCAGAGATGTTCGCGATGCGGAACTGGTCTGAGCAAATGCAGGCCGCCGAGGTGCGGCGGCGCGCAAAGCGGCACTGCCACCGGGTGCTTGACGCCGGCGGCGCCGACCGTCTCGGGGCAGGCCGACGGCACTTTGCGGATTGAGACGCATTGATGAACTCAGGCGCGTTCGACCACGGCGTTGTCGGAAGCTGATGAGTAGCCGGCGGATAACCACCGAACGCAACGATCGGCCACTCGCAGCGGTTGCGATCCGCAAGCTCGCGCCGCTGATCATTCTCGGGTGGTTGGCCATCACCGCTGTCTTGAATGTCTTCGTGCCCTCGCTCGAACACGTCGCCAAGGAGCGGGCGGTGTCGCTGAGTGCCAAGGACGCGCCGTCGTTACAGGCGATGGAGCGCATAGGCGAGGTGTTCAAGGACTCCAATACCGACAGCGTGGCAATGGTGGTCTTGGAGGGACAGCAACCGCTCGGCGAGGATGCCCACAGGTACTACGACGAGCTGATTCGTCAGTTGCGTGCCGACACGACTCACGTGCAGCACATTCAGGACTTCTGGGGTGACCCGCTCACGGCGCCGGCAGCACAGAGTGACGACGGCAAGGCCGCCTACGTTCAACTGAATCTTGCTGGTAACCAAGGCGAGACGCTGGCGAACCAGTCCGTCCAGGCTGTCCGTGACATCGTGCAGAGAACACCCGCGCCACCCGGAGTGAAGGCGTACGTCACCGGGCCGACACCCCTTTCGGCGGATCTGATCGACGCCGGTGATCGCGCGGTCGTCAAGACCACGGTGGCCACCGTCGTCGTCATCTTCGTCATGCTGTTGCTCGTCTACCGGTCGGTCACGACAGTGGCGATCTTGTTGGCCACAGTGGGAGTCGGCCTAGCGGCAGTGCGCGGTTTCGTCGCTTTCCTGGCGAACGCCGGGCTCATCGGCATCTCGACTTTCGCGATCAGCATCCTCGTCGCGCTCGCGATCGCGGCCGGTACCGACTACGGGATATTCCTGCTCGGGCGCTATCGCGAGGCGCGCCAGGCCGGTGAGGACAGGGAGACGGCTTACTACACCGCCTATCGCGGGGTCGCTCACGTGATCCTGGCGTCGGGTGTGACGATCGCCGGCGCCACGTACTGTCTGAGCTTCACCAGATTGCCCATCTTCCAAACGATGGGTGCCGCCTGCGCGGTGTCCATGCTCGTCGCTGTTGCGGTAGCTCTGACCCTGATTCCCGCTGTCCTCAGTGTTGCCAGTTGTTTTCGACTACTCGACCCCAAACGCGCAACCTCCGTTCGAGGCTGGCGGAGGGTGGGCACAGCGGTCGTTCGCTGGCCGGGCCCCATCTTCGTCGCTTCGTTCGTGATAGCCGTGATCGGACTTCTGGCGCTGCCCGGCTACAAAGTCAGCTACAACGACCGTCCGTACATGCCCTCGAATACTCCTGCCAACATCGGGTGGTCGGCTGCCGAGCGCCATTTTTCGCAGGCCAGAATGCGGCCGGAAGTGTTGATGGTCGAATCCAACCAGGACATGCGCAATTCGGCTGACTTTCTGGTGCTCAACAAGGTGGCCAGAGCGATTCTCGGAGTCGAAGGCGTTGCGATGGTGCAGGGCGTGACCCGGCCCGAGGGAACGCCGATCACACATACGTCCATACCTTTTCTGCTGAGCCTGCAGAGCGCCGGTCAGCAGGAGAACATGCCCTTCATCAAAAACCGGCTGGCGGACATGCGCACCCAGGCCGATGACCTGACGGCAACCGTCGCGACGCTGGAGCGCACGTACGCATTGACGCAGCAGCTTGCCGACGCCACCCATCACTCAGTGGGCGTGACGAAACAAATGATCGACATCACCAAGGAAATGCGCGACCGGCTTGCCGACTTCGACGATTTCTTCAGGCCGATCCGTAACTATTTCTACTGGGAACCGCACTGTTTCGACATACCAATCTGCTGGGCGCTCAGGTCGGCGTACGACGCGTCGGACGGCCTGGACAGAATCAGCGACAAGCTCGACGCGCTCGCGCCGGATCTCGACACCATCGACGCGGTCATACCGCAATTGATGGCCCAGTTGCCCCCGCAGATCGAGACCGTCAAGAGCGTCCAGACGATGCTGCTCACCACCGTGAGCACCATGTCCGGCATCATCGACCAGATCGAGGAAGTCGGTACCGACACGATCGCCATGGGCCGAGATTTCGATGCCGCCCAAAATGACGACTCGTTCTACCTGCCCCGTTCTGCCTTCCAGAACCCGGACTTTCAGCGTGTCATGAAGCTGTTCATGTCGCCGGACGGCAAGGCGGCGCGGTTCATCATCACTCATGACGGCGATCCGGCGACGCCTGAGGGAATCGCGCGCGTCGACGCAATCAAGAAAGCCGCCCGGGAAGCACTCAAGGGCACGCCGTTGGCGAACTCCAAGATCTATCTCTCCGGGAACGCGGCCGTTCTCAAAGACTTGCAAGAAGGATCGAAGTACGATCTGCTGATCGCCGGCGTGGCCTCGCTCTGCATCATCTTCGTCATCATGCTGATCATCACGCGAAGTCTTGTCGCCGCGATCGTGATTGTGGGCACGGTGGTGTTGTCGTTGGGTGCTTCCTTCGGCTTATCCGTCTTGGTATGGCAGTACATCCTGGGCGTCGAATTGCACTGGATGGTGCTGCTGATGTCGGTGATAATCCTGTTGGCCGTGGGTTCTGACTACAACTTGCTCGTCGTCGCTCGCTTCAAGGCCGAAATAGGCGCCGGGCTCAAGACCGGCATCATTCGGGCGATGGGCGGCACCGGCAAAGTGGTGACGGCCGCGGGTCTGGTATTCGCCTTCACCATGGCGGCCCTGGTGGTCAGCGACATGCGGGCCGTCGGACAGGTCGGTACCACCATCGGCTTGGGTCTTCTGTTCGACACCCTCGTCGTGCGCTCGTTTCTGATGCCCTCTACCGCAGCCCTGCTCGGCCGCTGGTTCTGGTGGCCGATGAATGTCAGCTCGCTTCTACCGTCCCGCGTGCGGGCGAGGTCGGCCCGGGTTCCTTGACCTGTCATGGCGCGATCGGTCGCCTGCAAGTTCGACGCTGGTTCGACGGCTCTGAAAAACCCTGTGCGGCAACGTCAACCGAGATTGGCGCACACCGGCCGGACGACTGGCGAGGCGCTGTTGGGCAGAGGATCCATGCACTCCGTCGCCGTGGAAAGGGTTGCGGCGCCGGGTCGTTCAAGCGCTACGACGGTCGCCCCCATGCATTCTCGCGCTGAGGGCGTCTTTGCCGAACAGCCGACGAGCCCACGGAAGGGCGGTACGATTCACTCGTGCCGCTACCTGCCCCTGGTCCCGATGCGCGCGCGGTAATTACCGGGGCCTCGCAAGGCATCGGTGAAGCGCTAGCCGTGGAATTGGCGGCCCGAGGCCACAATCTGATCATCACTGCGCGTCGCGAAAGTTTGCTCAATGCCCTTGCTGCGCGGCTAGCCGACCAATATGGGGTAACCGTCGAGGTGCGCGCAGGAGATCTCACCGACCCTACTCAACGGGCCGACTTGTGCACTGAACTAGCGGCGCGGAACATTTCGGTGCTGTGTGCCAACGCCGGCATCGCAACGGTCGGTGCCGTCGCCACGCTTGATCCAGCCGTCGAGCGGGCTCAGGTCCAACTGAATGTCGTTGCCGTGCATGACCTCACACTGGCCGTTCTGCCCGGGATGCTCGAGCGGAAAGCCGGCGGCATCCTGATCGTCGGGTCGACTGCCGGCAATGCCCCGATACCCCACAACGCGACCTACGCCTCCACCAAGGCGTTCCTCAACACCTTTAGTGAGTCGCTGCGCGGAGAACTGCTCGGCTCAGGCGTGCACGTGACGCTGTCGGCTCCAGGTGCAGTGCGGACGGGACTGTCAGAGTATGTCGAGCCGTCACTGGTCGAGAAGTTGGTGCCCAACCTGCTGTGGACCTCGGCCGAGTACACCGCCAAGGCGTCGCTGGATGGATTGGAGCGCAACAAGATGCGCGTCGTTCCCGGTTTCCCCTCCAAGGTGATCTCGACAGTCAACCTGTACGCACCACGGGCTGTCGTCGCGCCGGTGGCCGGCAGGATCTACCGGAAACTCGGCGGCGGCTAGATAACACCGGACTGCTGCCCGACGTCTCCTCGTCTCGGACCGCCTCAGCCCGTGAGCCGACTACGCTCGGCACAGCTAGCTGACGGGAGTGCACGCATGCAGGGGTTCGCCGGGAAAGTCGCCGCGATCACGGGCGCCGGATCAGGTATCGGTCAGGCGCTCGCGCTGGAATTGGCACGGTCGGGGGCCAAGCTGGCCATCAGCGACATCGACAGAGAAGGGTTGTCGCGCACTGAAGAACAGCTGCTGGGCATCGGTGCCGACGTCAAGGCTGACCAGCTCGACGTCTCCGACAGGGCGGCGTTCATTGCGTATGCCGAGGAAGTCAACGAGCACTTCGGCAGAGTCAACCAGATCTACAACAACGCCGGCATCTCGTTCTACGGAGACATCGAGATCAGCCAGTTCGAGGAGATCGAGCGCGTGATGAACATCAACTTCTGGGGGGTGGTGAACGGCACCAAGGCCTTTCTGCCGTATCTCATCGCTTCCGGTGACGGTCACGTGGTCAACGTCTCGAGTGCGTTCGGGTTGTTCGCGGTGCCGGGCACCGCCGCCTACGACTCCGCGAAGTTTGCCGTTCGTGGTTTCACCGAGGCTTTGGCACAGGAGATGGCGCTGGCCGGACACCCGGTGCACGTGACGACGGTCTTTCCCGGCGGCGTGAATACCGCGTTCGTGCGCAATATGACTGTGGCGAAGGAATTGGGCGACGTGGACTTGACAGACGCGTTCAACAAGCGCATGTGGTCCACGTCCCCGAACAGGGCCGCCAGAGTCATTCTCAATGGCGTCCGCAAGAACCGTCTCCGAGTCTTGATCGGGCCGGACATGAAAGTCATCGATCTGTTGCTGCGGCTGACCGGGCCGGCCTATCAGCGGGTAGTTCCGGCGGTCATGGGAAGGTTCATGCCGGCGATTCGCTGAATCGCCACTCGCAGCAGGTCGCACGTTAACGCGACATCGCCAGAATGTGCGATTCAGTCGACCGAGATTTGTGTTTGCTCAGTCCTTCGCGAAACAATACGTGCGATACGTGATTTCGCCGCGGGCGAGGTCCCGATGAAACAGAGAACCGTCGACAACGGCGAATTCGCGCCCGAAGCGGCGCGCAAAGGCGGGCAAATGGCGGTTGATCACTTCCATCGAACGCTGGGAATTCTTGTTCAGCCCGCGCAGCACTTCTTCGTTGATGATCCTCATGGAGACCAGCCGCATCGGTGATGCGGCGAGTGCGGCCTCCCATTCCGGAATTCCGTCACGGTTGCGGAAGTCGGCATAAAGGAAATGGCCGCCGGGCCGCAGTGCGCGTGCGACTTCGCTGAGAAAACGCTCGAAGTCGGGGTAGATGTGTGAGGCCTCGACATTGAGCACCGCGTCGAAGGACTGGTCCGGGAAGGGCAGATCCTGGGCGTCGCCCTGCACGAACTCCAACCCCGGCAGCTTGTGCCTCTCTCGGCAGAACGCGATGCCGGCCGAGTTGAAATCGAGTCCGGTGTAGCTGGCCGGATGCAGCGTCCGGACCAGATATGAGGCCCCGCCACCATGGCCGCAACTGACTTCCAACACGTCCTTGCCACTGATGTCGACCTGCGTGGCGGTCTGGTGATACAGCTGGATGCTGCACCGATTCGGCTCGTCAGACTCGTCGAGGGGCAGACCCATCGGCGGGTCTTCCTCGTAGCCCCAATTGAGAAATACGACGTCCTCGTCTTGGCTGAGCCGCCGGGTCATCAGGGGGTACCAGTATTTGAAAATTCTCTTGTACAGGCGAGTGGACCCGATGCGGTAAATCAGCTTCACGCTGATGTTGTCCAAGGTTTCCGATGAGGCTGTGCGAGTCATGCGGGCAAGTATGGCAGGCCGGGCGCCCGGCGTCCTCGGCAACGAGAAATACTTTGCTGTTGGTCCGCTCGAGCTTGATGTCCACTATTGTCTCGATATGGGCGTGCAGCACTTCGACGCAATCATCGTGGGCGCCGGATTCGGTGGTATCGGCGCTGCGATTCAACTCAATCGGCTGGGTTATTACGACATCATGATCGTCGACCGCGAGGATGATCTAGGTGGAACATGGCACGTCAACCACTATCCAGGACTTGCCGTCGACCAGCCGTCTCCGACATTTTCGTACTGGTTCGAACCGAACCCGTTCTGGTCACGGCTTTACGCGCCCGGTGCGGAACTCAAACGCTACGCCGAGCATGTTGCTGACAAGTACAACGTGCGCCGCTTCATGCGTTTCAATACCACCGTCGAGGGCGCACGGTGGGACGAGGACGCTCACGTCTGGCGGGTGGCGATCGCCGGCGGCGAGACGCTGACCGCCCAGTTCCTCATTGCCGCTACCGGCTTTCTCTGTCAGCCGCGAATACCCGATATCGCCGGCATCGACAGTTTCGCCGGGCGCATCATTCACACCGCCGCCTGGGATGACAGCTACCCCCTGGCCGGGCGTCGTGCAGCCGTGATCGGCACGGGTTCCACTGGCGTGCAGGTGATTCCAGAGCTGGCCAAGAAGGTGTCGGAGCTCACCGTGTACCAGCGGACGCCGATCTGGGTGTTGCCGAAGATCGACATTCCGTTTCCGCCTGCGGTGCAACGACTTTTCGCCCGAGCGCCGCTCACCCAGCGCGTGGTTCGATGGTTCACCGATACCACCCTCGAGTTCTCGATGGTGGTCACGATGTGGAAGTACCGCTACTTCAAGGCCTTCAACAAGGCGATCGCCGCACTTTCGGCGGCCTACCGACTGATGTGGGTGCGCAACCGCGAACTGTCCCGCAAGCTGAACCCTGATTTCGACTTCGGCTGCAAACGGCCGACGATCTCCAACTCCTTTTATCGTGCGTTCACCAAGCCGAACGTGTCGCTTCAGACCAGCGGGATCGCTCGCATCGAACCCGACGGCATCGTCGCGTGCGATGGGACCAAACGGTACATCGACACGTTGGTGCTTGCCACCGGATTCGACGTCTGGGAAGCGAATCTGCCGGCGATCGAGGTAATCGGCCGGGAGGGCAGAAACCTCGGAAAGTGGTGGCGGGAAACGAAATTCCAAGCCTACCAGGGCATATCGATTCCGTACTTCCCGAACTTCTTGACCATGGCGAGCCCGTACTCGTGGGTCGGGTTGTCGTGGTTCAACACCGTCGAGTACCAGATGCGCCACATGGCAAGGCTTTTTGGTGAGGTCCAGCGGCGTGGCGCCCGCACGTTCGAGGTCACCGAGCAGGCCAACGCCCAGTTCCTCGACCGGATGACAGAGTTGCTGCAAGACTCGGCTTTTGCCCTGGGCAACTGCGCGACGTCTCGGTCGTACTGGTTCAGAAACCACACGGGCACAGGGGAAGCACCACTGTTCCGGCCCACATCGGTGCGCAGCGCAGTCAAGGAACAGGACCGGTTCCCGTTGTCGGACTACGTGATCACGTGACGACGGCCGGGTTCAGTCTTTGGTGAAGCAGTACATCCGGTACTCGATCTTGCCGGTTTCGATGTCGCGGTAGAGTCCGGTGCCCGGCACGCCGGCGAATCGGCGCCCGAAGGGCCTCAGCGGAGCAGGCAGCAGCCGGCCCACCAAGTCGATGGATCGCGCAGAGTTCTGCTCCAGTCCGCGTAGCACTTCCCGATTGATGACCCGCTTGTCGAGTTGGCGCATCGCCGTGTCGGCCAGTGCTGCGTCCCAGCCGGGGAACTCGCCGCTGCCCCGGAAATCGGCGTAGAGGAAGTGTCCTTTCGGCCGGAGCGCTCTCACCACTTCAGCGAGGAACCGGGAAAGGTTGGGATAGGCGTGCGAGGCTTCGATGTTGATCACCGCGTCGAAGGATTCGTCGTCGAAGGGCAGCTTCTCTGCGTCACCGTGCACGAAATTCAGTTGGGGCACATGGTGTCGCCTGCGACAGAACGCGATGCCATCCGGGTTGAAGTCGAGTCCCGTGTATGCGGCCGGATGCAACGTTCGCGCCAGGTACGAAGCCCCACCGCCGTGGCCGCAACTGACTTCCAGCACCTCTTTGCCGCCCAAGTCCACCTGCGTCGCGACTCGATGATAGAGCTGGATGCCGAACCGGTTGCGCTCATCGGATTCGTCGAGCGGTAGCCGCATCGGCGGATCCTCTTCGTACCCATAATTCAGGCAGGTGAGATCTTCCGTGTCGAGTCGGCGGGTCAACGAGGGATACCAGTAGTTGTTCATGAACGCCTTGAACAACTTGACTCCGGCGTCGGAGATCTTCTCGGTGGGAGCGATTGCCATGCCAGGACCCCTCAGCCGACCTTGTCGGACAACGACACATTTTCTTGTTGACGAGACGTGGCGCTCGTTCGTCGATGAACCACCGCCCGTGCACCGCGCGCCGGCACGATCGCCACCCCGCGGTAGCGCCGCCGTTCTCCCGGCGCGTCGGTTGGGGTGAACCGGAATTCGCGCAACAAGGTGCGCAACGCAACATCCATCTCCATGTGAGCGAAACCTGCACCGAGACAGCGGTTTACACCGCCGCCATACGGTATCCACCTGAACGCTTTCGGGTTGGCGCCCACGAACCTATCCGGATCGAAGATGTCGGGAGCGGGGAAGTTCTCCTCGGATTCGTGCGCGAGTTGGAAGTTCACCATGACATTCGCGCCTTCTGGAAGAACCCACTCGCCCAGGCGGATTCGCGTCTTGGCTCGGCGTAGCGCAGCTTCGATCGTGCCGCGTGTGCGCTGCACTTCGTAGATTGTCGCCTGCCGCAGTTCGGATCCACCGGCGCCGACTTCGTCGACCAGCCGGGCCAATACGCCCGGATGCCGGCGCAACCGTTCGATGGCCCAGGCCAATTGCGACGCTGTTGTTTCGTGTCCGGCCGCGACCAAGGTGAGAAGCTCGTCGGCGATGTGGCGATCCGGGATCGCTTTACCGTTTTCGTAGCGGGCCTGCAGCAGCAGTGCGAGCACGTCGGTGCGCGAGTCCAGTGCCGGGTCGGCGCGGGCTCTGGCGATGAGTGAATCGATGACGGCGTCCATCCGGCGCCTATACCGTGCCAACCACCCGCCAGGGCTCCACCGGCCGAGGTCACGACCGACGACAGAGGGCAGGAGGTGAAGCAGCGAGCCCACTGTGATCATCGCCGGGATCACGTCGCGGAGTTCGTCGAGCGCCTGTTTCTCGTCGCCGAAAACCGCGCGCAGGATGGCGTTGAGGGTGAACCGGCTCGTCGACGGCAGTGTTTCGAACTCGCGGCCCTCCGGCCAGGTCGCCGTCTCGCGCAGCACCTCGTCCTCGACGATGCGCTCGTAGCTTCTTACCCGCTTCCCGTGGAACGCCGGGAGGATCAGCTTGCGCCGCTCGGCATGTTCGGCACCGTTGAGGCTGAACGTCGATCCGGGACCGAATACGTGGCCGAGATTCGTCGGGCGTTCGATCAGATCGCTGCTGGTGCTGAAGATGTCTTTGACGAGCACCGGGTCGCTGATCACCACGGTCTTGCCGAACACTGGCAAATTGATCATGAATGTGCTGCCGTAGCGGCGGCGCAGGACGGGAACCGCCTCGCACAGTGCGGTCAGCAGCACGATGCCCTGCACGGTCTTCGGGATACGCGGCTGCGGGGGGAGCCGCACCGGCTCACTGGTCGCGGTGGCCATGTCGTCCCCTCTCGGTGCCGGTATGTCAGAGTAGTCGATCCCGACGTTTGATCGAACCGGAGATGAATTTTGATTTCGGCGCCATAGCGCCGAAAAACTCGATAGCTAAGTAGGATTCGCTCGCGCCTGTGGATCGGAGACCAGTCGCCGACCAAGCAGTGTGCTGGTCAATGGCCTGAAGGAAGACCGCAGCGAATGCTCCTTGCGGCAGTTGGCCGAAAAGTAGTGAATTCGATCGACTGAGCAAGCGTCATGATCGGTCGTTCGCTGGGGCCGGATTTGCGCTTCTTCGGCGAGCGAATATCTCCGAACGGCTGTCATGAGGGCGTTTGCCGGGGTAGGTTCAGGCCTACCGCAGCAAACATCGAGTTGGAGATTTTCATGCCCGCTGCCGTTCGTTCGCATTTGATGTCCGGGGTTGCAGTGATCGGGGCCAGCGTCATCGCGCTCGCACCCGTTGCGCCGACACCCGAATTGCACGCCGCCAGCGTGCCCGAGCGGCGCGTCGCCAGCATGGAGGTGCGGCTGGCAGCCGCGTCGATCTTCAACGTGCCGGTGAACCTGCTGACCGACCTGGTGAACGTGCCGTACAACGAGACCCAGGCTTTGAACAACATGGGCGCGGCATTGCTGTTCAGTGGGCCCTGGTTCGTCGTGCACGCGAACAACATCTGGGGAGTGGATCCCGGAGACCCCCCGAAGTACGAGGCGTTGATCAACTCTCTGGTGCCGTTCCCGGCGCTGTCCGGGATGGGAAGCCCGACCTACCAGTGGGATGCGGGGCTGGGTCAGCAAATCACCGGATACCTGGCCGCAGAGCTTCCGGTGAGCAAGTATTGCGCCGCCAACACCTGCCCGCCCAATGTGCCCATCAGCCCCATTACCGGCATCAGCGGTATCGACCAGAATATTTGGAATGTGCTGTTGTTGACCGGGCTCGTGAAATTCCCGCTCGTCGACAACTGGTTCAAGGTTCCGACGTCAGAGCTGGTGTCCGGGTACACCTTTGGGCCGAACTACACCGGCTATGCCGATCCCAGTGGCGTGGTTTATCCCTTGCTCGGGTTCGAAGGAACCCATGTCGATCCGGTCACCGGTGAAAATGTGATGCCGTGGGCCGATTCGACGTACAAGCTCGATCTGTCGAAGCCCTTCCAGAATTACTTCGACCATTTGATGGCCGACCCGTCGACCAACCCGATTCAGTTCCCCGACTTGGTGCAAGTGGGCCGAGCTTTCCAATCGCTCCTCGCAGGTATGGTGGTCGCCTTCGATCCGTTCACCCCGGGAAGTGCCCTATGCCCGGGCGACTGCGGATTCGTCAAAGCTGCCGGCCTGGATTATCCGGACATCGTGAAGGCCATCGGTCAGCTGTGGCCGGGTAACCCGGTCATCGACGAGTGGGTGAAGGCCTACGACATCACCCACGAGGCCAACGTGCCTACGCAGGAGCAAATCGACCGTGCTGTCGAGCTGAACCAATGGAGTTTCTGGTCATTCGGCAATCCCAGCTTGCCGCCGGAGTTGAGCACCGGCTACAACCCCAGCGACCTAGCACCGTTCTTCCACAAGTTGTGGACGGATCTCGGGTTCAATCCGCCTCCGCTGAACACCGACACCGCGCCGAACCAGCAATCGACTCCGAACACGAATCAGCTTCGTACACTGCAGGTTTCGAATGCGACGCCACAGCAGCAACAGGAAGCGGCTTCGCCGGGCAACGACGAGAACGCGAAATCCCCACAGCTGCAAGGCAATGACGAGAAGACGCCGCAAACCGGCACGGGCGACAAGACTACTACCGGTGGCGATCCCAGCCCGGGGCTGAACCTGAACCGCATTCTGCCGCAGTGGAGGAAGCCCGCTACCACCGGAACGGATCCTAAGGGCTCGACGCCGGATACAGCGGTCAGGACGAACACCGGTTCGAGCGGCACCAGCCCGAGCGGTTCAGATCCCACCGGCAGTCCCAAACCGAGCGGGCCGCCGAAAACCCGTAACCTGCCCTCGCTGAACGACGTCGTGAGGAAAGTGCTTCCGCACAAACCCGACAAGACGAGCAACTCCCGGAAGGATGCCCCGACCGGTGCGTCGCGCAACAGTGGCGCCGGCGACAACTAGTTGTTCGACGTCGGCCCGGAGGGCCCCGGACTGAGCACGGGTGTGAAGGTCCCCGTCGACGACCTGGCCCCTGTCGAGAAGACCGCGCTGCTCACGCTGTATGCGCGAGCGCTCGACAGTCGTTGCAGCCGACCGATTTTGGCTGACCCGACCGCCGAGGCAGTGGTCCGCACGCTCGATCACGACTTCGACGGGTTGAAGGTAGGCGCGGCTGTCCGATGCCCGGTGGCATTGCGCGCGAAGCTACTCGACGAACGGGTGCGGTACTTCACGACCGAGCACCCCGACGCCGTCGTCGTCGACCTCGGTGCCGGGCTGAGCGACAGCATCGTGCGCAACCGCCCTCCCGCGACGGTCGATTGGTACAGCGTCGATCTGCCTGCCGTCATCGCGCTGCGTGACGCGGTGTTGCCTGCGCATCCCCAGGAACGCCGCGTGGCGGCGCGCATCGGTGATCCCGGATGGGCCAGGGCAATTCCGGCCGACCGGCCCGCCATGCTCGTCGCCGATGGCCTGACGGGTTTCTTGAGTGAGCCGGTCCTCGTCGACTTCTTCCGCTCGATAACCGACCACTTCCGCACCGGTGAGCTCGCCTTCAACGACTACGGCCACATCGGCAGAGTCAGCCGGACAGCGTTGAAGCTGGTGCCGCAGAACACCGGCAAAGCATTCTCCAACGCGGGGTTCGCTGACGCGGGATGGCCGCAGCGGTGCAATCCCCGGCTGAGATTGGTGGAAGAAATCATCCTGATGAAAAGGCCTGAGGTTCAACTATTTCCGCAACTTCTACGGCTCGGCGTCAGGTTGTCGAGCCATGTCCCGGTGCTGGCGCGCAAGTGGCGGATTCTCTGCTACCGGTTTTGAGTCGCATGGGCTCTCAACCCGTGATGCCGCCCAGGATCTCGGCGACGTCGAACGTCGCGATCCCGGCCGCGATCACCGGATCGTTCTCGCCCAGCTCCACGACCTCGGCCTGGCTGCCCGCGCGCACCACACCGAGCCCCCACACCCCTTCCGGGTCGGCGACGGGACCGTAGACCACCACACGCCCGGCGTCGAGCAACTCGTGCCAGTACGCGGCATGCCGGGCCATGGCGTCCTGCTCCTGGTTGGTCATGGTCTGAGCGAAGTCGGCGCGGGGCGGCAACAGCCGGAACAGAAAGAGCTTGTCGCTCATCGGTCGGTGCCGGCCGCGCGGGTGGCCGGGTGAACCACCATCAGCCCTAACTTCCTGCGCCGCTTGCACATTGCGGCCAGCTCCGCGTAGGCCTTCTCGCCCAGAAGCTCGGTCAGCTCCGCGGCCATCGACTCCCACACCTGTTTGCGTCCCACGTGCACGGCGGGATCGCCGGTGCAGTACCAGTGCAAGTCGTGACCGCCCTCGCCCCAGCCGCGGCGGTCGAACTCGGTGATCGTGGTCTTCAGAATCTCGGTGCCGTCCGGTCGCGTCACCCATTCCTGGCTGCGGCGGATCGGCAGCTGCCAGCACACCTCCGGCTTCATCGTCAGCGGCTCCACGCCCAGCCGCATCGCCTTGATGTGCAATGCGCATCCGATCCCCGCGGGAAAACCCGGGCGGTTCAGGAAGATGCAGGCGCCCTTGTATTTGCGGGTGCGCCACTGCGGTTCGCCGTCGTATTCGTCGAGCTCCAGATAGCCCTTGCGGCCCAGCCCCTTGTCGCGGAACTGCCAGTCGGCGTCGGTCAGCTGCGTGACGGCGTCGTCGAGCTGTGCGCGGTCGTCGTCGTCGGTCAGAAACGCTCCGTGCGAGCAGCATCCGTCGTCGGGACGTCCCTCGACCGTGCCTCGGCAGGCAGGTGTGCCGAACACGCACGTCCAATGCGACAGCAGCCACGTCATGTCCGCGGCGATCAGGTGTTCGGGATTGTCGGGGTCGTAGAACTCCACCCATTCGCGGGCGAAGTCCAACTCGACTTCCCCAGGGTGTGTGCCAGTCACAGAAGTCCAAGGTAGACGCATTAGGTTGGAAACGTGCGATTGGGCGTGCTCGACGTCGGAAGCAACACGGTTCACCTGCTCGTGGTGGACGCGCGGCGCGGCGGGCACCCCACTCCGATGAGTTCGACGAAGGCGTCGCTGCGGCTGGCCGAGGCCATCGACAGCTCCGGGAAACTCACGCGCAAGGGCGCGGACAAGCTGATCTCCACTGTCGACGAGTTCGCGAAGATCGCCGCCAGTTCCGGCTGTACCGAGCTGATGGCGTTCGCCACGTCGGCGGTGCGTGACGCGAAGAACTCCGAGGACGTGCTGGCGCGTGTGCTGGCCGAGACCGGCGTGGAGCTTCAGGTGCTCAGCGGCGTCGACGAGGCGCGGCTGACGTTCCTGGCTGTGCGCCGCTGGTACGGCTGGAGCGCTGGGCGGATCATCAACATCGACATCGGTGGCGGTTCGCTGGAACTGTCCAGCGGTGTCGACGAGGAGCCCGACGTCGCGATGTCGCTGCCGCTGGGGGCGGGCCGGCTCACGCGCGAATGGCTGCCCGACGATCCGCCCGGCCGCCGGCGGGTCGCTATGCTGCGCGACTGGCTGGATAACGAGCTGGCCGAGCCAAGCCGTACCCTGCTCAAAGCGGGTCCGCCGGACCTGGCCGTGGCGTCGTCCAAGACTGTGCGGTCGCTGGCCCGGCTGACTGGCGCGGCGCCCTCGGGAGCGGGGCCGCGCGTAAAAAGAACATTGACGGCGACCGGGCTGCGGCAATTGATCGCATTCATCTCGCGGATGACCACGGCCGACCGCGCCGAACTGGAAGGAGTGAGCGCCGAGCGAGCGCCACAGATCGTGGCTGGAGCGTTGGTAGCCGAGGCAAGCATGAAAGCCCTGTCGATAGAAACCCTGGACATCTGCCCTTGGGCGTTGCGGGAGGGCCTTATTCTGCGGAAACTCGACAGCGAAGCTGATGGAACGGCTTTCGTCAGCGGAGCTGACAAAAAGGCCACTGTCAGCGGAGCTGACAAGCGGGCGGTGGAGACTTCGGTGGCAGATGCTTCTCACGTGGACCTGAAACGACGGGCGGGCGACTGAGCCATGACCGGACCCCACGACAGCTCCGATACCCGGCCTATTTCGGTCGCGGAGTTGCTGGCGCGGAATGGGACCATCGGCGCCCCGCCGGTCGGTGGGCGTCGACGTCGCCGCCGGGGCAATTCGGACGCGGTCACCGTGGCCGAATTGACTGGTGAGATCCCGATCGTCCGCGACGAGGCACCACCCGACGAGGCACCACCCGCCGAAGCGCCCGCCGATACGAACGGCGCCACCGAACCCGTCGCCGAGACCGCCGAGGCGGAGCCCGAGGCTACTGAGGACGCGGCCGACGAACTGGTCGCCGCCGACGTGCCCGCCGAAGAGATGGTTCCCGACCCCATCGACGTGGAGGACGTGGAGCACTTCGAAGACGCGCAAGGCGTAGCGGACGCGCGCGACAACCTCGACATCGAGGTGGAGGAGGACGCGGAGGGCCGCGACGCCGCGGTGGCGGTCGAGGAGGATCGCGCCGATCTCGCCGAGCCGCCGACGTACCTGCACGCCGTGCGTGAGCCGCTGTTCGGCGGCCGCTCGGACGACGAGCTGCTGCGCCGCGGCGAGGAGCCCGGCGTGGACTCCGACGACGCGGTCGCCGACTCGGTGACCGAGCTGCCCGACGTGCCCGGGGAGACCACCACCGCCGAGGATTACGACGAAGAGGCGCCGCCGTCGAGGCTGCAGCAGATCGGCCACAGCGCGCTGATCGTGCTGCAGTCGATCCTGGCGGTCGCCTTCGGCGCCGGGCTGTTCATCGGCTTCGACGAACTGTGGAAGTGGAACAACATCGTCGCGCTGGTGCTGTCGGTGCTGGTGATCTTGGGCTTGGTGGTCGCGGTCCGCATCGTTCGCAAGACCGAGGACATCACCAGCACGCTGATCGCGGTGGCGGTCGGCGCGCTGGTCACCCTCGGCCCGCTGGCGCTGTTGCAGTCGGGCTAGCGCGCCGGGAACCCTGTGCGCCCAGCGATCAAGGTTGGTCTGTCGACCGCCTCTGTCTATCCGCTGAGGACCGAGGCGGCTTTCGAGTACGCGGCGCGGCTCGGCTACGACGGCGTCGAGCTGATGGTGTGGGCCGAGTCGGTGAGCCAGGACGTCGACGCCATCGCCAAACTGTCGCAGCGGTACGGGGTGCCGGTGCTGGCCGTGCACGCGCCGTGCCTGCTGATTTCGCAGCGGGTTTGGGGCGCCAACCCGATTCCGAAGCTGGACCGCAGCGTGGCCGCCGCCGAGAAGCTGGGCGCCCAGACCGTCGTCGTCCACCCCCCGTTTCGCTGGCAGCGCCGCTACGCGGAGGGCTTCGCCGAACAGGTCGCGCGGCTCGAGGAGTCCAGCGACGTCGTCGTCGCGGTGGAGAACATGTTTCCGTTCCGCGCCGACCGGTTCTTCGGCGGCACCCAGGCGTCGATCGAGCGGATGCGCAAGCGTGGCGGCCGGCCCGGCCCGGCGATCTCGGCGTTCTCGCCGTCATATGACCCGCTCGAGGGCAACCACGCGCATTACACGCTCGATCTGTCCCACACCGCGACCGCCGGCACCGACGCGCTGGAGATGGCCGGCCGGATGGGGTCGGGGCTGGCACACCTGCACCTGACCGACGGGTCCGGCGCCTACATCGACGAGCACCTGGTGCCCGGGCGCGGCACGCAGCCGGCCGCGGAGGTGTGCCAGATGCTGGCCGCCAGCGACTTCGCCGGCCATGTGATCCTTGAGGTCACCACGTCCGGGGTCCGCACTGAGGCCGAGCGCGAAGCCTTGCTGACCGAGTCGCTGGAGTTCGCCCGCACCCACCTGCTGCGCTGAAGGAAACCATGACCGAATCCAGCCTGTTCTCCGACGCGATGGCCCTGCGGCCGCTGGGCGACGGCGCGTACGCGGGCGAGTTGAACAAGACTTGGACCATCGGGCCGAAGCTGCACGGCGGCGCGATGTTGTCGCTGTGCGCTGCGGCCGCCCGGGAAGCGCTCGGCGGTGAAATCCAGCCGATCTCGGTGTCGGCGAACTTCCTGTCCGCGCCGAGTCCCGGCGAGATGCGGCTGGAGACGTTCGTGCGCAAGCGGGGCCGCCGCATCAGCGTCGTCGACGTCGAGCTGATCGGCGGCGACAGCGCCGGTGAGCGCGTCGCGGTGCACGCCGTGGTGACGCTGGGCGAGCCGGAGCACCTGGCGCCGCCGCTACTGTCCGCCAACCCCGTGCTGGCGCTGATGGCTCCCGAGCCGCCGCCCCACGTCGAGCCGATCGGCCCGGGCCATCCGATGTTCGGGACCGTCAACTACTGGGAGGGCATCGACGTGCGGCCGCTGATGTCAAGCGTGCCCGACGGGCGCTCGGCGACCCGGGAGGCGCCAGTGATCCAGATCTGGGCGCGTCCCCGGGGCATGGCCCCCGACATCCTGTTCGCGCTGATGTGCGGTGACGTCTCGATGCCGGTCGCGTTCGCGGTGGGCCGGCGTGGCTGGGCGCCGACGGTGCAGCTCACCGCATACCTGCGTGGGCTGCCTGCCGACGGCTGGCTGCGGATCATGGCAACCACCACACAGATCGGCCAAGACTGGTTCGACGAGGACCACACCGTCGTCGACAGCCAGGGGCGCATCATTGTGCAGACCCGCCAGCTGGCATTGGTGCCGGACCACTAAAGCGTCTGGCATGCTGCTGCGGTGTCCAGAATCGCGATCATCGGTGGCGGCAATATCGGCGAGGCCCTGCTGGCCGGCTTGCTGCGATCAGGGCGGCAGGTCAAGGACATTGTGGTGGCCGAACGGCTTCCGGCGCGCGTCCGCCACCTGTCTGAGACCTACTCCGTCCTGGTGACCGGTGTGGCCGAGGCGGTGGAGAACGCGAACTTCGTCGTGGTCGCGGTCAAGCCCTCCGACGTCGAGGCGGTGGTCGACGAGATCGCCGACGCGGTCGGGCGCGACGAGGCCGGCAGCGTCGAGCACGTGTTCGTCACCGTCGTCGCGGGTGTCAGCACCGCATTCTTCGAGGGCAAGCTGCCCGCCGGCGCGGCCGTCATCCGGGTGATGCCCAACGCGCCGATGGTGGTCGGCGCGGGCGTCAGCGCAATTGCCAAAGGCCGCTTCGCCTCACAGGAGCAGCTCAAGGAGGTCTCCGCGCTGTTCGACTCGGTCGGCGGGGTGCTGACGGTGCCTGAATCGCAGCTCGACGCCGTCACCGCCGTCTCGGGCTCGGGGCCGGCGTACTTTTTCCTGATGGTCGAGGCGCTCGTCGACGCCGGTGTGGCGGTGGGGCTGAGCCGGGCAGTGGCCACTGACCTCGTCGTGCAAACGTTGGCGGGGTCGGCAGCGATGTTGCTGGAGCGGCTCGACGACGACGGCCGGCCGGGCGAACTCGACACCACGCCGGCGCGGCTGCGGGCCACGGTCACCTCACCGGCCGGCACCACCGCGGCCGGATTGGCCGAGCTCGAGCGGTGTGGCATGAGGGCCGCGGTCGCCGCGGCGGTGGCGGCGGCGAAAAACCGCGCTGGCCAGCTCGGAATTACATCAGAGTAGTTCGCCTAATTTTCAACGGATTAGCCCACACCCGTCGCAGTAATCCCACCTGTACCGCTATTCTCCTCGATGTATGCACGCGTCCGTGCCAGCGGAGGGGAAGCCGCTGGCGCCCGCGCGCCTGAAGGATTGGGTTGCGATGACGTCAACGAACGGGCCGTCGGGGCGCGATTCTGCGAGTAGTAAGCGGGATTCTGCCGCCGCCGACGTTCAGCCGGCCGCTAGAGCTCAATTTCTCACTGTCGCCGAGGTGGCCAGCTTGATGCGGGTCAGCAAGATGACGGTCTACCGATTGGTGCACAACGGCGAACTGCCCGCCGTCCGAGTGGGGCGCTCGTTTCGCGTGCATGCCAAAGCCGTGCACGACATGCTGGAGAAGTCGTACTTCGACGTCAGCTGACCGCACAGCTTTTTTCGATCTCGCTCGTCGGCGGGTAAAGTGTCCGGGTCCCTGGGTAAACGGGACGCAGACGTAGCACTGGCAGCCCCGACGGGCACATAGTAGGTAGCGGAGTTCATGGGTTCAGTCATCAAGAAACGGCGCAAGCGCATGTCGAAGAAGAAGCACCGCAAGCTGCTTCGCCGGACCCGGGTTCAGCGCAGAAAACTCGGCAAGTAATCGGCCCGCTGCGGCTCGGTTTTCGACCATGCCGGGCCCGGCGCAGATCGCTAGGCTGTCATGATGGCTTCCGCGGGGGAAAACACGTCCGAAACCGCGTACCCCAACGTGGTTCTGGTCACCGGCGCATGCCGCTTCCTCGGCGGCTATCTCGCGGCCCGGCTAGCGCAGAACCCTCGCATCAGCCGGATCATCGCGGTCGACGCGATCGCGCCGAGCAAGGATCTGCTACGCCGGATGGGGCGTGCGGAGTTCGTCCGCGCCGACATCCGAAACCCCTTCATTGCCAAGGTAATTCGCAACAACGACGTGGACACGGTGGTGCACGCCGCCGCCGCGTCGTACGCGCCCAGAGCCGGTGGGCGGGCCGCGCTCAAGGAACTCAACGTGATGGGTGCGATGCAGCTGTTCGCCGCCTGCCAGAAGGCGCCCTCGGTTCGACGGGTGGTGCTGAAGTCAACTTCGGAGGTGTATGGCTCCAGCGCCCGCGACCCGGTGATGTTCACCGAGGACTGCACCAGCCGCCGGCCGCTGGGCAGCGGGTTCGCCCAAGACAGTCTCGACATCGAGGGTTATGCGCGCGGACTGGGCAGGCGCCGACCGGACATCGCGGTGACGATTCTGCGGCTCGCCAATCTGATCGGCCCGGCGATGGATACGGCGCTGTCGCGCTACCTGGCCGGCCCGATCGTGCCGACCGTGCTCGGACGCGACGCCCGGCTGCAGCTGCTGCACGAGCAGGACGCGCTCGGCGCGCTGGAGCGCGGCACGGTCGCCGGCAAGGCCGGCACGTTCAACGTCGGCGCCGACGGGATCATCATGATGTCCCAAGCAATCCGCCGGGCGGGCCGCATTCCGTTACCGGTGCCCGGGTTCGGGTTGTGGGCGGTCGATTCGCTTAGGCGGCTGAACCATTACACGGAGATCAACCGCGAGCAGTTGAACTACCTGAGCTTCGGCAGAGTCATGGATACCACGCGGATGAAGACGGAACTGGACTACCATCCCAAGTGGTCTACGGCCGAGGCGTTCGACGATTACGTTCGCGGTCGCGGACTCACACCAATCATCGACCCTCGGTGGGTACGCTCGCTGGAGAGCCGCGCGGTGGCGACTGCGCAGCGATGGGGGTAGACGCAACCAGACACTCGAGCAGACGGGTGGGAAGAGGTATCGATCGTGTCGGGTGAGCCGAAGGCGAAAGTGATTCCGCTGCATGGGAATCCAGGGGCGGCGCAGCGGGTCGCCCAGCGCGCCGAGGCCTCGCGCCGACATCCGTCGGTGCTGTCCGACCCGCAGCACCAAGCCGCCGCTGAAGATCTCGCCGCCGTCGTGCGGGAAATCGACGCGCACCGAGGCGCCGCCGGCACGGCCGAGAAGCCGGAGGAGCCCAACGAGCTGGCCCGGCGGATCGGTGCGGTCGCGGACTTCGTCCGTCGCCGGCTCACCGGCGACTACAGCGTCGACGAATTCGGGTTCGACCCGCATTTCAACGACGCAGTCGTGTTGCCTTTGCTGCGAACGTTCTTCACGTCGTGGTTCCGCGTTGAGGTGAGCGGTGTCGAGAACCTCCCGGACACCGGAGCCGCACTGGTCGTGGCCAATCATGCCGGGGTGTTGCCGTTCGACGGGCTGATGGCGTCGGTGGCTGTGCACGACAAGCATCCGTCGCACCGGTCTTTGCGGTTGTTGGCAGCCGACATGGTGTTCGACAGCCCGCTGCTGGGCCAGGCCGCGCGCAAAGCCGGGCACACGATGGCGTGCACCGCCGACGCGCACCGGCTGTTGGCCAAAGGGGAGCTGACGGCGGTCTTCCCCGAGGGCTACAAGGGTCTGGGCAAGCGGTTCAAGGACCGCTACAAGCTGCAGCGGTTCGGCCGCGGCGGGTTCGTGTCGGCGGCGCTGCGCACCAAGGCGCCGATCATCCCGTGCTCGATCGTCGGCTCCGAGGAGATCTACCCGATGATCGGCGACCTGAAGCTGCTGGCCAGGCTGTTCGGACTGCCGTACTTTCCGATCACCCCACTGTTCCCGCTGGCGGGGCCGGTCGGCATGATCCCGCTGCCGTCCAAGTGGTACATCGAATTCGGCGAGCCGATCATCACCGCCGATTACGACGACTCCGCGCCGGAAGATCCCATGGTCACGTTCGAGCTCACCGACCAGGTGCGCGAAACCATCCAGCAGACGCTGTACCGGCTGCTGGCCAACCGGCGCAACACGTTCTTCGGTTAACCCTGCGGCTCAGCCGACTCCGGCGTCTTCCCTAGCGCTTTGGCGATCATCGCGTCACGGCGCGCGGCGATCGCGGCGACCACCTCGTCCGGCTCGCCCTCGTGCAGCGCCTCGCCGATCACGGTGACCACGCTGGTGATCACGGGCTTGCCGTCGGCGTCGGTGACCTCGCCGCGAATCTCGGTGACGACGGTGCCGTGCGACTCGATCACGTTGTCGAGATAGGAGTCGAAGAACAGCTTGTCGCCGGCCAGGATCGGCCGATGGAACTTGATCTTCTGGTCGCGGTGCAGCACCCGCTCCATGTTGATCGGCACGTCGAAGTTCTTGAAGATCTCCAGCTGAACCTTGCGACCCGCCACAGTCAGAAATGTCAACGGCGCCACCAAGGCCGGGTAGCCAAGCTCAGCGGCGGCCTCTTCGTAGTAGTGCGCCGGGTGCTCGTTCTGCACGGCGCTCGCGAACTCGCGGATCTTCTCGCGGTCCACCGAGAAATAGTCGGGATAGCGGTAGTGCGTACCGATGATCTCTTCAGCTATGGCCATAACGCCGCGAGCCTATCTAATGCCGGTTTCACTGCTCGCCGTGGCGGCGCGACGCGATCGCGGCCAGCGCGCCGCCCGCCGCGCCCAGCGCCAACGCAGACGGCACCCCGATGCGGGCGGCCTTACGTGCAGTGCGGAAGTCACGGATCTCCCAGCCGCGTTTCCGGGCCAGTTCGCGCAGCGCATGGTCCGGGTTGATGGCGACGGCGGTGCCGACCAGCGACAGCATCGGCACGTCGTTGTAGCTGTCCGAGTAGGCCGTGCAGCGCTTGAGGTTCAGACCTTCCCGGATCGCCAGCGAGCGCACCGCGTGTGCCTTGCCGCTGCCGTGCAGGATGTCGCCGACCAGCCGGCCGGTGAACACGCCGTCGACGGATTCTGCGACGGTGCCCAGGGCGCCGGTCAGACCCAGCCGCTTGGCGATGAT
Source organism: Mycobacterium sp. NGS39 (assembly GCF_059812765.1). NCBI lineage: Bacteria > Bacillati > Actinomycetota > Actinomycetes > Mycobacteriales > Mycobacteriaceae > Mycobacterium > Mycobacterium sp. NGS39. The sequence goes on along the minus strand of NZ_JCALDH010000012.1, from coordinate 118,575 downwards.
GTTCGCCAGCTCGTACGGCGTGGCGGTGACCAGCCACACCTGCTGGCCGGCGTCGAGGTGCATCTGAGCCAGCGCTCGCGTGCCCGGCCAGATCTTGTCGGCGATGATCTCGTCGTAGATCTCTTCGCCGAGCGCCACCAATTCGGCCGTCGAGCGGCCTTCGATGAACGCCAGCGCCTTTCGCCTGCCCTCGGCCACGTCGTCGCTGTTCTCGCGGCCGGTGAACTGAAACTTGGCCTGCGCGTAGAAGAATCGAAGGAGGTCGCTGTATTTGAAGTACTTGCGGGCGGCCAGTCCCCGCGCGAACAGCACCATGGACGAGCCCTGCACCAACGTGTTGTCAACGTCGAAAAACGCTGCGGCCGTGAGGTCGACGGGTGGCGGCGGGGGACCAGGCTGCGCCTGTTCGGGCAGTTCGGCGTGGCGGGCGACATCGGCCGCGAGATCGGCGACGGCGGCTTCTGCGCTGGCGTCACCGGCGACATCCTGAGAGGCGGATTCCGTCACCGTTCAACAGTAGGACACCGACCGCGGATACTTGCGGCGTGAACCGACAGGTGACGTTGCTGACACGGGACGGGTGCGTGATGTGCGAGCAGGCCCGGCGGCGGCTTCGCGAGCTTGCCGACGAGCTGGGCTTCGAGTTGTCGGTCACCGACGTCGACGCCGAGGCGGCCGACGGCCGAGGTGGCCTGCGTGCGGAGTTCGGTGACCGGCTGCCGGTAGTGCTGCTCGACGGGCGCGAGCACAGCTACTGGGAGGTCGACGAGCCCCGGCTGCGCGCGGACTTGGCGCGTTGACCTTCACCCGGACTGACGCCACCGCGGGAAAGTGCGAGAGCGGGCCGCGCGGAATACCGTTTCGGCGAAAAAGCGGAGGAATTTGGTCGGCTAACCATCAAACGATTACCGTGGATAGCGTGGTGATTCGGCCGTGAGCGTGCTGCTTTTCGGGGTGTCGCACCGCAGCGCGCCAGTAGCGGTGCTCGAGCAACTGAGCACCGACGAAGCAGATCAGGTGAAGATCGCCGACCGGCTGCTGCAGTCGTCGTTGATCACCGAGGCCCTGGTGCTGTCAACGTGCAACCGCGTCGAGGTGTACGCGGTCGTCGACGCATTCCACGGCGGCCTGTCCGCGATCGGCCAAGTGCTTTCCGAGCATTCGGGCATGTCGCTGCAGGATCTGACCAAATACGCCTACGTGCGCTACGCGGAAGCGGCCGTCGAGCACCTGTTCGCGGTCGCCAGCGGGCTGGATTCCGCAGTGGTCGGCGAACAGCAGGTGCTCGGCCAGGTCCGGCGGGCCTATGCGGCCGCGGAGGCCAACCGCACCGTCGGGCGGGTGCTGCACGAACTGGCCCAGCGCGCGCTGTCGGTGGGCAAGCGCGTGCACAGCGAAACCAGCATCGACGCCGCCGGCGCCTCGGTGGTGTCGGTGGCGCTGGGCATGGCGCAGACGCGGCTGGACGGGCTGGCCGGCCGCACCGCGGTGGTCGTCGGCGCCGGCGCGATGGGAGCGCTGTCCGCCAAGCAACTGGCCCGCGCCGGGGTGGCCCGCGTCCGCGTCGTCAACAGGTCGCTGCCCCGGGCTCGCAGGCTGGCCCACAACCTCCGCGATATCGGTGTCGAGGCCGACGCGTGGACGCTCGATCAGCTTTCCGACGTGCTCGCCGAAGCCGATCTCGTCGTCTGCTGTACCGGCGCAGTCCGTCCGGTGGTCTCGCTCGCCGACGTGCACCGCGGACTGGCGCACGGCAGTGAGCGGCAGCTGGTGATCTGCGATCTCGGCATGCCCCGCGACGTCGACCCGGCGGTCGCCGGGCTGCCCGGCGTGCACGTCGTCGACATGGACCGCATCCAGCGCGAGCCGTCGGCGCGCGCCGCCGCAGCCGACGCCGAAGCAGCCCGCCTGATCGTGGCTTCCGAAGTGGCGCAATACCTTTCGGCTCAGCGGATGGCGGAGGTCACCCCGACCGTCACCGCTCTGCGTCAGCGTGCCGCCGAGGTGGTCGAGGCTGAGCTGCTGCGACTGGACAACCGCCTGCCCGGTCTGGACGGCGCCCACCGCGAGGAGGTCGCGCGCACCGTGCGCCGGGTCGTCGACAAGCTTCTGCACGCCCCGACCGTGCGGGTCAAGCAGCTCGCCAGCGCGCCGGGCGGCGACACCTACGCCGAGGCGCTGCGTGAGCTCTTCGAACTCGACCCGCAGGCCGTCGACGCCGTCGCGGCCGGAGAACTGCCGCTGACGATCGAACCGGAAGCTCCCAGGTAGCGCTTGACCATACGGATCGGCACCCGGGGCAGTTTGTTGGCCACCACCCAGGCCGGTGCCATCAGAGACGCGCTCATCGCGCGGGGCCACGCGGCGGAACTGGTCACGATCAGCACCGAGGGCGACCGGTCGGCTGAGCCGATTGCGATGATCGGTGTCGGCGTGTTCACCGCAGCGCTGCGCGAGGCGATTCACGACGGCCGCGTGGACATGGCCGTGCACTCCTACAAGGACTTGCCGACCGCCCCCGACCCGCGGTTCACGATCGCCGCAGTTCCCAGGCGCGAAGACCCGCGCGACGCGCTGGTGGCCCGGGACGGTTTGGTGCTCGGCGAGTTGCCTGCCGGCTCGGTGATCGGCACATCGAGCCCGCGACGGGCCGCACAGCTTAGAGCATTGGGTCTCGGTTTGGAAATCCGCCCCCTAAGAGGCAACCTTGATACCAGGTTGAACAGGGTGGAAAACGGTGATCTCGACGGCGTCGTGGTGGCCCGGGCGGGCTTGGCCCGCATCGGACGACTCGCGGATGTCACCGAGACGCTCGAGCCGGTGCAGATGTTGCCCGCGCCGGCTCAGGGTGCGCTCGCGGTCGAGTGCCGCAGCGGCGACACCGAGCTCGCGGCGCTGTTGGCGGAACTCGACGACGCCGACACGCGCGCAGCGGTCACCGCGGAACGAGTCCTGCTCGCCGAACTGGAGGCGGGTTGCTCCGCGCCGGTCGGCGCGATCGCGGAGGTGGTCGAGTCGATCGACGAGGACGGCCGCGTCTTCGACGAGCTGTCGCTGCGCGGCTGCGTGGCGACGCTGGACGGATCCGACGTGATCCGTGCGTCCGGGATCGGAACGCCCGGGCAGGCTGCGGAGCTTGGCCGCTCTGTTGCCGCCGAGCTGTTCGAACTGGGCGCCCGGGAGTTGATGTCCGCGCGTGAGCGCGAGTAATGGGTAAAGCGAGGTAAGGATGACGCGAGGGCGGAAGGCCAAGCCGGGACGCGTCGTGTTCGTGGGTTCGGGGCCCGGCGACCCGGGCCTTCTGACGGGGCGGGCACGCCAGGTACTTGCGTGTGCGGAGCTGGTGTTCACCGATCCCGACGTGCCGGCCGAGGTGCTGGCGTTGGTGGGGACGAGTCTGCCTGAGCCGCCGAAGCTGTCGTCGCCGGATCCGGGTATCACCGACGACACGGTGGACCCCGACCTGCCGTCTGTCCCCGAGGTGCGCCCCGCGCTCGGCGACCCGGCCGAGGTGGCCAAGACCCTGACCGCCGAGGCGCGCGGCGGCATCGACGTGGTCCGGCTGGTCTCGGGCGACCCGCTTTCGGTCGACTCGGTGATCACCGAGGTGCAGGCCGTGGCCAAGACACATCTGCATTTCGAAATCGTTCCCGGTCTGCCGGCCAGCACCGCGGTGCCGACGTACGCCGGGCTGCCGCTGGGTTCGTCGCACACCGTCGCCGACGTGCGCGACCCCAATGTCGACTGGGCGGCGTTGGCGGCAGCACCTGGCCCGCTGATCCTGCAGGCCACCGCCGAACACCTGGCGGAGGCCGCGCGCACGCTGATCGACTACGGGCTCGACGAGACCACGCAGTGCGTGGTCACCGCCCACGGCACCACCACCCAGCAGCGGTCGGTGGAGAGCACACTGCAGACGCTGACCGACACGGCGGCGCTGGGCGCGTCGGACCCCGCCGGACCGTTGACGGGCCCGCTGATCGTCACGATCGGCCGCACCGTCGCCCACCGCGCGAAGCTGAACTGGTGGGAGAGCCGGGCGTTGTACGGCTGGACGGTCCTGGTGCCGCGCACCAAGGACCAGGCCGGCGACATGAGTGAGCGGCTGATCGGGCATGGCGCGGTGCCCATCGAGGTGCCGACGATCGCGGTCGAACCGCCGCGAAGTCCCGCGCAGATGGAGCGGGCCGTCAAGGGCCTGGTCGACGGGCGCTACCAGTGGGTGGTGTTCACGTCCACCAACGCGGTGCGCGCGGTGTGGGAGAAGTTCGGCGAATTCGGCCTCGATGCCCGCGCGTTCTCCGGTGTGAAGATCGCCTGCGTGGGACAGGCCACCGCCGACCGGGTGCGGGCATTCGGGATCACCCCCGAACTGGTGCCGTCCGGCGAGCAGAGCTCGCTGGGCCTGCTCGACGAATTCCCGCCCTACGACGACGTTTTCGACCCGGTCAACCGTGTGCTGCTGCCGCGCGCCGACATCGCCACCGAGACGTTGGCCGAAGGCTTGCGCGAACGCGGTTGGGAGATCGAGGACGTCACGGCGTACCGCACGGTCCGCGCGGCGCCGCCGCCGGCCGAGACCCGGGAGATGATCAAGTCCGGCGGTTTCGACGCGGTCTGTTTCACGTCGAGTTCGACGGTGCGCAACCTGGTCGGGATCGCCGGCAAGCCGCACGCCCGCACCATCGTGGCGTGCATCGGGCCGAAGACGGCCGAGACCGCGGCCGAATTCGGATTGCGGGTGGACGTGCAGCCGGAGGTGGCGCAGATCGGGCCGCTGGTCGACGCGCTGGCCGAGCACGCTGCGCGGCTGCGGGCCGAGGGCGCGCTGCCGCCGCCGCGTAAGAAGAGCCGCAGGCGGTAGGGGGTGGGGTTCCCCCGCCAGCGTCCGCGCCGCCTGCGCTCGACCCCGGCGCTGCGGCGGCTCGTCGCGGAAACGTCCTTGGAGCCAAGGCATCTGGTGTTGCCGATGTTCGTCGCCGACGGGATAGACCAACCTCGTCCGATCGCGTCGATGCCCGGCGTGGTGCAACACACCTACGACAGCCTGCGCCAGGCGGCTGCCGACGCGGTCGCTGCCGGCGTGGGCGGCATCATGCTGTTCGGTGTTCCCCGCGAGCAGGACAAGGATCCCACCGGAGAGGCTGCCGTCGCTGCCGACGGGGTGTTGAACAGGGCTCTGCGCGAGCTGAACAAGGAGCTGGGCTCGGCCACCGTGCTGATGGCCGACACCTGCCTCGATGAGTTCACCGACCACGGGCACTGCGGGGTGGTGGACTTCTCCGGTCGGGTCGACAACGACCAGACGCTGTCGCGGTACGTGGAAATGGCTGTGGCACAAGCTGATTCGGGTGCACACGTGGTGTCGCCCAGCGGCATGATGGACGGCCAGGTCGCCGCGATCCGTGACGGGTTGGACGCAGCAGGCCACACCGACGTCGCCATCCTCGCGTACGCGGCGAAGTTCGCGTCGTCGTTCTACGGCCCGTTCCGGGAAGCGGTGGCCTCGAGTCTGTCCGGCGACCGGCGCACCTATCAGCAGGACGCCGGCAACGCGCGGGAAGCCGCCCGGGAAATCGCGCTGGACATCGACGAAGGCGCCGACATCATCATGGTCAAACCCGCGATGGCGTACCTCGACGTGGTGCGCGCCGCCGCCGAGGTCTCACCGGTGCCGGTCGCCGCATACCAGGTCTCGGGTGAGTACGCGATGATCAGCGCCGCCGCCGCCAACGGCTGGATCGACGGGCGGGCGGCTGCGCTGGAAACACTCACCAGCATCCGGCGCGCGGGCGCCGACATCGTGCTGACGTACTGGGCCGCGGATGTCGCCAACTGGCTCGGCTGAATCCCCCAAGCAGCAGCAGGAGCCGCCCACCCGGCCGGTGGACGTCGGCACCGGGTTCGGGCTGTGGCTGTCGGCGCTGCCGCTGCTGCTGATCGGAGAGGCCGTGGACACCGCGACGTCGCCGGAGGTGCCGCACAATGTCGTCGTCTACTCGATCACCGGCTTGGCCATGTTCGTCGTGACTGCGCTGGTGGTCACCTTCCTTTTTCTGATGCGGCAGGGCTACCGGTGGGCGCGCACGCTGCTGACCGGCGGCGGCGTCGCGTCGGTGATCTACGTCGTCACCAGCCTGTTCACGGTGCAGCGCCCCACGCTGGGCGCGGTGGTCTATGCGATCACGGGCATCGTCGGGTCGGTGCTGATTCTCGGCGGTGTGTTCCTGCTGCACCGCAAAGACGCACACGCCTATTTCACGCGCTGAAAGTCGATAAAGTGGTTCGATCATGACCTCAGCCAACTCGCGCCCCGTGTCGGTCCAGATCGCGTTCTGGGCGTGGGTGGTTGCGGCGATTTGGCTCGTGCTCAGCGGACTGCTGGCCGTGACTGCCGACTACGGCCGGCTCGTCGGGAGCTTTCCCACTGCCAGCCTGTCGGAGGATCAGGTCCGCTCGATGGCGTTCGTCTTCCGTGGATTCGGTGTGCTGTTCATCCTCGCCGGAGCGTTACTCGCTTTCCTGGTCGGTCGAACGCGGAAGGGCGACAAGCGATTTCGAAGGGCGTGCGTCGCGCTGTCGTACGGAATCGTGCTGCTGCTGGTGTTGTGTGCGCTGCTGCTCGGCATCGTGATGCCGCTGCCGGCGGCAATCGCGTTGCTCGTCGCGGCGGTGGCGGCCAGCCGCGACTCCGCGACCGCGTGGTTCGACGCCGTGGATGCAGGGGCACAGGGTGACTGACGGCCCGCCGTCGGCGCCGCTGTTCCGCGAGGCGGGTGCCAGTTGGTGGTGGTTGCTGGCCGGGCCGCTGGCGGCGGCGATCATGCTGGGCATCGAGGTCAACGCGGGGGTCGGCCCGCAGCTGATCATCCCGGCGTTCTTCCTCGTGATGGTGTCGGGGTTCCTCGCCATCCAGATCAAGGCCGCACGAACCCACACGTCGGTCGAGCTGACCCGCGAGACGCTGCGCCAGGGCACCGAGACCATCGACGTCAGCGCGATCGTGCGGGTTTTTCCTGAGGCCGACAAAGATGCGGATCCGCCCAAATGGCAGTCGGCCCGCGCGCTGGGCGAACTGACGGGCGTACCTCGGGGCCGCTTCGGGATCGGGCTCAAACTCACCGAGGACCGTACGGTGCAGGCGTGGGCGCGCCGGCATCGCGAACTGCGAGCTGCGCTCACCGAACTCGTGCAGCAGCGCAGCGCCGAGAACCGTCCACCCGGCGCCGCCACGTGAAGCGCGCCATCGTCGAGCTCGTGCTGGCCGTCGCCTTGGCGGCCGGCTGTGTGTTCAGCTGGCTCGGGGCTCAATCGACCGTCGTGGTTTCGCCGGTTGCCGATGGCGAGCCTGTCACCAGTTCGGTCGCGTACTACCCGCCGCTGCTGGTTCTGGCATTCATGCTGGGCACCGCCGCCGGTGTGCTCGCGGTCGTCGGCATCGCACGGCTCCGGCGCCACCGCGAGCTGTTACAGAGTGCAGTGTCTGTAACATCGTCTCCATGACTGAGCTCGCGCAGACCACGCCCGCGACCGACGACGCGTTGCCGCTGGGTCCGCAGTCGCTGGTGTGGCGGTATTTCGGCGACAACCGGATGTTTCTGATCGGCCCACGCCCGGCCGTGCTGCAGAACATGCTCGCCGAACTCGGCCAGGGCGTCCTCGACCACTCGGTGTTCTTCTCCGACACCGCCGCCCGCGTCAAGCGCTCGCTGCCGCCGATCTTCAACACCGTTTACGGCTCGGACGCAGACAACCCCGGCCACCAGGTCCGCGACTTCCACCACCAGATCAAGGGCGATATGCCCGACGGCGGGCGCTATCACGCGCTCGACCCGGAAACCTATTTCTGGGCGCACGCCACCTTCGTCGAGCAGGTGCTCTACTTCGCCGACACTTTCGTCAAGCGGCTCAGCCGCGCCGAGAAGGAACAGATCTATCTGGAGTCGAAGACCTGGTACCGCCGCTACGGCGTCAGCGACCGGGTGATGCCCGCGGATTACGCTGCATTCGAACAGTATTGGGACACGATGCTCGACGAGATCGTGGTCGCCCATCCCACCGCGAAGTACGGCGTCGGCTACGTCACCAAGGGTTTTCCGTGCCCGAAAGGTGTTTCGCCGCTGGTGTGGCGGATGGTGGCGCCGCTGTTCAATCCGGTGGCGGCGTTCTTGACGACGGGCGGTCTGCCGCCGCGGGCACGGGTTCTGCTGGGTCTGTCGTGGAGTGACCGTCAAGAACGGCGCTACCAGCGGTTCGCCGCGCTGTGCCGATCACGGCCGGTCAACTGGCTGTGGGACCGTCTGCCAATGCGCTTGCGGTACAACAAGTTTGCCCGGTCCGGATATGCCAGAGCAGCAGCTGGCTGACCCCGTCACGACCGCGATCTTGGACGCGGCGATGGTGGAATTCGAGCGCCACGGGTTTCGCCGGGTGGCGCTCGACGACGTCGCCCGGCGCGCCGGCGTGAGCCGCATGACGATCTACCGGCGCTTCAGCAACCGTGACCAGCTCGTCACCGCGGTCATCGACCGGGAGAACGCCGCGCTGTTCGCCGACATCGCTCAGCAGCTGAAAAGCCGTGGGCCGCAGAGCAACTACTATGTGGAGGCGTTCACCTCGGCGATCCTGCAGCTGCGCCGGCATCGGGTGCTCAATCGGATGATCACCGACGAGCCGGCGCTCACGCTGGCGCTGGCCCACCAGCACTGGCCTGCGGCGGTCGAGCGGATGGCCGGGGCGCTGCGAGTCATCTTCCCGGCCGGGTTCGCCGAGCGGATCGGCGATCAGGCCGTCGACGAGCTCGCGGACATCATCCTGCGCTACGCCCTGATGGCGCTGCTGCTGCCGTCGTCGACACCGCTGGAGACGGCCGACGACATCAGGACATTCGCCGCCGCCCATTTCCTGCCGAGTCTGCCCGCGGCGCTGCGCGCCGTTCCGGCGTAGTGGCCGGCGCTGGGCCGGACCACCAACGTGCGTCCACGGCGACGACACGCCGAGGCGCCTCGCCAGGAGTTCACGCTCGGGTCAGCAGCAGCGTCGACTTGATGCCCGTCGCCTTCATGATCTGCCGCCAGGGCGGCTTCACCGACTCCACCGCTTCGGCGGTCGGCAGAATTCGGGGATTCGTCACACGAAACGTCTTGCCGTTCAGCATCACTCGAGCACCATTGGCCGCCTGCACGTTGCGCACCCAGTCGCTGTCGGTTCCGTACGGCAACAGCACCGCGACGCCGTCGTGAGTGCGGAAAAGCGACACCGGCGTGCGATAGGTCTTGCCGGAGCGTCGTCCGACGTGCTCGATGATCGACCACATCGACACCCAGCCGCTGATCGGCCGGACCAGCCGGTTGAGCACCTGCCGGTTGAAACGGGCTCGTCGGCGCGCGAAATCGCTCATGCGTCTTCTCTTTTCAGCAGCACTGCGTACTCGAACGGCAGCCTGGCGAAGATCGGCCGCCACAGCCCCTTCACCGACGGCGCCGCCACAGATTTCGGCATCACCCGGGGATCTGTCACGGTGAACGTCTTACCGTGGCGCTGCATTCGGCCCCGCCCGGCAGATGTCAAATTCTTCAGCCAATCGCGGTCGGGCCCGTAGGTCAGCAATATCGCGACACCGTCGCGGGTGCTGAACACGTTCAGCGGCGTGCGGTAGACCCTGCCCGACCGCCGTCCGACGTGTTCGAGGATGCCCATCGCCGGCAGCCAGCCCGCCCACAGCCGCTGAATCGGGTTTGTGACGCGGCGATTGAACCGGGCAAGCCATTGCGGCAGTTGCATGGTGACCATCAAACTCGTGGGCATGGCCTACCTCAAGCCGCCGTGGTTCACCGCCAAGATCTTCAACCGGCTCGCGATGGCCAGCGGCATGGCCAACACGGAAACGCTGACGGTGACGAAGCGGGGCAGCAAGGAACCGCAGAAAGTGCCCGTCCTGACCGTCGACGTGGGCGGCACCAAGTACCTGGTGTCCACCCGAGGCGAATCGCAGTGGGTGAAGAACGTGCGCGCCGATCCGAACGTCACGATCACGACGAAAGGCCGCACCACCAGCTACACCGCCCGCGAAATTCCCGAGAAGGACCGGCAAGCCGTCCTGACGGCCTACCGTCAGAAGGCCGGAAGGATGGTCGACGGGTACTTCCGCAAATTGCCGCACGAAGCTGACCATCCCGTCTTCGCGCTCACTCCCGCGAGGACCTAAGTCACCAGATCTCCATTTCTGGCGAGCGGGACCGCCTACGTCGCTTACAGTCGGTTTTCAGCAATTCTTGCGCGAACGCAGGGGGACATCGATGTCGACCCGGACTAAGTGGGCGGGAATCGCGGCTGCGGTTTCTGCGGGGGTAATCGCCAGTGTCGTGGCCGCGGCAGCGCCGGAGGGCGCGCCGGTGGTCTCGTCGCCCACGGCGGCAGCCACCGCTACACCGTGGGTGCCGCGGCCGATCTTCGGGCCCAAGCCCGTACCGCAGCCTCGTTCGGCGATCGGGCAGACGCAGAAGCCACGCCCGGCCGAGAACAGCACCGACTGGGGTAGCAAGGCCAATGCACCGTTCCAGGCGATCCAGCAGGCGTTGGGCAGCCTGGGCGACGCGCTGAACGCTTCGGACATCGGTGCGACGCAGTCGGCGTGCCGCCAGCTGAGCAGCGCGGGCGCCCGGTTCGCCGCAACCCTGCCCGCCCCGAAGCAGGCGCTCACCGACGAGGCGCAGGCCGCGGTCAGTGAGATCGACGCCGCGTCGCAAGCCTGCCTGGCCGATTCGCCGGACCTCGACGCGCTCGTCACGCACGCGAACGCCGCCAACGACCACCTGTCGGCCGTGGCGAAGATCTCGTCCGGCAGCGGCTAGAGGTCCTACACCCTGTAGTCGGCGCCTGGCCTGCAGCTGGGACACTGGTTCCCATGTGCAGCGCTGAGCAGATCCGCTTCGACGACGGCGCCGCACGCACCGCTGTTTCCGCCCGCCTGTTCGCCCAAGCCTGCGACGTGATCCCGGGCGGCGTGAACTCGCCGGTGCGGGCTTTCAAGTCGGTTGGGGGCACGCCGCGGTTCATCACGTCGGCCCGCGGCTGCTGGCTCGTCGACGCCGACCGCAACCGCTACGTCGATCTCGTCTGCTCGTGGGGCCCGATGATCCTCGGTCACGCCCACCCAGCGGTCGTCGAGGCCGTGCAACGCGCCGCCGCCACCGGCTTGAGCTTCGGTGCCCCCACACCCGCGGAGACCGAGCTCGCCGCGGAGATCAGCCGCCGGGTACCACCGGCCGAGCGGGTCCGACTGGTCAACTCCGGCACCGAGGCCACCATGAGCGCGGTGCGGCTGGCCCGCGGGTTCACCGGCCGGCCCAAGATCGTTAAATTCGCCGGCTGCTACCACGGCCACGTCGACGCGCTTCTTGCCGACGCCGGTTCCGGGGTGGCGACGCTGGGCCTGCCGTCGACGCCCGGGGTCACCGGTGCGACGGCCGCGGACACGATCGTGCTGCCCTACAACGACGTCGGCGCGGTGCAGCAGGCCTTCGACCGGTTCGGCACCGAGATCGCGGCCATCATCACCGAAGCCTGCCCCGGCAACATGGGCACTGTCGCGCCGGAGCCGGGCTACAACGAGGCGTTGCGCCGCATCACTCGACAAGCCGGGGCGCTGCTCATCAGCGACGAGGTGATGACCGGCTTCCGGGTGAGCCCGTCGGGGTGGTACGGGCTGGAGCCGGTGCAGGCAGATCTGTACACCTTCGGCAAGGTGATGAGCGGTGGGCTACCGGCCGCGGCGTTCGGGGGGCGCGCCGAGGTGATGGAGCGGTTGGCGCCGCTGGGTCCGGTGTACCAAGCCGGCACCCTGTCCGGGAACCCGGTCGCGGTGGCGGCCGGGCTGGCGACGCTGCGCGCCGCCGACGAATCCGTGTACCGCAATCTGGACGACAACGCCGAGCAGCTGGCGGAGCTGCTGCATGATTCCCTCGCGGAAGCCGGTGTGCCACACGCCATTCCGCGTGCCGGGAACTTCCTGTCGGTGTTCTTCGGTGACCGTCCGGTCAACGACTTCGCCTCGGCCAAGGCCAGTCAGACATGGCGATATCCGGCGTTTTTTCATGCGCTGCTCGACGGCGGCGTCTACGCGCCCCCGAGCCCATTCGAAACCTGGTTCGTCTCAGCGGTTCTCGATGAAGAGGCGTTCCACCGCATCGAGGCCGCGCTGCCCGCCGCCGCCCGGGCCGCGGCGAAAGCCCCACGACCGGAGGCGTGATGGCAGAGACCACGACCGTGCACGTGATGCGACATGGCGAAGTGCACAATCCCGACAAGATCCTGTACGGCCGGCTGGACGGCTACGGACTATCCGAACGGGGTCGCGCGCAGGCCCAGGCGGTGGCCGAGGCGCTGGCCGACAACGACATCGTCTTGGTGGTGGCCTCGCCGCTGCAGCGGGCTCAGGAGACGGCCGAGCCGATCGCTGCCCGCCACGGATTGGACGTGGTGACTGACCCAGACCTGATCGAGTCAGTGAACGTGTTCGAGGGACAGCGTGTTTCGCCCGGCGACGGCGCCCTGCGGGATCCGCGCAATTGGCGGTATCTGGTCAACCCGTTTCGGCCGTCGTGGGGAGAGCCGTACAAGGAGATCGCCGCGCGCATGCGCACCGCGGTCGAGAAGGCACGCGCGAAGGCAGCCGGCCACGAGGCCGTAGTGGTCAGCCATCAACTGCCGGTGTGGACGCTGCGGCGACATCTGGAAAACAAGCGGCTGTGGCACGACCCGCGCAAGCGGCAGTGTGATCTGGCGTCGCTGACGTCATTGGTGTTCGACGGCGAGAATTTCATTCGCGCGAACTACTGGGAACCGGCCGCGGAATGACGATGCGTCGGCTGATCGCCTCGCTGGCGGCTGTGGCGGCACTGTCGACCGCCTGCTCCACCGGCGACGACGCGGTCGCGCAGGGCGGCACGTTCGAGTTCGTCGCACCGGGTGGCCAAACCGACATCTTCTACGACCCACCCGACACCCGTCGTCGCCCCGGCGACCTAGCTGGACCGAGCTTGATGGACCCCGCGAAGACGGTGGGGCTCAACGACTTCAGCGGTCAGGTGGTCGTCGTCAACATCTGGGGACAGTGGTGCGGCCCCTGCCGCGCCGAAATTGCCGAGCTGCAGCAGGTCTACGACGCCACCCGCCGTGACGGCGTGGCGTTCTTGGGCATCGACGTGCGCGACGGCAACCGCGACGCCGCAAAGGATTTCGTTATCGACCGCAAGATCGCCTACCCGTCCATCTACGACCCGGCGATGCGCACGATGATCGCGTTCGGTGGCAAGTTCCCCACCACCGTGATCCCGTCCACCCTGGTGCTGGACCGCCAGCACCGAGTCGCAGCGGTGTTTCTGCGTGAGTTGCTTGCCGAGGACCTGCTGCCGGTGGTGCAGCGGCTGGCGGCTGAGCAACCGAAACCGGGAGTGCAGTGACGGGTTTCGCTCACCTCGCCGCCGCCGGGCCACTGCTCGTCGCGGTCGGTGTGGCCGCGCTGGCTGGTCTGGTGTCGTTCGCGTCGCCCTGTGTGGTGCCGCTGGTACCGGGCTATCTGTCATATCTCGCTGCGGTCGTCGGTGAGGAGCAGGCGCACGGCCAGGTCGCCGTCAGGACCGCCCGCTGGCGAGTGGCCGGCTCTGCGGTCTTGTTCGTGGCCGGCTTCACCACGGTGTTTGTGCTGGGCACGGTCGCGGTGCTCGGGATGACCACGACACTGATCACCAATCAGCTTCTGTTGCAACGCATCGGCGGCGTGCTGACGATCGTGATGGGGCTGGTGTTCGTCGGGTTCATTCCCGCGTTGCAGCGCCAAGCCAGGTTCACGCCGCGCCGCGTGTCGACTGTGGCGGGTGCCCCGTTGCTCGGTGCGGTGTTCGCGCTGGGGTGGACGCCGTGCCTGGGCCCGACGCTGACCGGGGTGGTCGCGGTCGCGTCGGCCACCGACGGGGCCAGCGTCACGCGGGGCGTGCTGCTGGTGGTGGCGTACTGTCTGGGTCTCGGAATTCCGTTCGTGATATTGGCATTCGGTTCCGCGTGGGCTGTGCGCGGGCTGGGCTGGCTGCGCCGGCACACCCGCGCGATCCAGATCTTCGGCGGAGCACTACTGATCGCGGTCGGTCTGGCACTGGTCACCGGCGTCTGGAACGACTTCATCGCCTGGGTGCGTGACGCGTTCGTCACAGACGTGAGGCTGCCGATATGAGGCACGCTGTCGCATGGGCCCGCAACACGTGGCGGGCGCTGACATCGATGGGCACCGCGCTTGTGCTCTTGTTCCTGCTTGCGCTGGGCGCCGTGCCGGGCGCTCTGCTGCCGCAGCGAAACCTCAACCAGACCAAGGTGATCCAGTACATCGACGAGCATCCGACGATCGGACCGTGGCTTGACCGGCTGCAGGCATTCGACGTGTTCTCGAGCTTCTGGTTCACCGCCATCTACGTGCTGTTGTTCGTGTCGCTGGTCGGGTGCCTGGTACCGCGGATGGTCGACCACGTCAAGAGCTTGCGCGCGACTCCAGTCGCCGCGCCGCGCAACCTTTTTCGGCTGCCCAAGCATGCCGAGCGCCGGCTCGAGGCGGAACCGGAAGCGCTTGCCGCCGAGATCGACGACCGGCTCGGCGGCTGGCGCCGTGTCACCCGCCGCAGCGGTGATGTCGTCGAAATCTCAGCGGAGAAAGGTTATCTGCGCGAATTCGGCAACCTGGTGTTCCACTTCTCGCTGCTGGGCTTGCTGGTGGCGGTGGCGGTCGGGAAGCTTTTCGGTTACGAGGGCAACGTCGTGGTGATCGCCGACGGCGGTCCCGGATTCTGCTCCGCGTCACCCGCGGCGTTCGACTCGTTCCGTGCCGGCAACACCGTCGACGGCACATCGTTGAACCCGATTTGTGTGAGGGTCAACGATTTTCAAGCACACTATCTGCCATCGGGGCAGGCGACGTCGTTCGCCGCGAACATCGACTATCAAGCCGGCGACGACGTGACCGCCGGCAGGTGGCGGCCGTACCGGCTTGAGGTCAATCACCCGCTGCGCATCGAGGGCGACCGGATCTACCTGCAAGGCCACGGCTACGCGCCGACGTTCACGGTGACCTTCCGCGACGGGCAGACCCGCACCCAGACCGTGCAGTGGCGGCCTGACGACCCGCGGACGCTGCTCTCGTCGGGCGCGATGCGGTTCGACCCGCCGGGCGGCACCTATCCCGATCCCAATGAACGTCGCAAGCACCAGATCGCGATCCAGGGATTGTTCGCGCCCACCGAACAGCTGGACGGCGCCCTGCTGTCGTCGAGCTTCCCGACGCTCAACGCCCCGGCGGTGGCGGTCGACGTCTACCGCGGTGACGCCGGTCTGGACACCGGCAAGCCGCAGTCGTTGTTTTCGCTCGACCCGGCGCTGATGCATCAGGGCCGGCTCGCCAAGGTGGCGCGGGTCAACCTGCGGGCCGGTGAGCAGGTGCGGCTCGACGACGGCACCGTGGTGCGATTCGACGGTGCGGTGCCGTTCGTCAACCTCCAGGTCTCCCACGATCCCGGCCAGATGTGGGTGCTCGTGTTCGCGTTGACGATGATGGCCGGCTTGTTGGTGTCGCTGGTGATCAGGCGGCGACGGATTTGGGTCCGGATCGTTCCGTCAGAGGTCGTCGGTACCGTGAACGTCGAGCTGGGCGGCTTGGCCCGCACCGACAACTCCGGCTGGGGTGACGAGTTCGAACGGCTGGTCACGCGAGTGCTGCCGGACCGGGCGGCGCCCGAGCCGACGAGAGAGAAGGCGGACCGCGCATGAATACCGAGCGAGAAGCGAAGGCGGATCGCGCATGAATACCGAGCGAGAAGCGAAGGCGGATCGCGCATGAATACCGAGCACGTCGACGTGACGCTGGCTACTTATTCGGATTGGGCCTTCACGTCGTCCACCGTCGTGCTGGTCGGGGCGTTGCTGCTGTTGGCGTTCGAGTTGGCCTACAGCCGCAGCCGCAAGGCCGAGGCGCGGGAGCTGGTAGCGGCCGGCGTCGGCGGCGACGGTGCCGCACCTGGCGTGGCCGACAACCCGGCGCGACCGTTCGACGAGCGCGTCGGCGGCGCCGGCCTGGCGCTGGTGTACGTCGGAATCGGCTTGCTGTTCGCGTGCGTCGCGCTGCGCGGGTTCGCCACCATGCGTGCGCCGTGGGGCAACATGTACGAGTTCATCAACCTGACATGTCTGTCCGGGTTGGTGGCCGCGGCGGTTGTGTTGCGACGTCGGCAGTACCGCCCGCTCTGGGTGTTCGTGCTGTTGCCGGTGTTGATATTGCTGACGATTTCGGGCCGCTGGCTCTACGCCACCGCCGCGCCGGTGATGCCTGCGCTGCAGTCGTATTGGCTGCCGATTCATGTCTCGGTGGTCAGCCTCGGCTCGGGGGTGTTCTTGGTCGCCGGCGTCGCGAGCATCCTGTTCCTGTTGCGGATGAGCAAATTCAGCCAGCCCGATACGCAAGGGATGTTGGCGCGCGTCGTGCAGAAGCTGCCCGATGCTCAAACACTCGACCGGATCGCTTACCGGACAACGATTTTCGCGTTCCCCGTGTTCGGCTTCGGGGTGATCTTCGGAGCGATCTGGGCCGAGGAGGCATGGGGTCGCTACTGGGGCTGGGACCCCAAGGAGACGGTGTCGTTCATCGCGTGGGTGGTGTATGCGGCGTACCTGCACGCTCGGTCCACCGCGGGCTGGCGTGACAAGAAGGCGGCGTGGATCAACGTCGTCGGCTTCGTCGCGATGGTGTTCAACCTGTTCTTCATCAACTTGGTGACGGTCGGCCTGCATTCGTACGCGGGAGTCGGCTGATCGCTGCGCTAGTGTCGTGCGCGAAGGAAAGACGAGCTAGGGGGACAGGGCGTGCCTGACGGCTTCGACACCGGTGGCTTTCGCGCAGAACAGCGCTTCGACGAGCCCACCACGGGGCCGGTGCGAGACAGCAACGGCCGTCACAGTCAGCCGCCGCCGCACTGGGCCGCCGCGACACCGCCCACCGGCTTCCCGCAGCCGCTGGCCCCCCCGTATCAACCACCGCCCACCTCCGAGGATCTGACCACCACGGAGTTGTTGCGCCCGGTGAAGCCGCCGCCGTCGAGCGGCTGGCGAAAATGGCTGTATCTAGCCACATTCAAGGCCGTGAACCTGGGCGAGAGCCCGAAGGACGCGCACCGAAAGAATCTGCTTGCGCAAGTCAATCGGCCGCTGCAGGGCTGCTATCGAATTGCCCTGCTGTCCTTGAAAGGCGGCGTCGGCAAGACCACGATCACTGCGGCGCTAGGTGGCACGTTTGCGACGATCCGGGGGGACCGGGTCGTCGCCGTCGACGCCAACCCCGACCGCGGCACGCTCAGCCAGAAGGTGCCGCTGGAGACGCCCGCGACCGTGCGCCACCTGCTGCGTGACGCCGAAGGCATTCAGCGCTACAGCGATATTCGCCGCTACACGTCGCAAGGGCCGAGCCGCCTGGAAGTGTTGGCCTCCGAGAGCGATCCGGCCGTGTCGGAGGCGTTCAGTTCAGAGGACTACACCCGCACGCTCGACATCCTCGAACGCTTCTACAGCCTGGTGCTCACCGATTGCGGTACTGGCCTGATGCATTCGGCGATGTCGGCGGTGCTGTCGAAAGCCGACGTTTTGATCGTGATCAGTTCGGGTTCCGTCGACGGCGCCCGCAGCGCGTCAGCGACGCTGGACTGGCTCGACGCGCATGGACATCGGGAGATGGTGCGCAACTCGATCGCGGTGATCAACGCGGTGCGGCCCCGCTCGGGCAAGGTGGATCTGCAGAAGGTGATCGACCATTTCTCGCGGCGGTGCCGCGCGGTGCGGTTGGTGCCGTTCGACCCACATCTGGAAGCGGGCGCCGAGATCAGTTTGGACCGGTTGAAGCCGGCGACCCGGCAGGCGCTGATCGAACTGGCCGCGGTTGTGGCCGACGGCTTTCCGAGCGGCCGGCCTGAGGGCTTCGTTTAACGCTTGGTCGTGTCGTCGTTGCCCCGGCCGAGCCGCCACAGGAATTCGGGATCGTCGTCCGGGCCGATGACGCGGGTTCGGTGCCGAGGCTCGCGCGCAGCCTGCGTCATCCGCCAACCGACGTAGATGAGGCTGGCCAGGATCAGCAAGATGATGAGCAGGTATACCAGCGTGAACACCTCCTTGGATCGAATATACGCGCGTGGATAGGCTCGGGCGGTGGGCAACGATGAGCCGCTTGCGCGAAGAGCAGAAGGCAGCGATGAGCCGCTTGCACGAAGAGCAGACACTGGCGATGAGGGGTCCGACGCAAGGCCGGGGCCTCGGCTGGTACGTGATGTGGTGCTGTACGCGCTGGCCCGGCTTCTTCTGGTCGCCGCCCTGACCGCGCTGATCTACGGCGTCGCCCGCGTGGCCGGCGTGCACGACTTCCCGCTCTACATCGCGTTGGCGTTCGCGATCGTGATCGCGCTGCCGTTGGGAATCTGGTTGTTCACACCGTTGCGGCGTCGGGCTACCGCCAGCATCGCCGCGTTCGACGACCGACGGCGCCGGGACCGGGAGCAGTTGAGAGCTCGGCTTCGTGGCGAAAAGCCGCCGGGGTAGCGCAAACTATGAGCCCATGACCGGGCTGGGCTTCGGTGTCTTGGGCCCGTTGGAGATGACGGTCGACGGGTCGGCGGTGCCGCTGGGCACGCCGAAGCAGCGAGCCGTGCTGGCCATGCTGCTGATCAACCGCAACCGTGCCGTCAGCATCGGATCGCTGGTCACGGCGGCGTGGGAGCAGTGGCCGCCCGCCGAGGCGCGGGCAAGCCTGCACTCGTACGTGTCGAATCTGCGCCGGCTTCTGGCCAAAGCGGGCATCGACCCGCGCACCGTGTTGGTCAGCGCGCCGCCGGGCTATCGTCTCAACATCACCGAAACAGCTTGCGACATCGGCAGATTCATCGTCGAGAAGAACAACGGGGTGCAGGCGGCCGCCGCCGGTGACTTCGATGCGGCCAGCCGGCATCTGACGGCTGCGCTCGCGGAGTGGCGCGGACCCGTGCTCGACGACTTGCGCGATTTTCAGTTCGTCGACGCCTTCGCGGCCGCGCTGACCGAAGACAAGCTGCTTGTCCACACCGCATGGGCCGAAGCCGAAATCGCTTGCGGCCGTGGCTATGCGGTGATCAGCGAGCTCGAAAGGCTGACCGCCGAACACCCTTACCGCGAGCCGCTGTGGGCGCAGTTGATCACCGCCCACTATCTGGCCGAACGGCAATCTGATGCGCTGGACGCCTACCGGCGGCTCAAAGACACGCTCGCAGAAGACCTCGGGATCGATCCGGGCCCGACGGTGCAGGCGCTCTACGGGCGGATCCTGCGGCAGGAGCCTCTGGACATCAAGCACACCGCCAGGGCAACCGCGGCGGAGACCGTGATCAGCATCGACCAGCGCACCGCGGTCAGCGGTGAGCATGCGCTGGCATGCCTGCGCGAGCAGTCAGGACGCAGTCATCCGCTCCTCGCGGCCGCCACCCGGATCGGTCGGCTGGCCGACAATGACCTGGTGCTCGACGACGCCAGCGTCAGCCGCCACCACGCCGTGATCATCGACACCGGCACCAGCTTCGTGATCACCGACCTTCGATCAGCCAACGGGGTGTACGTGGGAGGGCAACGGGTGCGGGGCAGTACGTCGCTGAACGACGGTGACCAGATTCGGATTTGCGATCACCGCTTCACATTCGAGATCCGTTCCCCCGACGAGCATGCTCAGTAGCCCGGTTTCCCCTGTGAGCTGCGTCTGCAGGCATTAGCGTGTTGCCGTGAGCGGCCCGGTGATGCGGCCCGCGGGAGGGTGAGGAAGACCAATGAGCGACACCGACTCGCGGGTGGGAACCGACTTCGGTCACTATCACTTGAGACGGTTGCTCGGGCGCGGCGGCATGGGTGAGGTGTACGAGGCCGAAGACACTCGTAAGGACCGGACCGTGGCGCTCAAGTTGCTGCCGTCGGCCATGACTCACGACCCGGTGTTCCGCAAACGCCTTCAGCGCGAAGCACATTCGGCGGGCCGGCTGCAGGAACCGCATGTGGTTCCAATACACGACTACGGCGAAATCGACGGGGTGCTCTACGTCGACATGCGCTACATCGACGGCACGGACCTGCGCAAGATGCTGGTCCGCTACGGGCCCCTGACGCCGGCACGTGCGGTGGCCATCATTCGTCAGGTCGCGTCCGCGCTCGACGCCGCCCACGAGAGCGGCATCATGCACCGCGACGTCAAGCCAGAGAACATCCTGATCACTCGAGACGACTTCGCGTATCTGGTGGATTTCGGCATCGCCAACGCCACGACCGACGAGAAGCTCACCGAACTGGGCACCGCGGTGGGGACGTACGCGTACATGGCGCCTGAGCGGTTCACCAACTCGGAGGTGACTTACCGCGCCGACATCTACGCGCTGGCGTGCGTGCTGCACGAGTGCTTGACGGGGGCGCAGCCGTATCCGGCCGACAGCGTCAGCGTGGTCATCACCGCGCACCTGATGCATCCGATCCCTCGGCCCAGCGTGCTGCGCCCCGGCATACCCGCGGCGTTCGACGACGTGATCGCCCGCGGCATGGCGAAAGACCCGAAAGATCGGTATGCCACCGCGGGTGACCTCGCGATGGCGGCGCACGAAGCGCTCGCCAGCCGTGACAAGGACCAAGCCGAGACCATCCTGGCGCGAAGCGGGGCGGCCACCATACCCGCGGCTGTCCCGCCGACCACTCCGGCCGGCTTTGCAACGCCGCCGCCCAGCTTCTCGACGCCGCCGCCTGCCGGGCCGCCGCCTGCCGGGCCACCGCAGGGCTCGCCGACTCCGCCGCCCACGCCGCCGCCGTTCGCGGCCGCATCGTCGCAGCCGCCGTACCAGCCTCCACCGCCGTCGGGACCGGGCGGTTGGGGGCCCGGCGGCTGGGGACCCACCGGTCCCATGGGTCCTGGCGGCCCGCCAGCGGGACCGCCGTGGCAGCCGCCGCCATCGGGACCGATGCCGTCGGCCCAGCCGCCCAAACGCAACTGGACACCGATCATCCTCGGCATCGTCGCGCTCGTCGTCGTGGTGATCGTCGCCGTGGCGGCCATCCTGCTCATCCCGAAGTTGCTGAAGAACAACGACGAGACCTCGACGACCGCTACGACGTCGCCGACCACTACGACCAGTACGAAGACACGGACCACCAGCCGGACCGCACCGTCGACCACCGGTCAGGGCGGCCCGATCGCCAAGCTGATGACGCTGCTGCCGCCGGGCTACGACCCGGGAACCTGCAAGCCGGTCACTCCCGTCGCGGACGCTTTGGCCACGGTCGACTGTGAACAGAACTCCAAGCCGGGCGGACCCGCCGTCGCCCGCTATTCGTTGTTCGGTGACCAGGCGAGCCTTGACCGGCATTTCGAGAGCGCAATGAAAGAAGACGAAGAGCTGCTGACGTGCCCCGGTAGCGACACACCGTCGCCCACCACCTGGCACTACACGTCCACGCCGGACAAGGTGGAGGGCCAGGTGGCGTGCGGCAGATACAAGGGCGACTCGGATGTCATCTGGACCCGCAACGAGGACCTGATGCTGGGCAGTGGTCAGGGACCCGACATGGCTGCGCTGCACGACTGGTGGCTGCAATTCGGCTGATCGCCGCGGCCCGTTGGCGGCGCCGGTTGATGTTGCCGCACAATGGCGCTCATGAGCGCACAATCGTTGTACCAGAGGTGGATCGAGGAATTGTGGTCGGGAAAGCCGGTCGCCGCCGAGTTGGTGTCCGACGACTTCGTGGGCCACTGGCCTGGGCGTGACGTCCACGGGCCGTCGGAGCTGCAGGCGATCGTCGACGAGACGCGAGAAATGATGCCGGACTTGACCTTCGACATCGAGGTGGGGCCGCTGGTCGACGGCGAGCTGCTGGCCGCACGATGGGTCGGTCGGGGCGGCGACGGGAGCGTCGCGTTCACCGGCAACGACATCTTGCGGATCGCCGACGGGCGCTTCGTCGAATACTGGACGGGGACGTCGGCCGCCTGATCACGTCGGCGGCGCCGTCAGCGTCAGCGCCAGTGCGACGGCCGCCGACCACACCAGCATCGTGAGCCCGGTGTCGCGCAGCACGGGAATCAATTCGCGTCCACCGCGGCCGCGCCGCACCGGGGCTGCGGCCCGCCACGCCAGCGGCGCAGCGATGAAACCAGTTGCAGCCCAGGGGGTTGCGGCCGTCAGGCCCAACGTTGCGACAGCCGCAACACCGAGCAGCACCTGATAGAACACCCGGGTGCGGGCATCGCCGAGCCGCACCGCGAGCGTGACCTTGCCGGTGCGCGCGTCAGTGGGGATGTCGCGCAGGTTGTTGGCGACGAGCACTGCCGACGACAGCGAGCCCGTCGCCACTGCCAGCACCACGCCCACCCAGTCCACCTGAAGCGCCTGCACGTACTGCGTGCCCAACACCGCGACCAACCCGAAGAACACGAACACCGCCAGCTCGCCGAAGCCGCGGTACCCGTACGGCTTTGAGCCGCCCGTGTACAGCCACGCACCAGCGACGCAAAGCGCGCCGACCGCGATCAGCCACAGCGCGCTGGTGACGGCCAGCGCCAGACCTGCGGCTGCGGCGATGGTCAGGCTCACCGCGGCGGCCGCCCGCACGGATCTCGGTGCGGCAAGCCGGGATCCGACCAGTCGCAGCGGTCCGGCGCGCTCGTCGTCGGTGCCGCGGATGCCGTCGGAGTAGTCGTTGGCGAAGTTGACGCCGACGGTCATCGCGACCGCCACCAGCAGCGCCAGCAGCGCCTTCCACCACACCGCGGCGTGCAGCCATGCCGCGGCCCCTGTCCCGGCGATCACCGGCGCGACGGCGTTGGGCAACGTACGGGGACGCGCCCCCTCGATCCACTGCGCCACGCTGGCCACAGCGTCGATAGTCGCATGCTGTTTGAATGGGCCAATGATCGGCGTGATCGGAGGCAGCGGCTTCTACACGTTCTTCGACGGCGACGCCCGCAGCGTCGAGATGGACACCCCATACGGGCCGCCCAGCGCGCCGATCACCATCGGCGAGGTCGCTCACCACCAGGTGGCGTTTCTGCCGCGCCACGGCGTGCGCCACGAATTCTCGCCGCACGCGGTGCCGTACCGCGCCAACATGTGGGCGTTGCGCGCGCTGGGGGTGCGGCGGGTCTTCGGGCCGTGCGCGGTCGGCAGCCTGAGCCGTGCGCTCGGCCCGGGCGCGATGGTGGTGCCCGATCAGCTCGTCGACCGCACGTCGGGCCGCGCCGACACCTACTTCGATTCCGGCGGTATTCACGTCAGCTTCGCCGACCCGTACTGCCCGACGCTGCGGCAGGCCGCGTTGGCGCCGGGGATCACCGACGGCGCGACGATGGTCGTTGTCCAGGGGCCTCGGTTTTCCACCCGCGCCGAGAGCCGGTGGTTCGCGGGCCAGGGCTTCGAGCTGGTGAACATGACCGGGTATCCGGAGGCGGTGTTGGCGCGCGAACTCGAGATATGTTATGCCGCAATCGCTTTGGTCACCGATCTGGACGCTGGTATCGACGTCGGATCCGGGGTGCGCGCGGTCGACGTGTTCGCCGAGTTCCAGCGAAACCTGGGCCCGTTCAAGCAGGTGGTGCTCGACGCCATCAGCGCGGTACACAGCGAGCGCACCTGCACCCATTGCCTGCCGCATGAGGGCGTTTCGCTGCCCTTCGAGCTGCCATGAAGGTGCTCGTGACCGGCGCGGCCGGGTTCATCGGGGCGCGGGTGGCCGACGCGCTGAGCGCCGACGGGCACGAGGTCGTGGGTGTGGACGTGATGCATCCGGCCGCCCACGCGCCGGGCAGTCAGCCGCCGCCCGGCTGTCATCGCGTGGACGTCCGCGACGCCGACGCGCTGGCCGGGTTGCTGGCGGGTGTCGACGTGGTGTGCCATCAGGCCGCGATGGTGGGCGCCGGCGTGGACGCCGCCGACGCCCCGGCGTACGGCAGCCACAACGACTACGCCACCACCGTGCTGCTGGCCCAGATGTACGCCGCAGGCTGTTCCCGGCTGGTCCTCGCGTCGTCGATGGTGGTCTACGGGCAGGGCCGCTACGACTGCCCGGTCCACGGGCCGGTCGAGCCGCCGCCGCGAAGCCGCGAAGATCTGGACGCCGGCATGTTCGAGCACCGCTGCCCACACGGCGGCGAGGATCTGCAGTGGCGACTGGTGGACGAGGACGCGCCACTGCGGCCGCGCAGCCTTTATGCCGCCAGCAAGACCGCGCAGGAGCACTACGCGCTGGCCTGGAGCGAGGCGGCCGGCGGATCGGTGATCGCGCTGCGCTACCACAACGTGTACGGCCCGGGCATGCCACGGGACACGCCGTATTCGGGGGTCGCCGCGATCTTCCGGTCGGCGCTCGAAAGGGGAGAGCCCCCAAGGGTTTTCGAAGACGGTGCCCAGATGCGCGACTTCGTTCACGTCGACGACGTCGCAGCGGCCAATGTGGCGGCCGTCCGCCGGGTGGGCGCGCAGCGGTTCGCCGCCGCGAATATCTGTTCAGGACAGCCGATTTCGATCCTGCAGGTGGCCGAACTGCTGTGCAGCGCAAGCGGCGGGCCGGCGCCCGTGGTCACGGGCCAGTACCGCAGCGGGGACGTCCGCCACATCGTCGCCGACCCCACCCGGGCGCGCGACCTGCTCGGGTTCACTGCCCACGTCCGCCCAGCGGAAGGCATTCGTGCCTTCGCAACGGCGCCGCTGCGCGCCTGACAGCGGCTCAGCGATCTGCCGCGAGCGGCAACCTGACCTCGAATCGTGCCCCGGTGCCGAGATTGTGCGCCGAAAGCGTGCCGTGATGCGCCTGCACCAACCCGGCCGCGATCGCCAGCCCCAGACCAGAACCGCTCGGCAGCGACGGGTCGCTGCGCGGCACCCGCCCGTTGGAGCCGCGGTACGCCACGTCGAACACCCGCGGAAGGTCGGCCTCGTCGATGCCCACGCCGGTGTCGTCGACGCGGGCGAACGCGCCGTTCTCGTCGGCGCCGAGCGCCAGCTTCACGGTGCCGCCCGCCGGCGTGTGCGCGATCGCATTCGCCACCAGATTCGACAGCACCCGCACCAACGCGCGGTCGCTGCCGATCACCCGGACCGGCTCGGCGGGCAGCGTCGCCTGCAACGCCACCCCGGCACGTTCCGCGGCGATCTTGTGTGCGGCCAGCACGTCGTCGACCACCTCGTCGAGCGCCACCCGCTCCTGCGTCAGCTGCACGGCGCCGGCGTTGATCTTCGACATCTCGAACAGGTCGTCGACCATCTCCGACAGCCGAACCGACTCCTGCTCGATGTGTTTGGCGTGCTCGCGGATTTCACGCGGCGGCACCACGCCGTCAGCCAGCGCCTCGGCGACCGCGCGGATGCCGGCCAGCGGCGTGCGCAAATCGTGGCTGACGAACGCCACCAGCTGCCGCCGTGACTCCTCCGAGGACCGCTCAGAGTCGCGAATCTGTCTCTCCCACACCGTCCTTCGGGCCTGGAACCGGGCCAGCATCACCGCCGCCGGGATGGTGACCACCGCGACGATCACCAGCACCACGGCTATCTGCCGGAACGTCTGCGTGATCATGAAGCCCGACGCACCCAACACGCCTGCCAATGTCGCGAGCGTCGGAATCAGCACCAGCACCACCATGCTGACGGCCAGCGACCACGACCGCGCCAGCCGGATCACCAGCCAACCGGCCACCACGACGGGCACCGTGCAGCCCAGCGCCCAGCCGACGATCTGTACCAGATCATGTGTCGGCATGCGGTTCGCCCCACATGTACCCGCGCCCCCACACGGTCTGAACACGATGTCGCGCACCGAGTTTCGTGCGCAGCCTCT
Organism: Mycobacterium sp. NGS39; assembly: GCF_059812765.1. Taxonomy (NCBI): domain Bacteria; kingdom Bacillati; phylum Actinomycetota; class Actinomycetes; order Mycobacteriales; family Mycobacteriaceae; genus Mycobacterium; species Mycobacterium sp. NGS39. Next base: position 92,673 of record NZ_JCALDH010000012.1, on the reverse strand, counting down.
TCACGTGCACGGTCACTGTCGACAGGTCGCCGAACTCCCAGCGCCACACCCGCTTGAGCAGTTCCTCGCGGGTGAACACCGTGTCCGGGTGGGTCATCAGGAACAGCAGCAGGTCGAACTCGCGGTTGGTCAGGTTCACCTTGCGCCCGTCGACGTACACCGACCGCGCGGCAGTGGCCACCTTGATCCCGTCGGCGGTGATCTCCATCGGCACCGCAGAGCCGGGAGCCGGGGCCCGGCGCAGCACCGAGCGCACCCGCAGCGCCAGTTCTCGAGGGCTGAACGGTTTGGTGACGTAGTCGTCGGCGCCTGCCTCCAGGCCCGCGATGCGGTCGTCTTCCTCACCCAGCGCGGTCAGCAGGATCACCGGGATCGGATAGCCGCCGCCGCTGCGCAATGTGCGGCACAGCGCCATCCCGTTGGGGCCGGGCATCATCACGTCGAGCACCGCGACGTCGATCCGCTGGGTGCCCAGCACCCGCAGCGCCTCGGTCCCGTCCCCGGCGACGGTCACGTCGAGGCCGTCGCGCTCCAGATACCGCCGCACGACGTCACGGACGACGGTGTCGTCGTCGGCGATCAGCACCCGTGCGGCCACAGCCCCGAGGTTAGTCGGAAACCGGGACGACCTGCGGCGATGTCATTGATTCGTCACCCCTGCCGGCGCAGCGGCAGATACCGGCGTGACTAACCTCGACACACATGCCCGACTGTTCGGTGACGGTGGTGCTGCCGTGCTTGAACGAAGCGGCCTCGCTGCCGGGCGTGTTGGCGAGAATTCCGCCGGGATATCGGGCTTTGGTGGTCGACAACAACAGCACTGACGAGACCGCCGATGTGGCGCGCAGCCACGGCGCTCGGGTGGTCACGGAGCCACGGCCGGGGTACGGCGCCGCGGTGCACGCGGGCGTCGTCGCGGCGACGACGCCGATCGTGGCTGTGCTGGACGCCGACGGATCGCTGGATCCGGCGGAGCTGCCCCTGATGGTCGCCGAACTCGAGCGGGGCGCCGACATGGTGGTCGGACGCCGGCGCCCGGTGCGCGGGTTGCGCTGGCCGTGGCATGCGAGGCTGGGCACCGCCGCGGTGAGCTGGCGGTTGCGGAACCGCTATGGACTGCCGATACACGACGTCGCGCCGATGCGGGTGGCCCGCCGCGACGCGCTGCTGCGACTCGGCGTCGAGGACCGCCGGTCGGGATATCCGGTGGAGCTGCTAGTGCGGGCAGCACAGGCCAGCTGGCGCGTGGTGGAGCGCGACGTGGGATACGGCCCGCGTACCGGCGGGAAGTCGAAAGTCAGCGGGTCGGCGCGCGGCAGCCTCGTCGCGGCCGTCGACTTCTGGCGGGCGATCTCATGACGCTGCCGGTGACGGTGCTGGTGGTCGCGAAGGCGCCCACACCGGGGCAGGCCAAGACCCGGCTGGCGGAGGCGGTGGGTGCGCAGGCGGCAGCACAGATCGCCGCGGCCGCATTGCTGGATACGCTCGACGCCGTCGCGGCAGCGCCGGTGGCCGGTCGTGTGGTCGCGTTGACGGGTGATCTCGATACCGCGGTGATGGCCGACGAGATACGTTCGGCGCTACGCCCTTTCGTCGTCGTTCCGCAACGCGGTATCGATTTCGGCGACCGGCTGGCCAACGCCCACGCCGATGCCGCCACAGCGGCTGGACCGCGGCCCGTGCTGCAGATCGGCATGGACACCCCACAAGTCACGCCCGGGTTGCTTTCCCGCTGCGCTGACGCGCTGCTGGCCGCGCCGGCCGTGCTCGGGATGGCCACCGACGGCGGCTGGTGGGTGCTCGGGGTGCACTCGCCCATCGAGGCGGACGTGCTGCGCGCGGTGCCGATGTCGCAACCCGACACGGGTGCGATCACACTTCGCGCCTTGCGCGACACCGGAATCAACGTGGTGCTTGTCGACGAACTGCGCGACGTCGACACCATCGACGACGTGGCCGCGGTGCGTGCTCAATGCGCATCCGAATCGCGATTCGCCAACGTAACCCAAGGGCTGTGACGTGCTGGGCAACCTCTACGAACTGGCGCTCAGCGGTGAACGGTGCTGGGTTCGCCACGACGACGGTCGCGTGCATGCGCTTCCGGTGCGCAGCTGGCTGGGCGGGCGCGGGGCCGACGATGCTTTCGACCGCGCCGTGGTCGGCTTGTGTGACGGCCCGACACTCGATCTGGGTTGCGGGCCAGGGCGATTGGTGGCCCAGCTGATACGCCGCGGCATCCCAGCGCTCGGTGTGGACCAGTCGGCCACCGCAGTGCGGCTAGCGCGGCGCCGGGGCGCGCCGGCACTGCGCCGTGACATGTTCGCGCCATTGCCGGCCACCGGCCGCTGGCACACCGTGCTGCTCGCCGACGGCAACATCGGCCTGGACGGCGACCCGGGGCGGATCCTCGCGCGGGCCCGTCAGCTGCTGCGGGAGGGCGGGCGGTGCCTGGCCGAATTCGACAGCGCTGCAACGGGTGTGCACCGCGGCTGGGTGCGGCTGGAGTCGGCACGTGCGGTCGGGCCGTGGTTCCGCTGGGCGTCCGTCGGCGTCGACAGCGCCGCCCGGCTGGCCGAGCTCGTCGGCATGTCGGTCATCGGAATTCATCCGGTGGGTCGACGGGTGGTGGCGAGCCTCGCCGTTTGACCCGCACCAGCCGGATCGCGTAACAGCCCGCGCTGACAGCGAACATCGCCGCGCACAACAGCAGCCACCTGCCCAGAAACGGCTGCTGCGTCTGGCCGGTGGCAGCCTGGTACGTGGCGGCACCCTGCTCGATGATTCCGGGCAGGAACACCAGCAGGGTCAGCGCCGCGCCGAGGAGGGGCACGCGAAGGTAATTCAGCACCGAGACACGGGCTTTCGGCAGCCGGCGGTCTGGCAGCGTCAAAAGCCGGTCGGCCAACGAGTACAGCGGAAACAGCACCAGGTCGTGGCCGACGACGGCCGCTGCGAACCACACCGCGATCGACTGCCACCACACGTGCGGGTTCCACAGTGTCTGGGGCTTCATCACGGCGATGACGTAAGCCAGCGCGGCGAACCCGGCCAGCATGGTCAGCAGGTGCAACGGATGCGAGCCGTAGAACGTGCGGTAGCGGGCCAGCAGGCCGCCGGCGGTGTTCACGGTTCGGGCTCGAACTCGATGGACGCCACCCACTTGGTCTTGTGGACGCCGGGCAGCGCGGGAACGATGATCCGCGCGGGATATCCGTGGTCCAGCGACAACTCCGCACCGTTGACCCGCAGCGCCAGCAGCGAATCGGAGTCGAGCACCTGGTTACCTTGCAGCACAGCGCGGTTGAATGCGCCAAAGCGTTCCAACGACGTCACCCGCGCCAGCCGCGGCGTCGGCACGCCGGCGAGCGCGGCCAGATCACGCAGCCGCACGCCGCTCCATGTTTCGGTGGTCGACCAGCCTTCGACGCACGCGATCGGCAGCCGTGCGGTGTGTTGCGCCATGGCGGCCAGTGCGTCGCGGTCCAGCGTCACCGGAGCGGATCCACCGGTCAGCCTGAGTCGCCACCGCTCGCCGGTGCTCTCGGGGCTGATCGCTGCCGCGAATGCGGTCCGGTTGACCTGAAAGTCGTTGGGCCCCGATCCGTGGTCGCGTCCGCGTGGAAGCAGCAACGCCGAATGGCGGGTCCAGCCGCCGACGGTCTGCCCGGCGGTGATCGCGGCCATGGCCAGCGCGCCGCCGCCCACCAGTGCCAACGCACCACGGCGGCTCACCGTCGCAGGTGCCGGATCGGAGGCCACCAACCCGTCGGGATCCTGCGGCTCTGGCTGTGTGTCAGAGCGGTTGGTGCGCAACACTTCTCGCATCGGGATGGCACGCACACCGCTGAGCATGCGCGGAACCTTCAAGGTGATGTGCATCAGGAAGCCGACGATGAACACCCATGCGCCGAAGTAGTGCGCGGTGTAGAAGCTGAAACCGAAGATGTAGTCGTATTGGATGTTCAGCACACCGGTGGCCAGCTCGAACAAGATGCCGCCGACGAGCATGAGCAGCGAAAGCCGTTCCAGCATTTGCGCGATCGACCGACTCGGCGGCCAGACGAACAGCTTCGGGATCACCGACCACAGCTTGGCCAGCACCACGGGAATGAGCACGAGTCCAAGCCCGACGTGCACGCCCTGGGTGAGCCGGTACAGCCATGCCGGCCTCGTGGGCCAGTCGAACGTCGGCAATTTCAGCCAACCCACGTCGGCGGGAATGGCCTGCCGAAACTGCGGGCCGTACGCGATGTACGACAACAAACCGGTGAGGATCACGACCGGCAGGGTGACCAACAGCACCAGGCCCAGGACCGAGGTCAACCATGGGCCGCGAAGCGGGCTGCGCCACCGGCGTTGTGTCGGCGCACTGTCGTCGGCCATGTCTCTCGTCTACTCCGGTCTGCGCCCAGCGGCACCGTTTTCCCGGAGACGAAGTTCTTACCAGTTGGTGTAGATGACGTGGTTGAGCACCAACGCACCGACGACGTTGGCGGCCAGCCACCAGCGATGCGACCGGTGGGGCAGCAGTGCCGGCGCCGCTGTCAGCCACATCGTGAACGGCAGCCAGATGCGTTCGGTTTCGGCCTTGCTCAGCATCGACAAGTCCGCGCACACAATCGCGGTGAGCGAGGCCAGCACCAGAAGGTGAACACCGCAGCGGCGGCGGATCGCCGTGAGATCGAAGACCTTGCTGACTCCGGCGACACTGCCCAGACCGATCGCGCACACCACCGATGCCAGATTGGCCCAGCTCCAGTACTGAAACGGCCGGTCATTCGCTATGCCCTGCCAATAACGTTGCTGCACAAGGGTATAGCCGTCGAACCACCAGAAGCCTGCCCACGCGAAGACGCCGACGACCATCAGCGCCGCGGGTATCGCGACGGCCAGCGCTGTCAACGCGTCACGACGTCGATCGGCGGTGAAAAGCACGGCCACCGCCAGGACTGCGATCAGTGCCAGGCCGTAGTTCAAGAAGACCGCCCAGCCCAGCAGCAGACCGGCAGCGGCGGCGGCCACGACGGGCAGCCGGACGCTTCGGCTGACGGCCAGCGCCAGCAGCGCCAGCCCCCATGCGGCGACTCCCGCGAAATAGCCGTCGGCTGACACCGCAACCCAGATCGCGGTCGGTGCGACCGCCACGAACGGCGCGGCGAGCCGGGCGGTGGCCTCGCCGTCGAGGGCCCGCAGCGTCACGACGATCGCCGCGGCCGCGCTGGATCCGGCGAGCAGGCACAAGGTCCCGGCCCAGCCGCCGCCGCCCAGCCCGATGCGGTCCAGCCAGACGAACGTCAGCAGCGCACCGGGTGGATGGCCGGAGACGTGCGTGATCCAGGAGTCGGGCAAAAAGTCGGGGATGCGACGGGCGAAACTGCGCAGTGCCGCCGGGATGTCGGTTACGGACGGCACTTGGCGCAGGTATTCGTGCTGGGCGGTCAACCGGCCGGCAAAGCCGCGCTTCCAGCCGTCGACCAGGGCCAGCGAGAACGCCCACGCCGCTGACGTCGCCCACGCGACAACGGGCAGCGCCCGCCACGGCAGGCGTTGGGCGACAGTGGGTCCGTACGCGACGGCAAGCACGCCGATCAGCACCGCGACCGGGGTGCCCCATCCCACGTGGGTGTTCCACCATCCGAATATTGGTGCGGTGTCGGCGAATTGGTGGATTCGTTCGGGTGACGAGCGGATCAGCGGCGTGACGACGCCGAGATGCAGGTGCGGCACGACGAATGCGGCTGTCACCAGCGCGACGGCCAGCGGAACCGCGACCGCCTCGCTGCGCACCTTCACGACGCCAACCCTATGGGCAGATCACCGGGAGAACCGTCCGGCCAGCGCCCGCCTGTCCACCTTGCCGATTCCGCGCAGCGGCAGCTCGTCGACGACATGCAGCTCACGCGGCGCGGCAGTGCTGTCCAGTGAGGCGCCGACGAACTCGCGCAGCTCCTGCAGCGTCGGCGGCTGACGATCCGCCGCAGCCACCACCGCGGCGACCACCCGCTCGCCGAGCCGAGGGTCGGGTACGCCGAACACCGCGCACTGCGCTACCGCCGGATGGCTTGCGATCACCGCCTCGACCACTTGTGGCTGCACGGTCAGGCCGCCCGTGCTGATGCCCTCGTCGAGCCGGCCGTACACGGTGAGCACGCCGTCGGCGTCGATGCTGCCCGCGTCGTCGGTGCGGAACCAGCCCGGTTCGGCGAACGGGTCGGCACCTGACGGCGGATTGCGGTATCCCTTGGCCAGCGTCGCGCCGCCGAGCACCACCCGCGCATCGTCGATCCGCATCCGCACCCCGTCCAGCGGCACCCCGTCATAGACGCAGCCGCCGGCGGTCTCGCTCATCCCGTAGGTGCGCACCACGTGAATGCCTGCGGCACATGCCTTTTCCGCCAACGCAGGAGGGAGCGGGCCGCCGCCGATCAGCACCGCGTCGAACTCGGCCAGTGCGCCGGTCGCCGCCGGGTCGTCGAGCGCCTTCGCCAATTGGGTTGCCACCAACGACGCGTAGCGCCGACCGCTACCCAGCGCCTGTACTGCGGCGGGCAGCACTGAAACGTCGAAACCGCCGGAGACGTCGAGCACCACCGGCGTGGTGCCGGCGAGCGTGCTGCGGATCAGTACCTGCATGCCGGCGATGTGGTGCGCCGGCAATGCCAACAGCCAGCGGCCGGTACCGCCGAGGCGCGCGTGTGCCGCAGACGCACTGGCCCGCAGTGCCGCTGTGGTCAGCATCGCGCCCTTCGGAGCGCCCGTCGTGCCTGACGTCGCAACCACCAGCGCCACATCGTCGTCGATCGGTTCGCCGACCCGCAAAGCCGTTGTCAGCAAAGAACATTCACGCGGGCTCCAGGTCGGTACGGGCAGCAGCGCATGAGTGCGGCCGGTCAGCATTTGCTCCACCGCCGGCAGAACACGCGAAACCTCGGCGCCGGCGGGAATGTCGAGCGTGTGCAGCGTGGCTATCCGGTGTCCTCGCTGTCTCTCGGATCGTCCAGCGGCCACCCTCTGACCGCGAGGCGCTGGCGCACGCGCTCCACGTCGTTGGGCGACGGCAGCTCGTCGGTGATACCGGTGATGGCCACGCCGATGTCGATGTGGTCGAAATCACCGCGCTTCATCAACTCGGCGGCCACGGCTTTCACCTCGTCGGTGGTGAGGCGACGCGACAGCAGGGCAAGGACCGGCATGTAGTCGGTGGCGGGCACGCCCTCGGGGTATCCCGCGCGCAGCCACGACGCGATCGCGCTGAGAAATCGGTTCACTGCGCCACCTCTCCACGACGTCCGCCCGCAATGATTGATTCGATCGTAGAGCGGAGAACGCGACCACCGGCGGATCGGCCGCGCAGCCCAACACACCGCATCCATGAAGTGAATAGTCGGTGAACTCCTCGCAGGTCAGCGCAAACTCCCTGCTCGACACGAGTTGCGCTATCCACGGAGTTTGCGTGAATCAGCCTTGGTGCCAGCAGAATGGGCGCCATGAGCCCGGAGTTGCTGATCTTGGGGTTGCTTGTCGCGACGGCACTCGTCTTCGACTTCACCAACGGATTCCACGACACCGGCAACGCGATGGCGACGTCGATCGCTACCCGTGCTCTCAAACCAAAGGCGGCGGTGCTGCTGGCGGGTGTGCTGAATCTGGTCGGCGCGTTTCTCTCGGTCGAGGTGGCCGCCACGGTCACCACCCAGGTGCTGAAGATCCAAGACGCCAAGACGGGACACTTGCTGCCCGGGATCGATCCGTCCACCGGGCTGACGATCATCTTCGCGGGACTCATCGGCGGGATTCTGTGGAACCTGTTCACGTGGCTGTTCGGCATCCCGTCGAGCTCCTCGCACGCGCTGTTCGGGGGACTGATGGGTGCGGGACTTGCAGCGATCGGGTCCGGCGGCGTCAACTGGAGCGGCATCACGCAGAAGGTGCTGATCCCTGCCGTCGCCGCGCCCGTCATCGCGGGGATCGTCGCGGCTGCGGGCACCTGGCTGGTGTACCGAGTCACACGCCAGGTGCTCGAGAGCCGGCGTGAAGAGGGCTTCCGGTGGGGTCAGATCGCAACCGCGTCGCTGGTGGCGTTGTCGCACGGAACCAACGACGCCCAGAAGACGATGGGCGTCATCGCGCTGGCGCTGATGACGACAGGACACCTGACCGGCGACGTCAAGAAGGACGGCTTGCCGTTCTGGATCGTCGCCAGCTGTGCGTTGGCGATCGGACTCGGCACCTACATCGGCGGCTGGCGGGTCATCCGCACTCTCGGAAAGGGTCTCGTCGAGATCGAGTCGCCCCAGGGTCTTGCCGCCGAGGCATCCTCGGCAGCGATCATTCTGAGTTCGAGTGCTGCGGGAATGGCTCTGTCCACCACCCATGTGGCGACGGGTTCCATTCTGGGCAGCGGCGTCGGCAAACCCGGTGCGCAGGTGCGATGGGCCGTCGCCGGCCGGATGGCCGTGGCATGGCTGCTGACGCTGCCCGCGGCGGGGTTGGTGGGCGCGGTGACATTCTGGATTTCCCACAGCATCGCGGCCGTCGGCTCGGCGTTGTGGGGCGACATCGTCATCTTCCTGATCCTCGTAGGGGCGTCGTACTACATGTGGCGGCGCGCGCAGCAGCAGAAGGTCGACCACACCAACGTCAACGCCGAGTGGAACACCACGACCAACTCGGTGGTACCTCCCGAGACTCGGCCGACCGACGTCGCGACGCCCAAAGAGCCGATCGCTTGAGAGATCTTGAGATGAGGAACGACTGATGCACTATCTGGAGAGCATCCTGCGTGTGCTCCTCGTGGGGCTGCTGCTCGGAGCCGGCTTGCCGGCAATCTTCGCTCTGGGGTTAGTGGCCTATTCGGGCGGGGCCGGCGGCGTCGACGCCAACGGCGTTGTGCAGCAACCTAATACGGCTTTGAAGTCCCTCGGGGTAGTGCTGTTCCTAGTCGTCGCCGCAGTGATTGTCCTCGGAATCCTGTGGATCACCCGAGGAACCATCATCCATCACTTCGGGATAGATCTGTTCCCGTTCCTTCCGAGGAAATGAGCTGACATCGATGGCTGAGAACCGCAGTTTTTTCGAGTGCGCGCTGAAGTGGATCCACCAGGGATATCCGAATGGTGTTCCGCCCAAAGACTATTTTCCGTTGCTCGCGTTGTTGAAGCGGTCGCTCACCGAAAGCGAGGTGGTGCAGGCGGCGTTGTCGATTCTGCGAGAGGGCGATTCCGACACGCCTGTTACCACCGATCAGATTCACGAGGCGATCCGCCGAATCACTGAGCAGGAACCGAATCCCGAAGAGATCCATCAGGTGGCGTCGCGGCTGGCATCGGTCGGCTGGCCGTTGGCGACGACAGCCAGCTGACCGCGACATCGTGCAGTAACGGTGCAAATCTTGCTTGAAGTCTTTACCAGTGGCTGTTGTCATGTTCGGGAAGCCGGTCAGACGCCAAAAGGACGATAACGCGAGGACGCAAGGCCGGTCAGGCGGTCAGGATCGTCTTGATCGCGTCGCCGTGGCAGTGCTCGTGAAGGGCGGCCGGCGCGTCGTCGAAGGAAGCGGTGAGTGTGGTCACCAACTCCGGCTGCAGCCGTCGTGATGCCATGAGCTCCAACACTTCTGGCATGACGGCGCGGACATGGCTGCGGCCGATGTGAAGGGTCACATTGCGTACGTAGCAGGCCGCCAACGGAATGCGTGCACTGCGGTGAAGCGACCACACGCAGGTGCAAATGCCGTCGGGTGCGGTATGGCGAAGCACGTGACGAAGTCCGCTCGGGGTGCCGGTCGCATCGACGGTGAGTGCAGCGGTGGGCCACTCGCGGCGCTGTCGTGGCTCCAAGGCGCGGAACCCGAGCCGCTCCGCCCGATCGCGAACGGACGCGCGGCCGTCGACCACATAGATTCGGCGGGCACCGAGCGCTCGGGAGATCAGCGCGGTGCACAAGATCGCGCTCGACGTCATCGGCTCCCGGCTGCCCAGTCGCCCGACGATCAGCACTTCGGTGTCGCGATCTGCGGCCAGCAGGGCGGGCAGATGCGGTGCGACCTGACGGTAGGCGTCACAGATGTTGTCACCGACGCCGGCGGCAGCGGCGGGATCGACACCGTCGGGCAATGTCACCAGCATCGCGTCGGCGTACGGAACAGCCATCAGATCAGCAAGTGCGCCGCCCCACAGGCCACCCGAGATGCCGAATCCGTACATCGATGCCGGCGGGACCGCCAGGCAACTGCCGGTGAGCCCGCGCCGGCATGCGGCGCATTGTCCGCAACTGATCTGAAACGGCACCACCACCCGGTCGCCGACGCGAACGTCGTTCACCTGGTCACCGACCTCGGTCACCTCTGCCACACATTCGTGGCCCAAGTGCAGAGGCAATGGAAAAGGCGTGCGGCCCAACATCATTGCCCGGTCGACGTCACAGGTGGCGACAGCTACCGGCCGCACCAGAGCACCGTACGGTCCAGGCCGGCCGGGTCGCGGAACCGATCGCCAGCGCAGCCGTCCGCCCGGCGATGCGATCAGTCCGCGCATCCGCTCGCGGCGCGGCTTCGCGCGGCTGCCGAGTTGGTTCACTCGCATCCGGATGTCGCGGTGCAGCGGCAGGCGCGCGGCGGAGAGGGCATCGGGGCGCAGCAGTGCGGCGTAGTGGCCTATCGCGGAGCGGGCGCGCACGCGATCCCGGTCGGCGCGGTTGCTCGGCTCCGTCTTACCGATGACCATCGGAACTCCTTCACGAACGGTTGATTCGGATAATGCTTGGGCGGCGTTCACTCGATGGCGCGGATGAGCCGTTCGATGACTGCGCCGGCTTCCTTGCGTGCTTGCTCGTGGTCTTCGGCGCGCGCCACGTACAGGGTGGCTTCGCGGATGGCGGCCAGCATCGTCAGGGCCGTCGGCTCGATCGGCTGAGCCGGGATGCGGCCCGTCTCGACCGCATTGGTCAACAGCGCTCTGACGAGCCCGATGTTGTAGCGGTTACCGATCTCGGTCCACCGTGTCCAGCCGAGCACCGCGGGAGCATCCACCAGGACGATGCGCTGAATCTCCGGATCCGAGCAGGCGTCCAACCAGAAGTTCGCCCCCAGCCGCATAATTTGCACGGGATCGCTCTCGTCGGCCTGCGCGATGGCCTCGGCCATCCGGGTTGCGACTTCGGCTTCCACTTGCTCGAAAACCGCGGCGAAAAGCTCGGTCTTGTCGGCGAAGTGGTGATATAGCGCTCCCCGGGTCAGGCCGGCCGCTCGAACGATGGTCTCCAGTGCTGCCTCGGCGAAGCCGCGGGCGGCGAAGAGCTGCCGGGCAGCCGAAATCAGCGCCTCGCGGGTTTCTGCGGCCCGCTGCGCCTGGCTGCGGCGAACATCGTCCAACGTATTGCTCCTCATACATACTGTATGTATTCTCCTACATACTGTATGTAGGTCCGTTGAATCATAGCTGCTGCCGCGGTGCTGCGTCGCCCGACTCCAGCGGAAAGAAGACCACGATGTCGACAACCCGCGAGAAGGTGTCGTTTCCCAGCGGCGACAGCTACTGCACGGCGTGGCACTACCCCGGAACCAACGGTGCATGCGTGGTCATGGCCGCCGGACTGGCGGTGATCAAGGAAGCGGGCACTGATCCACTCGCATCGGAGCTCCACGACGCGGGGTACAGTGTCCTGGCCTTCGACTACCGCTATCTGGGTGAAAGTGGCGGCACTCCAAGGCAATTGGTGCGCTTCCGCGATCAGCTCACCGACTACCAAGCCGCCATCGACTTCGCCGCGACGCTGCCCGGAGTAGATCCTGCTCGGCTCGTCATCTGGGGCTTCTCGGCGTCGGGCGGCCATGTGTTCTTGCTCGCGGCGCGTAACCCTGGGCTGGCTGCGGCGATCGCGCACGCACCGGCCGCCGACGGACTCGACGCCATGCGCAACGCCCTGCGGCACATGACTTTCCCGGCGTTCGTCCGGTTGATCGGCCGTGCCGCGGCGGATGCCATCGGCGGACTGTTCGGTCGCGATCCGCTGCTGGTCCCGCTGGCCGGTGAACGCGGCACCGTCGCCGCGCTCACCACACCCGACTCACGCAATTACTCGCGGGCGCTCAACCCTTCGAACCGCTACCCGCACTGGCAGCAAGCCGTCGCGGCTCGATCTGCGGTGCGCATCGGCTTCTACCGTCCGGCTCGATACGCCAAGCGAATTCAATGTCCGCTGCTCGTCGTCGCCTACGACGCCGACGGTGTCGCCCCGCCCGGACCGGCAATCCGTGCCGCACGGCAGGCGCCACGCGGCCGGCTCGCCCGCCTCCGCGGTGGACACTATTCGGGATTCCTCGAGGCCCAGGAGGAGACGACGCAGGCCATCTTGTCCTTCCTGGGTCATGAACTCCAGCCGCTCGCGTCAACCGATCGAGCGGGTTACCGGACATAGTGCGTGAGGACCTCAGAGCCGATACATCTCCCGGCGCATGGCTGCCGACTCGAGAAACGAGCTGCGAGGCGGTGGATAATTGCGCTTCACCCGTGGCCTCGGGCTGGTGGCTTCGGACAACCATGCGGTCAGCAGCCGCCAGCGGCGCCGAATCCGGGCACCGCCAACGTCGGCCCGCAGCGGCACAGCAGTCGTCTTGGCGAAGTCGCCAAGGGGTTCGGCGGGGGGCCAGAACGGGATGTGGATGGTAGCCATGGCGTGCGGATCCTCTCGTGTTGTTCGACGCGCCTGTGCTGCGATGAATTAGAAACAGCCACAACAGCTTTCGCCGATGACGCCATTTCGGTGTGTGATGATTCCGACGCTACGAGCCGCGGTGGTCTCTGCGCGTCGTGCGACGGTCCGATCTTGATCTGCAACCGGGGTAGGAGCGCGATGTCCTACCACGGGACGATGCCGTCGCGCGTGGCGGCTCCTAGGATTGCCCGGTGATGTCTGCGGTGCAGAACCTGCGCGTGAGGGTGCGCCGGAAGGGCGACATCCTTCCCGGCGGCTTCAGCTGGACGTTCGTCGGCACCGTGGACGCCGCGTTGGCCGTGCTTGCGGTGATCGCGGTGTTTCAGCGTCCCGCCTCTGACTGGCTCGCCGCCACTGTCGCACTGCTAATAGCCGGTGCGCCGTATCTGTTCTTCTTCCTCTTGGGTTTGGTGAAGTTCGAAGCCGTCGCGCTGTGGGCCGCGTGGATGACCGCAACGGCGATTCTGCTATTCGCCACCTCGACGCCGATCAGCGCAGATTTCGCGCCGCTGCCACTGGGTCTGACTGTCGGAGTGGTGGGCTCGCTGACGTCGATGCGTGGCGGATTCCTGGCCGCGGCCTCGGCGGCCGGGATGTTGTGTGCGGCCGCCGCGCTGCACCGCCTCGACAGCTGGCCGCTGTATCTGGCGTTCGTCGGGATCGGTTGGATGGTCGGCTATCTCATGCGCATCCAACAGCAACTGCTGATCGCACAGGGCGAAGCACAAGACCAATTGGCACAACATGCAGCCGCCGACGAACGGCGTCGCATCGCGCGTGAAATACATGACGTGATCGCGCATTCTTTGAGCATTACGCTGTTGCATGTCACTGGGGCGCGTCGCGCGCTGCAGCAAGACCGCGATGTCGACGAGGCCGTCGACGCCCTCGAGCAGGCCGAAAGACTGGGGCGCCAGGCGATGTCGGACATTCGCTGCACCGTGGGTCTGCTCGACACCACCGAAAGCAAGCTGGCACCAGAGCCCGGGGTGGCCGACATCTCTGCTCTGGTCGCAGGATTCGTCAGCGCAGGACTCGAGATCACGCTGCGCGTCACGGGGGATCTGAATCGTGTCTCCGCGGCCGTCGGGCTGGCGTTGTACCGCATCGCGCAGGAGTCGTTGTCCAACATCGCCAAGCATGCGCCGCGCTCGGCTTCCACCATGATGCTCGCAATCACCGACACCGCCGCAGTGCTCAACGTCTTCAACGAGCTGGCGACGGCAGTCGCGGCAGGAGGTTCGTCGGCGGAGGGCCGCGGTGTGCACGGGATGCGACAACGGGCTGATCTCGTCGGTGGAACGCTGGCTGCGGGGCCATCTCACGGCGGCTGGTCGGTACTGGTGCGTATTCCACTGGAAGGCAACGAAATCCAGCACAATGGCAGGTTATGCGGGTGACGACCGGCCAGGTGGAAATCAGTGCGCTTCTTGTCGACGACCAGGAGTTGGTGCGATCCGGGTTACGGCGGATTCTGCGGCGCAAAGACGGCATCAGTGTCGTCGGCGAATGCTCCGACGGTGACGAGGTGCTGGACGCGGTCGCCCAGTATCAGCCTGACGTGGTGGTGATGGACCTGCGGATGAAGCGAGTCGACGGGATCGAGGCGACCCGCCTGCTGGTGTCCGGTGGCGGGCCGCCGGTTCTCGCGCTCACCACCTTCAGCGACGACGAGTTGCTGTCGGGTGTGCTTCATGCCGGCGCAGCGGGATTCGTCCTGAAGGACTCGTCCGCCGAAGAGCTGATCCGCGCAGTGCGGGCCGTGGCGCGCGGCGACGCCTATCTCGACCCGGCAGTCACCGGACGAGTCTTGAGCACCTACCGCGACGGCCCCGCGCAGCACACGTCGGCAAAGATCACCGAACTGACCGCGCGGGAATTGGATGTGTTGCGCTTGATCGCGCGAGGCTGTTCGAACGCCGAGATCGCCGATCAGCTGTTCATTTCCGGCGTCACCGTCAAGACTCACATCGGCCGGATTTTCGTCAAACTGGGACTGCGTGACCGGGCCGCGGCGATCGTCTTCGCTTACGACACCGGGATCGTCGCGCCGACGCAAGCGGGCCCGCGCGACAGATAGTCGCGGCGGTAGTCAGCCGCGGACGTCGCGGCGCAGCGGATGCTCGGGCGGTACCTGCACGAAGATAAGCGTGATGCCGTCGGGATCGACGACATGCATCTCGTGCAGTCCCCACGGCTCCTGACGTGCCTCGCGGGCGATGGGGACGCCGCGCCCTTGCAATTCACTCTGGGTGGCGTAAACGTCGCGGACTTGCAGCCAAAGCGCACCCGGAAACGTGCCGGCGCCGTCGTCGCGGCCGTGGCCGGCCAGCTCGATCAGCGATTGGCCTGCGAAAAACACTGTGCCGGCGCCGTATTCACGCCAGATAGCCAGCCCGATTGCGTCGCGGTAGAACTCGAGTGACCGCTGGTAGTCGGCGGGACGGATGAGCATCCGGCTGGCCAGAATCTCCATGGTTGTCGTGTCTATCACGCCACCGGATTGGGCTGAACACGCTGCCGCTTCATCATCGTGGTGACCAGCTCGGGGCTCATGAGGTCAAGCGCCCGGCTGAACAGCGACATCCGCGGCGCGATTCGCACCGGTCGCCGGCGTGCGGCGGTGATCATCCACTCCGCCGCCTCCTGCGGCGTCAGCGCCGGCAGACCCTGGTATTCCTTGGTGGGCGCGATCATCGGCGTCGCGACCAGTGGGTAGTACAGCGTCGTCGACGCCACGCCCCGGCCGGACCATTCGGTCTCGATCACGCGACTCACCGACGACAACGCAGCCTTGGACGCGTTGTAGACGGCGAACAGCGGTGACGCCTCGCTGAACACACCCCACGTCGCGACGTTGATGATGTGGCCGTCGCCGCGCGCCAGCATGCCCGGTGCCAGCCCGCGGATAAGCCGAAGCGGCGCATAGTAATTCAGCGTCATGGTGCGCTCGACGTCATGCCAGCGGTCCAGCGACTCGGCGAGCGGACGGCGGATCGAGCGTCCGGCGTTGTTGACCAGGATGTCGACGCCGCCGAGCCGGTCGTCGACCGCCGCCACCAGCTCGTCGATGGCGTCCAGGTCGGACAGGTCGCAGGGCAGCGCGATGGCCTGACCGCCGCGGCCGACGATGCGCTGCGCCACCGCGTCCAGCAGGTCCTTGCGCCGGGCGACCACCACAAGGCTCGCGCCGGCTTGGGCGAACAACTCGGCGGCCGCCTCGCCGATACCGGAGGAGGCGCCGGTGATCAGCACGCGTTTGCCGCCCAGATGCACTGTTTCGGCGGATGGCCGGTGCAGGAGCAGTTGTTCGGTGATGGGCGGCCGCATGCCGGCCATCACCATCGCCCGGGAGAACCGCCGCATCGGATTCACGCTCCGCAGCCTACGGCCTCCCGCGATTTCGGTGCGCCAACGTGCGCTCAGCGCCTGGAATCGCACCGAAATCGCGTCAGAAGTAGCGCGGGAAGCGGCTCCAGTCGGGGTCCCGCTTCTCCAGGAACGCGTCTCGGCCCTCGACGGCCTCGTCGGTCATGTACGCCAGCCGCGTCGCCTCGCCGGCGAACAGCTGCTGACCCACCAGGCCGTCGTCGAGCAGATTGAATGCGAACTTCAGCATCCGTTGCGCCTGAGGCGATTTCGCGTTGATCGTCTTCGCCCACTGCAGGCCGACGGTTTCCAGGTCCGCATGGTCGACGACCTCGTTGACCGCGCCCATTCGGTGCATCTGCTCGGCGGTGTAGGGGCGGCCCAAGAAGAAGATCTCGCGGGCGAACTTCTGTCCGACCTGCCGCGCCAGGTATGCCGAGCCGTAGCCGCCGTCGAAGCTGCCGACGTCGGCGTCGGTCTGCTTGAACCGGGCGTGTTCGCGGCTGGCCAGCGTCAGGTCACACACCACGTGCAGGCTGTGCCCGCCGCCGGCTGCCCAGCCGCTGACCAGACAGATCACCACCTTCGGCATGAACCGGATCAGCCGCTGCACTTCGAGGATGTGGAGCCGGCCGGCGCGTGCCGGATCGACGGTGTCGGCGGTCTCGCCGGAGGCGTACTGATAGCCGGTGCGGCCGCGGATGCGCTGGTCGCCGCCGGAGCAGAACGCCCAACCGCCGTCCTTGGGGGAAGGCCCGTTGCCGGTGAGCAGCACCACGCCGACGTCCGGCGATATGCGCGCATGGTCCAACGCCCTGTAGAGCTCGTCGACGGTATGCGGCCGGAACGCGTTGCGCACCTCCGGCCTGTTGAATGCCACTCGAACCGTGCCGTCGTCGATGTGCCGGTGATACGTGATGTCGGTCAGGTCGTCGAAACCCGGCACCGCCCGCCACAGAGACGCGTCAAAGGGGTTCTCGCTCAACGCAATTGCTCCTACGCTGTGGGATCCAAGCGGAACACCGCGCACCGGCCGGCGAGCGCTTCGAATTCTTCTGGCCGGCCGTCTTTCACCAGGCCGGCGTTCTTCATGAAGTTCACCCCGGTCGGGACTTCGGTCGGGAAGGCCCGCAGCAGTGGTCGCGCTTCCTCCGGTGACATCTCCACCAGCCGAACCCGCTCGGTGCGACGGCCGCGCCGTAGCGTGCCCTCGCCCGCCGCGCGCGCGTTTTCCACCCAGTCGGCGCCCGGAAAGCCGCCCACCACATAGCGTTTCCCGTCGATGTTCATCGGCGTCACCGGTGTGGACCGGGGCTTACCGGTCTTGCGGCCCGGCACTGTCAACACCACCGGGCTTTCCCCGCCGAAGCTCAAGCCCAGCTTCGACATGGCGATGAAGACCTTGTTCATCGGCTTCAGCCACCACGGCGGCCGGATGCGCTCTCGGGTCATATTCGGCACGCTACCGGTCGTGCTGTGGAACCCGTCGCTGAGGCGGGCGATGATCGATGTGGCCGCCTCTTAGCGACAATCGGCCTTGCCTGGCGGCTACCCGCCGGGATTGTCGCTAAGAGCCGGGCATGACGACTATTGCCCCGGTCGAATTACGAAAGTGACTGGCGTGACGCCACATTCGCGGTGCACGACGCTCAGCCCACCGCGCGCGACGCGCCCTCCCAGAACCTGGCGCGCACGGCCTTCTTGTCCGGCTTTCCCAACCCGGTCAGCGGCAGCGCGTCCACCACCACGACCTGCTTGGGCGACTGCACCGATCCCTTGCGCTCCTTGACCGCAGCCTGGATCTCGACGGTCATCCGGGTGATCGACTCCTGGTCACGCGGCGCATCGTCACGCAGCACCACCACGGCGGTGACGGCCTCGCCCCACTTGTCGTCCGGTGTGCCGATCACGCACACCTGCGCCACCGCCTCATGCTCGGCAACAACGTCCTCGACTTCGCGCGGGTACACGTTGAACCCGCCTGTGACGATCATGTCCTTGACCCGGTCGACGATGTACCAGAAACCGTCCTCGTCCTCCCGCGCCAGATCACCGGTGTGCAACCAGCCGTCGCGGAACGTCTCGGCCGTCGCGTCCGGAAGCTGCCAGTAGCCGCCCGCCAAAAGCGGCCCGCTGACGCATATTTCGCCGACCTCGCCCTGCGGTACCGGCTTGCCGTCCTCGCCCAAGAGCGCGGTGCGGGCAAACAGCGTCGGCCGCCCGCACGACGTGAGCCGCTTCTCGTCGTGGTCGGCCTTCGGCAGGTAGGTGATCACCATCGGCGCCTCGGACTGGCCGTAGTACTGCGCGAAGATCGGCCCGAACCGGTCGATCGCCTCCTTGAGCCGCACCGGGTTGATCGCCGAGGCGCCGTAGTACACGGTTTCCAGCGACGACAAGTCGCGGGTGCGCGAATCCGGATGGTCCAGAAGGGCATACAGCATCGACGGCACCACCATGGTCGCGGTGATGCGCTGCTCCTCGATCACACGAAGCACCTCGGCCGGGTCGAACTTGGAGAGCACGATCATCTCGCCGCCCTTGATCGCCGTCGGCAAGAAGAACGCCGCCCCGGCATGCGACAGCGGCGTGATCATCAGGAACCGGGGGTTCTCCGGCCATTCCCACTCCGCGAGCTGGATCGAGGTCATCGTGGTGGTGGTCTGCGAGGTCATGATGACGCCCTTGGGCTTGCCGGTGGTGCCGCCGGTGTAGGTGAGCCCGACGATGTGGTCGGGCGCCAACTCCGCGGCCGTCAGCGGGCGGGGCTGGTACTTGTCGGCCTCGGCGTTGAGGTCCACCGCGACGTCGGCCAGCGCGTCAGGCACCGGCCCGATCGTCAGGATCTGCTTCAGAGAGTCGACCCGCTCCAGCAAGCGCAGCGCGCGCTCGGTGAACATCGGGTTGGGGTCGATGATCAGCGATGTGACGCCCGCATCCGTCAGCACGTAGGCGTGGTCGTCCAGCGAGCCGAGAGGGTGTAGTGCGGTGCGGCGGTAGCCCTGGGTCTGCCCGGCGCCGACGATCATCAGCACCTCCGGCCGGTTCAACGACAGCAGGCCGACCGCGGCGCCGGTGCCGGCGCCCAGCGCTTCGAAGGCCTGAACGTACTGCGTAATGCGGTCGGCGAGCTGACCACCGGTGAGCGTGGTGTCGCCGAGATACAGCAGCGGCTTGTCTTTGTGGCGCTTCAGCGCGCCCACGAGGAGGTGGCCGGAGTGGATGGGATGGCGAAGCTGGTCCTGACTCATGGGGTCAAGACTAGAACGTGTTACAGAAATGTCCTACGCCGGGAACTTGTCGCGGATCCGGGACGCGATGTTGGTCGCCTGATCGGAGACCGAGAACCCGCATGCGGATACGTCGATGACGACGTTGGACCGCGACGTGATTGCGTGCGAGCAGGACCACTGCGAGCCGTCGGCCGTCTTCGGTAACGCACTGATCCCGTCGGCCTCGGTGACCTGGCCGAAGGTCCAGTGCTCAGCCGTCTCCGGCCGCAGCGCGGTGAACGCCGTTCCGGCGCAGCGGCGCCACGTCTCCAGCGTCCTGGTCACGTAAGTGCTGGCCGCGTCGTCGTCCGGAAACGTCACGACGCCCTGGTCGACGATGTGCAGCAGTTGCGGGCTGTCGTCGGGCTCTTGCATCACCGAGCCGCGCACCGCGACGAACGTGGTGTCGCGGTAGCCGGCCTCGACGGTGTTGTAGGCGGCCCTGACGCAGTCCTCCGGCACATAGCCGGCCGTGCTGGGCGGCATCTGCGCATAGCTCTGTTGTACGGCGAGATCTGGGGCGTCCATGATGCTGCGCACGTCATCGAGCCCCAGCAACAGCCCCTCGAGATCCTTCTCCTGCACACCACCGGCCGCGGGCGCGCCAGAGGCGGTCGAGTTCGGAAGCTGGAAGATCTGAGGCCTGGGGGTACCGGCCACGGTGTTCGCGCACCCGGCGGTCAAGGCGGCCGCCATCGACGTCGCCGCTGCGATGGCCAGCACTCGCCCCACGTCGCCTCACCCGTCCTGAGTTTTCGGTGAAGTGTAGGGCGAGGCGCGCAGTTCTTGGGTGATTCGAGCTGCAACCGCCGACGGGCACATCCGCGGGCATCCGACCGAAACGCCGCCCCGCGGCGCAAGATATGACTCATGCCGATAGCAGAACTCGTCATTCGGGGCACCGTGCTCACGGTCGACGACGCCAATTCCACCGCAGAGGCGCTGGCCGTGACAGACGGGCGCATCGTGGCGGTCGGCAGCTGTGACGACGTCGAGCCGTGGATCGGCGAGGCCACGGACGTACTCGACGTCGACGGCTGTGTGATACCGGGCCTCGTTGAGGCGCACGGACATCCGCTGATGGAAGCGATCGTGTTGTCCGACCGGATGGCCGACATCCGCCCGGTCAGGATCCGCGACGCCACCGCCGTCGTCGACGCGGTGAAGCGCGAAGTGGCGGCTCGCGGTAGTGAAGGCGCCTATCTCGTCGGCTGGGATCCGCTGCTGCAGTCGGGTCTGCCGGAGCCCACGCTGGCATGGCTCGACGGCATCGCGCCCGACACGCCGCTCGTCGTCATCCACAACTCCGGCCACAAGGCGTTCTTCAATTCGGCGGCCGCGCGCCGTGCCGGGCTGACCCGCGACACCCCGGACCCCAAAGGCGCCCGCTACGGCCGCGACAGCGCCGGCAACCTCGACGGGACCGCAGTGGAAACCGCTGCGGTTTTCTCGCTACTGGCAGGCGTTGTCGAGGCCGCCGACTATCCGGCGATGCTGCGCGCGGAGTGCGCCCGGCTGAACCGCGCCGGGTTGACCACGTGCTCGGAGATGGCGTTCGACCCGATGTTTCGGCCGTTGCTCGGGCAGCTGCACGACGACCTCACGGTGCGGCTGCGCACCTACGAGATATCGACCGCGAAGTTGGCCAGCGATGCCCTCCCTGACAACGGCGACGAGATGGTCAAACAGGTCGGCATCAAGATCTGGGTGGACGGCTCGCCGTGGATCGGCAACGTCGACCTGTCGTTTCCGTACCTGGACACCGATGCCACCCGCACCATCGGCGTCGTGCCGGGTTCGTGCGGACACGCCAACTACAGCCGCGACCAGCTCGCCGAGATCGTCGGCGCATATTTCCCGCAGGGCTGGCAGATGGCCTGCCATGTGCATGGCGACGCGGGCGTCGACACGATCCTCGACGTGTACGAAGAGGCGCTGAAGCGCTGGCCTCGCGAGGATCACCGGCTGCGACTCGAGCACGTCGGCGCGATCACCAACGAGCAACTCAAACGCGCTGCCGCACTTGGGATTACGTGTAGCTTGTTCGTCGATCAAATTCACTACTGGGGCGACGTGCTGGTCGACGGGCTGTTCGGCCCGGAGCACGGATCGCGATGGATGCCGTGCGGTTCGGCGGTCGCTACCGGCATGCGGATTTCGCTGCACAACGATCCGCCGGTGACACCCGAGGAGCCGCTGCGCAACATCAGCGTCGCGGCTACCCGGACGGCTCCGAGCGGGCGGGTGTTGGCGCCGGAGGAGCGGCTGACCGTCGAGCAGGCTATCCGCGCACAGACCATCGACGCGGCATGGCAGCTGTTCGCCGACGACATCGTCGGCTCGCTGGAGGTGGGCAAGTACGCCGACTTTGTCGTGCTGTCGCAAGATCCGCGGGCTGTTCCCGCCGCGGAGGTCGCTGACCTGGAGGTGCGGTCCACGTATCTGGCGGGCAAACAGGTCTTCAGCAGTTGAGACCCGACCTCGCCGACTTGCTGGAACGCGTCCACGTGGTCGCGCTGCCGATGCGAGTTCGCTTCCGCGGCATCACCGTTCGCGAGGTTGCGCTTATCGAGGGACCCGTCGGCTGGGGCGAGTTCGGCGCGTTCGTCGAATACGAGCCGCCCGAAGCCGCGCACTGGTTGGCTTCGGCGATCGAGGCGGCCTATCAGATGCCGCCGGACCTGCGCCGGGATCGCATTCCCGTCAACGCCACCGTTCCCGCGGTGCCGGCGGCCCAGGTGGCGGAGGTGTTGAGCCGCTTCCCGGGCGCCCGCACAGCCAAGGTCAAGGTCGCCGAACCCGGACAGACGCTGCACGACGACGTAGCGCGGGTCGAGGCCGTCCGCGGGCTGGTTCCTACCGTCCGGGTCGACGCCAACGGCGGGTGGACGGTCGACGAAGCGGTCGCGGCGGCGGCGGCACTCGGCCCGCTGGAGTACATCGAGCAGCCCTGTCAGACCGTCGACGAACTCGCCGAGGTGCGGCGGCGCATCGACACTCCGGTGGCTGCCGACGAGAGCATCCGCAAGGCGCAGGACCCGCTGCGTGTGGTCCGCGCGGATGCCGCCGACGTCGCGGTGGTGAAGGTCGCGCCGCTCGGTGGCCGGTCAGCGTTGCTGAAAACGGCTGAGCTGCTTGGTATTCCGGTCGTCGTCTCCAGTGCGCTCGACTCGGCGGTGGGCATCGGCACGGGACTGCAGGCCGCCGGCGCACTGCCGACGCTGAGCCATGCCTGCGGGCTTGCGACCGGACGTCTGTTCGAGCAGGACGTCGCCGAGCCCGTCGCACCCGTCGACGGCTATCTGCCGGTGGCCGCGGCCGTGCCCGAACCCGCGCGGCTGGAGGCCCTGAAGGCGCCGGCAGACCGCAGGGACTGGTGGATCCGGCGCCTCATCGAGTGCTACCAGCTGCTGGGTCTGTCCTGATGTGTGGGATGCATGGCCTAGACGACATAGCGGCGCTGGCCAAGACTGGACTGCGTGGCACGCAAGGTCGTGATCGTCGGCTTCCCGAGGGTGCAGGCGCTGGATCTGATCGGGCCGTTCGAGGTGTTCACCAGCGCGCCGCTGAACTGGCGCGCAAGGCCGCAGAAATCATGCGCCGCAACTTCATTCGGCGGATCGGCGTACCGCCGGACCAGTACCGCAAGACGTTCGCCTGACACGAGGAGAGATCATGCAAGTCGCAATTGTGCTCTATCCCGGCTTCACCGCACTCGATTTCATCGGGCCATACGAGGCGTTGCGTTGGCTCCCGGACGCCGAAGTGCGGTTCGTCTGGCATGAGCCCGGCCCCATCACCGCCGACTCGGGCGTGCTGGTGATCGCGGCAACACATTCGTTCGCCGAAACACCTTCTCCCGACGTTATTTTGGTGCCCGGTGGGTTCTCCTCGATGGAACACGCGCGCGACGAGAAGGTACTCGACTGGTTGCGCCAGGCGCACCAGACGGCGACGTGGACGACGTCGGTGTGCTCAGGGTCGATCATCCTCGCCGCAGCCGGACTGCTGGACGGCAAACGCGCGACCTCGCACTGGGCGGCCTTGAGTGCGCTGAAAGCATTGGGCGCCAAGCCTGTCGGGGACCAGCGCATTGTCCACGAAGGCAACGTCGTCACGTGTGCGGGTGTCTCGGCAGGCATCGACCTCGGTCTGTGGCTGGCGGCGCGGATCGGCGGCGAGAGCCGCGCCAAGGTCATCCAGCTGTCGATGGAATACGACCCGCAGCCGCCGTTCGACTCGGGTCACATGTCGAAAGCGTCGGCCAGCACCAAGGCCGCCGCGGCCGCGTTGATGTCGAAGGATCTGGTCACCCGGGGCCAGCTCAAGCCGATGTCGCAATTGGTGTGGGACCGAGCGATCAAGGCTGCCCGCTCACGGCGCGGCCGGCCCCGTTTCGGGCGCCGCGAGCGTGTGTGACAACGCAGCGAGATAGGACTTGTTGCACGCCAACGCGTGCACAGCGTGTCGGAGGCCCGATTTCGGCGCCACGGTAACCTCGCCGCATGGTCAACCTCGCCTACGACGATTCCGGCAGCGGTCAGCCGGTGTTGTTCATCGCCGGACATGGTGGCGTGGGCCGCACCTGGGCGCCGTTTCAGGTGCCGGCGTTCCTGGGTGCCGGCTATCGCGTCGTGACCTTCGACAACAGGGGAGTGGGCGCCACCAAAGACGCTGACGGATTCACCACCGAAACCATGGTCGCCGACACGGCCGCGCTCATCGAGAAGCTCGACCTCGCGCCGACAAATATCGTGGCAGCGTCGATGGGTTCCTTCATCGCCCAAGAGCTGATGCTCTCCCGGCCCGAACTCGTCAAGCGCGCGGTGCTGTTGTGCACCCGCGGCCGGGAGGACCTGACCCGCAAGTTCTTCCGCAGAGCCGAGATGGAACTGGCCGACGCCGGCATCGAATTGCCCGCCGCCTACAGCGCGAAAATCCGTCTGCTGGAAAGCTTTTCGCCGAAAACACTCAACAATGACGACGCCGTGCGTGACTGGATCGACATGTTCACGCTGTGGCCCGCCAAGTCGACGCCCGGGGTGCGGGCGCAAAGCGAAGTCGCACCGGACACCAATCGGCTGCCGGCGTACCGCGCGATCACCACGCCGACGCTGGTGATCGGGTTCGCCGACGACCTCGCCGTGCCGGCGTATCTCGGCAAGGAAGTCGCCGATGCGCTGCCCAACGGCCGCTACCTGGAAATCCCCGACGCCGGACACCTCGGCTTCATGGAACGCCCCGACGTGGTCAACGCCGCGATGCTGAAGTTCCTCGCGGGTCAGTGATGTCG
Source organism: Mycobacterium sp. NGS39 (assembly GCF_059812765.1). Taxonomy (NCBI): domain Bacteria; kingdom Bacillati; phylum Actinomycetota; class Actinomycetes; order Mycobacteriales; family Mycobacteriaceae; genus Mycobacterium; species Mycobacterium sp. NGS39. Next base: position 68,025 of record NZ_JCALDH010000012.1, on the reverse strand, counting down.
CCGCCGAGCTGGCCGGCCTGGGGCCCGCGTGTGACACCCTGGAAAGGGTGAACCCCTCCACGGCGCAAGCGCGCGTGGTCGTCGACGAGCTGATTCGCGGCGGCGTACGCGACGTCGTGCTGTGCCCCGGCTCGCGCAACGCGCCGCTGGCCTTCGCGCTGCGTGACGCCGACGCCGCCGGCCGGGTCCGCCTGCATGTCCGCATCGACGAGCGCACCGCCGGCTACCTCGCCATCGGCCTGGCGGTCGGCAGGCAGGCGCCGGTGCCGATCGTCATGACGTCGGGCACCGCGGTCGCCAACCTCGGGCCGGCCGTCGCGGAAGCCAACTACGCGCGGGTGCCGCTGATCGTGCTGTCGGCCAACCGGCCATACGAGTTGTTGGGCACCGGAGCCAACCAGACCATGGAGCAGCTCGGCTACTTCGACACGCAGGTGCGCGCCGCCATCAGCCTCGGCCTGGCCGAAGAGGGCACCGAGAAGATGGCCGAACAGAACGCCCGCTGGCGCTCGGCGGTGTGCCGGGTCCTCGTCGCGGCGACGGGCGCGCGGACCGCCAACGCCGGGCCGGTGCAGTTCGACATCCCGCTGCGCGAGCCGCTGGTACCCGGCCCCGAACCGGACTTGGCCGCCGTCCCACCGGGCCGACCCGGCGGGCGACCGTGGACGTATACGCCACCCGTGACGTTCGACCAACCGCTGGACATCGACCTGTCCCACGACACCGTGGTGATCAGCGGCCACGGCGCCGGCGCGCACCCGAATCTCGCCGAGCTGCCGACCGTCGCCGAGCCCACCGCGCCACCCGCCGAAAACCCTCTGCACCCGCTCGCTCTGCCGCTGCTCCACCCGCAGCAGGTGATCATGCTGGGCCGGCCGACGCTGCACCGCACGGTGTCGTCGCTACTGGCCGACCCCGCCGTGCCGGTCTACGCGCTGACCACCGGGCCGCGCTGGCCTGACGTGTCGGGCAACTCGCAGGCCACCGGCACCCGCGCGATCACCACCGGCACGCCGAGTGAGGGCTGGCTGCGCCGCTGCGCCGAGGTCAACCGCCGCGCCGTCGACGCGGTGCGCCGCCAACTGAAGGCTCACCCGCTGACCACCGGCCTGCACGTCGCTGCCGCCGTCGCCGACGCGCTGCGGCCCGGCGACCAGTTGGTGCTCGGCGCGTCGAATCCGGTGCGAGACGCGGCATTGGTGGGGACCCACACCAAAGGTGTTGTAGTGCGGTCAAATCGGGGAGTGGCGGGGATCGACGGCACGGTGTCCACCGCGATCGGGGCCGCGTTGGCGCACGAGCACGTTTCGGGAGGCCGCACAGTCGCGTTGATCGGTGACCTGACCTTCGTGCACGACGCCTCCGGCTTGCTGATCGGGCCGACGGAGCCCGTGCCGACGGACCTGACGATCGTGGTGTCCAACGACAACGGCGGCGGCATCTTCGAGCTTCTCGAGCAGGGCGACCCGCGGTTCTCGGATGTGTCGTCGCGGATCTTCGGCACGCCACATGACGTCGACGTCGGCGCGTTGTGCCGCGCCTATCACATCGAGTCACAGCAGGTCGAGGTCGACGACCTCGTCGAGGCGATCAACACTTCGTCTGCCGGAATGCGAGTGCTCGAGGTCAAAGCGGATCGCTCGACGCTGCGGCAGTTGCACGCGTCGATCAAGGCGGCGATATGAGCCGGTTCGCCAGCGTGCTTGACCGCTTGCGAAACGAAAGGGAGCCCGACGAACCCGACAGCACCGGTCGAAAGGTCATGCGCCGCGTCAAGATCGGCATCGTCATTGCAGCGTGTCTGGTGACGTTGCAGTCGGTGCTGCTGGTGGCCGGCGCATGGCGCAACGACCGGCAGATCGAACGGAACATGGGTGTGGCGCAGGCCGAGGTGCTCAGCGCCGGCCCGCGTCGTTCGACGATCGAGTTCGTCACCCCCGACCGCGTCACCTACCGCCCGGAACTCGGTGTGCTGTATCCGTCCGAGCTCGCGGACGGCATGCGCATCTACGTCGAATACGACCGCAACAACCCGAATCTCGTTCGCGTGCAACATCGCAACGCCGCGCTCGCGATCATCCCGGCCGGGTCGATCGCGGTGGTGGGCTGGCTGGTGGCGGCCGCGCTGTTGGTGGCGGCGACATTCGTGGAACGGCGATACGTTCGCTAGCCGGCGGACCCCGCCATCAGCGGTTGCCCACCAGTCGCTTCAGCCAGTCGTTGTCGGCGGTGTCGACGATCTTACGGGCATTGGAGTCGTAGACCGTCGGGATGACCACGGTTTGGCGAATGTCCTTGAGCCGCTTCTCGTTTGCGGCGTCCATGGCAATGGTGTCGACGGCGGGACTGCCTGCGGCGATGTGGTCGATCGTGCTCTGCGGCAGCCGTGCCCGTTCAGCCACGCCGGCCAGATAGCGGTTGTCGCCCGAGGGGTCGGCGTCCCAATACAGCTGCTGGACGAAGCCCTGGAACGCGGCCGCTGCCAGATCGGCTCCGGCAGCGATGAACAGCGCGTTGCTCACGCGGTGCGAATAGCCCGTCGGTGCGGTGTCGAAGATCGTCACCGGCCGGTAGGTCACCAAGAGGTCGCCACTGTCGATGTGGTCGGCGATCTCACCGCCCTGGAACATCTGCATGCGCGCGCAGAGCGCGCACTGCGGTTCGAGGAAGATCTCCAACGACACCCGTGCTACCGGCCTGCCGAGTTGGATGCCGTACCCGTCACCGGTGATCAGCACGGTGGCCGCAGGGTGCGTGCCGGCTGGCGCCAGTGGCGAGCCGACGATCGCCCTGGCGCAGCCCGCAGTCATGAGCAGGACGCCAACGACCGCGGCCAGCTTGAGCCAGCGCATATCCGACCCTAGCTGCCCACGACGGGCAGCTGCTGAAAGCGAAGCGGGGCTAGTCGACAGCTCCCGCGCCGGCGAGCCGGCGGAACATGTCGAGCATCTTCGGATCTTTGTTGATCGCCGGAATGCGCGCGCGCAGGGTGCGAAATCCCGGATCGTTGAACAGCGCGACGACATCAGAATTTCTCGACACGTCAATATTCGACTGCCGCACCCAGATCAACAGATCCGACAGCACCGGCATGATTCCGTCGACGTCGCCCTGAGCCCACCGGTCCCGATATTTATGCGCGACGCCTTGCCACTGCATACGGGCGGCGTCACTGTGGTTGATGCCCAACCGGAGCATGCTCGCGACAGCATTGGCCAATTTTCCCCGGAGGCGAGCAGCGCAATCCGGATCATCCCACCCGTTTACCATCCGCCCCCCGGACGCGTTCACTTTCGGCATTCCGGCTGACGGTACCTGAATTTGCGGCCAACTGGATAACTAATCCTTAAGAATTTCGCCGGGCCGCCTGAATTTCGTGTGTCGTATTCCTGTGCGCAACCGCGGGGAAAGGCGCTGGTGACACGCTCTCGGCGTGCGAGTGGCTATTGTCGCGGAGTCCTTCCTGCCGAATGTCAACGGCGTCTCCAACTCGGTGCTGCGGGTCTTGGAGCATCTGAACCGCACCGGTCATGACGCGATCGTCATCGCGCCGGATAATGCGTCCGACCAGGCGCCTGCTGCCTTCGAGCACGACGGTGTGCCGGTACATCGGATGCCGTCGCGCATGTTCCCCCGGATCACCTCGCTTCCGTTGGGAGTTCCCATGCCACGCATGCTGGGCATACTGCGCGACTTCGAGCCCGACGTGGTCCATCTCGCCTCTCCGGCACTGTTGGGATACGGCGGTCTGCAGGCAGCGCGCGTGCTGAAGGTACCGACGATCGCCGTCTTCCAGACCGACGTCCCGGGCTTCGCGAAGAGCTACGGCATGGGGGTGGCGCACCGGGCGGCGTGGGCATGGTTTCGCCATCTTCACCGGCACGCTGACCGTACCTTGGCGCCGTCGTCCGCAACAATGGAAATGCTTGCCGCACAGCGCATTCCACGCCTTCATCAATGGGCGCGGGGGGTGGACATCACCGGATTCGCGCCATCAGCGCGCGACGAGCACCTGCGGAGGATTTGGTCGCCGGCCGGCAAGCCGATCGTCGGGTTCGTCGGCAGGCTGGCGCCGGAGAAGCACGTCGAACGTCTGCACGTGCTGGCCCACAACGACGATGTGCAGTTGGTGATCGTCGGCGACGGAGTCGACCGGCCCAGGCTCGAAAAGGTGCTTCCCACAGCAGTTTTCACCGGCGCCCGCTACGGTGCCGAGCTCGCGCGCGCGTACGCCAGCATGGACGTGTTCGTGCACCCCGGAGAGCACGAGACGTTTTGTCAGGCGGTGCAGGAGGCGCTGGCTTCGGGCGTGCCGGTGGTGGCGCCCAACGCCGGCGGTCCGCGAGATCTGGTCAGCCCGGGCCGCACTGGGCTGCTGCTGGAGGTCGCAGAGTTCGAGCAGCACCTGCCCGGGGCGGTGGCTCATCTGGTGCGAGCGCGGTCGCTCTACGCACCGGCGGCCCGGCGCAGCGTGCTGGCGCGCACCTGGCCCGTCATTTGCGACCAGTTGCTGGCGCACTACCAGGCCGTCCGAGGGATCGGCCGAGCCGCCGCGGCCTGATAACTTCGGCCGGGTGGGACGCGCGACGCTGGACAAGGATCCGCACGAGGTCGCGTCGATGTTCGATGCGGTCGCGCGTCGCTACGACCTCACCAACACCGTGCTGTCGCTGGGGCGTGACCGCTTCTGGCGCCGCGCGACGCGGAACGCGCTGAGCGTCGGAAAGGGTGACGACGTCCTCGATCTTGCGGCCGGCACCGCGGTGTCCACCTGCGAGCTGGCGCGCTCGGGAGCGTGGTGCGTCGCGGCGGACTTCTCGGTGGGCATGCTGTCGGCGGGCCGGGCGCGGCCGGTGCCGAAAGTGGCCGGCGACGCGACGCGGCTGCCGTTCGCCGACCAGGCGTTCGACGCGGTGACCATCAGTTTCGGGCTGCGCAACGTCGTCGACCACGAGGCAGCGCTGCGCGAAATGGCGCGGGTGACCAAGCCTGGAGGGCGGCTCGTGGTGTGTGAGTTCTCGACGCCGACGAACCGCCTGTTCGGCACGGTCTACAAGGAGTACCTGATGCAGGCGCTGCCGCGGGTGGCGCGCGCGGTGTCGTCGAACCCGGATGCGTACGTCTACCTGGCGGAGTCGATCCGCGCCTGGCCCGACCAGGCCGAGCTGGCCCGTCGCATCGAGCGCAATGGGTGGTCGCAGGTGCGGTGGCGCAACCTCACGGGCGGGATCGTGGCCCTGCACGCGGCAACCAAGCCCACCCTCTGATTGTCCGCGAGCGGGCGTGTTGGTACACCGACACGCCGGTCAGCTATGTACCGCAGTGCACGCTCGCGGGAGAGAAAACGCGGCAAGCGCAGCACTCACGAGAACGGCGGGCGGCGGTCCACCCAGCGTGAGCCGCTGCCCAGCCGCCGCCACAATCGTGCGACTCGATCGACGTCGTCGTCGGTCACCAGGTTGCCCATCACGCGAACGACCATCTGCATCAACGTCACCGACCGCATCGCAAACGGCCCGACGCTGGGTAACAGCCACGGCACCGTCAGCAACCATGCCAACCGCCGCGCAATCGAGAACGCCTTCGCGTAATGCGCTTGCAGCAGCGCAGGCCATGCCAGCGACAAGTCGCCGCTGCCCAGCATGTCCGCGGCGAATCTGCCCATCTCCAGCCCGTAGTCGATGCCCTCGCCGTTGAGCGGGTTGACCCCAGCGGCGGCATCGCCGATCAGCATCCAATTCGGCCCGGCCACTCCACTGACCGCGCCTCCCATCGGCAGCAGGGCCGACGACACCGCGCGCGGCGGCCCGTCGAATTCCCAGTCGTCGCGACGCTGGTCGGCGTAGTGGCCGATCAGCGTCCGCAGCGCCACATCGGCCGGCCGCTTGGCAGTCGCCAGCGCGCCGACGCCGATGTTCACTTCGCCGTTGCCCAGCGGGAAGATCCAGCCGTAGCCCGGCAGCAGCTCGCCGGAACGCGACCGCAGCTCGAGGTTCGACGAGAGCCAGGGGTCGTCGGCGCGCGGTGTGGACAGGTATCCCCGCACCGCCACCCCGTACACGGTCTGCTGGTGCCACTCACGACCCAGCACCCGCCCCAGCGGCGACCGCGCACCGTCGGCGACGATCAGTTCCCGGCACGCCACCGACGACCCCGAGCGCGTCGTCAACGACACCACGCGGCCCAGCGAATCCCGTTCTGCACCAACGATTTTCGATCCCAACAACATCCGGCATCCGGCGTCGACGGCCACCTGGCGCACCCGCTCGTCGAGCTCGGTCCGCGGCACCGCAGACCCGTACGCCGGAAACGACGGACCCGGCCAGTCGATCTCCGCCTCGCCGCCGAACCCGGCCAGCCGCAGCCCGCGGTGTTTGATGCGGGTGTCCAGCCAGTCGCCCAGGCCCAAACGGTGCAGTTCGGCGACGGCCCGCGGTGTCAGGCCGTCGCCGCACGGCTTGTCGCGGGGGAACTCGGCGGCGTCGACCACCAGCACATCGCGACCGGCCCGCGCGGCCCACGCCGCCGCGGCAGAGCCGGCCGGACCGGCGCCGACGACGACCACGTCCGCGCTCGCGCCATTGCGCTCCTCGCGTCCGCGGTCGTGCATGTTCACCAGTATGTTGGACGGGTGAGCACACCAGCGACCGTGGTGGCGGGCGTCGAATTCGGAGACCCGGACTTTGCCGCCAGTGTCCGTGACGGTGTGGCCCGCATCGAAACGCTGATCAGCGAGGAACTCAGCAAGGGTGACGAAATCATCCGCGACGCGGTGCTGCATCTTTTCGAGGCCGGCGGCAAGCGCTTCCGCCCGCTGTTCACGGTGCTCGCCGCGCAACTGGGCCCGAACCCGGACGCGTGGCAGGTCACCGTCGCCGGTTCGGTGATCGAGTTGGTGCATCTGGCGACGCTCTACCACGACGACGTCATGGACGAGGCGCAGGTGCGCCGCGGCGCCCCGAGCGCTAACGCTCGCTGGAGCAACAACATTGCGATCCTGGCCGGCGATTACCTGTTCGCGACCGCCTCGCGGCTGGTCAGCCGGCTGGGCCCCGACGCGGTGCGGGTGATCGCCGAGACGTTCGCCGAGCTGGTGACGGGCCAGATGCGCGAGACCCGCGGGGCCGCGCAGCACGTCGATTCCGTCGAACACTACCTACGTGTGGTGCACGAGAAGACGGGGTCGCTGATCGCGGCGTCCGGACAGCTCGGTGCGACGTTCTCGGGCGCGTCCGACGACAATGTGCAGCGGCTGAGCCGGCTGGGCGGGATCGTCGGCACCGCGTTCCAGATCTCCGACGACATCATCGACATCGCCAGCGACTCCGACGAGTCCGGCAAAACCCCCGGCACCGACCTGCGGGAGGGCGTGCATACCCTGCCGGTGCTCTACGCGCTGCAGGAAAGCGGACCGGACGCGCAGCGGCTGCGCGAGTTGCTGGCGGGACCCATGGACGACGCGCACGTCGCAGAGGCGTTGGCGTTGCTGCGGGCGTCGTCGGGCATGGCGAAAGCCAAGGCCACGGTCGCCCGGTATGCGGCCCAAGCCCGCGACGAGTTGGCCGGGCTGCCGCCGGGCGCGGGGCGCGATGCCTTGGCGACGCTCGTCGAGTACACGATCTCGCGGCACGGTTGACGGAACCCAGCTTCATCGCTCAGCGTTCTCCTAACGATCCGGTTTCGTGCAGGAGGGGTGAGTGATGGTCGGGCACCGGTGGGGCAACAGCATCAAGACGGTGCTGCTTCTCGGGCTGATGTCGGCGCTGATCGTGTTCGTCGGGTCGCTGTTCGGCCGCGGGATCATGTTGTTGGCGGTCCTGTTCGCGGTCGGCATGAACGTGTGGGTGTACTTCAACAGCGACAAGCTGGCGCTGCGGGCGATGCATGCGCAGCCGGTGACCGAACTGCAGGAGCCGACGATGTACAAGATCGTCCGCGAGTTGGCGACGGTGGCCCATCAGCCGATGCCGCGGTTGTACATCAGCGACACCGCCAACCCCAATGCCTTTGCCACAGGCCGCAATCCACGCAATGCCGCGGTGTGTTGCACCACCGGAATACTGGCGATCCTCAACGAACGTGAGCTGCGCGCGGTGCTCGGCCACGAACTGTCGCACGTCTACAACCGGGACATCCTGATCTCGTGTGTGGCGGGTGCGCTCGCGGCGGTGATCACCGGGCTGGCGAATTTGGCGGTCTTGATGAGCTGGTTCGGCGGGCGCGACGGCAACGCGAATCCTTTTGCGCTGCTTCTGGTTTCGCTGCTGGGTCCGATTGCGGCGACGGTCGTGCAGATGGCGGTGTCCAGGTCGCGGGAGTATCAGGCCGACCAGTCGGGTGCGGAGCTGACGGGCGATCCGCTGGCGCTGGCGTCGGCGTTGCGCAAGATCTCGGCCGGGGTGCAGCAGGCACCGCTGCCGCCGGAGCCGAAGCTGGCCAGCGAGGCACACCTGATGATCGCCAGCCCGTTCCGGGCGGGTGAGAGGTTCGTGGGGTTGTTCTCGACGCACCCGCCGATCGCGGAACGGATTGCGCGGCTGGAGGCCATGGCTCGAGGAATGTACTGAACTACGCTCATGGCATGACCGACCATGACCGCGCCGCTGTCCGACGTGAAATCGCCGATGCCCTGGTCAATGCGGTCGAACGCCGCCACGAGGTGGCCGATGCGATCGTGGCAGCGGAAAACCGCGACGCCGCCATCGGGGCCATCGCGAAGTTGCTCGGCACCTCGAGGGTCGGCGCGGAAGCCGTCATGAGCATGTCGTTCGACAAGTTCACCAGGGATTCGCGCCGGCGCATCGCCGAAGAACTCGACGACCTGAACAAGCAGCTGACGTTCACGCTCGGAGACCGCCCGGCCAGTACGGGTGAGGGTCTGACATTGCGACCGTTCCGAGGTGAGGCAGACCGCGACATCTTCTCCGCGCGCACCGAGGACATGCACGAAGCGGGCGACGGTTCCGGAGGACCCGCCGGAGAGCTTGACGACGAGATCCGCTCGGGACTGGGACGCATCGACAGCGAAGACGCGGTCTGGCTGGTGGCGGTGGCCGGCGATCAGAAGGTGGGCATGGTCTTCGGGGAACTCGCCAACCACGAGGTGAACGTGCGGGTGTGGATACATCCCGAACACCGCAAGAAGGGCTACGGCACCGCCGCGCTGCGCAAAGCCCGCACCGAGATGGCGGGTTATTTCCCCGCTGTGCCGCTGGTGGTGCGCGCGCCCGCGGCGGGCGGCACGACCGCTTAGGGTGAACCCGTGCTGACGAAGGTGATGACCGGTCTGGCCGGTGCCGTGGCAGCAGCGGTCGTGGTGACGCCGCCCGTCGCGGGAGCCGACGAGGGGACGCTGCCGAACATCAATGTCTATCCGCCGATTTCTCCGGCGGAGTTTTCGGTGTTGGACGGCGCCTGGTACGCATTCGCCACACCGAACGGTCTGACGTGTGTGCTCGACAAGATGCGCAATGCGTACGGCTGCAGCGGACCGATTCCGGCTGCACCGAACGGGGCAAACTTGGTGAGCGGCGTCGGCGCGGAAGAGCCCACGTTCGCCAACAGTGCGGCACCGCTGTTCGCGGCGGCGGGCGCGGCCAAGCCGCTGCCCCCGCAGACCCGGATCAGCTACCGCGACGTCAGCTGTGCGATCGACGCGGCCGGTGCCACGGTGTGCGTGAACAGCGCCGCGCAGCACGGGTTCGTGCTGAGTCCGTCAGGCAGCTTCGCCCGGTAGGGCGAAAACCTCAAAACCCTGCGCCGTGGATCTCGTGTCCCGGCGTCTCCGCGGCCAGCCCGCGATACGCGTCCTCCACCGTGCGGCCGTGGTTGATGACGCCGTCGACCTCCCGCGCAATCGGCATGTGCACGCCGTACCGCTCGGCCAGCTCCATGATCACGCTGGCGGCCTTGACGCCCTCGGCGACCTGATCCATCGACGCCAGGATCTCGTCGATCGGCTTGCCCGCCCCGATCTGCTCGCCGACGTGGCGGTTCCGAGAACGCGGGCTCGTACACGTCACGATCAGATCGCCCAGGCCCGCCAGCCCCGGGAACGTCTCCGGCTGCCCGCCCATCGCGACACCCAGCTTGGTCATCTCCCGCAGCGCCCGCGCGATCACCAGCGCGCGGGTGTTCTCGCCGATGCCCAGCGAATACCCCATGCCCGTCGCGATCGCGTACACGTTCTTCAACGCGCCACACATTTCGACGCCCAGCACGTCGTCGGTGGTGTACACGCGGAACCGCTGGGTGCGGAACATCTGGGCCAGCCGGGTGGACAACTGCTGATCGGGCATCGCCATCACCGCGGCCGCCGCATAGCCTTGCGCCACCTCGCGGGCGATGTTCGGCCCGGCCAGGATGCCAGCCGGATGGCCCGGCATCACCTCCGCGACGATCTGCGACATCCGCAGACTCGTGCCCTGCTCGAGCCCCTTGACCAGCGACACGATGGGCACCCACGGCCGCAGGTACGCCTGCAGCTCTTTCAGCACGTCGCGGAAGCTGTGCGACGGCACGGCCATCACCACGACGTCGGCAGAGTCTGCGGCTTTCTCGAAGTCGGTGGTGGCCTTCAGGGTGGGGCTCAGTTCCACTTCGTCGCCCAGATAGCGCATATTGCGGTGGCGCTCGTTGATGTCCTCGGCGGTCTCGTGTGAACGCACCCACTGCAGAGTCTCGGCCCGACGGGAGGCGATGGACGCGACGGTGGTGCCCCACGATCCGCCACCGAGCACGACGACGCGGGGTTCGCGGCGAGCAGGTGTCATGGATGTCACCTTATTCAGGACGGCACACTTGCCGTGTGCTGTCGCGCGAACTCGCCGGGCGAGTCGACGTGTTGCTCGGCCGCGGCCGTCGCGTGATCCTCGGCATCACCGGCCCGCCCGGGGCCGGCAAGTCGACCTTGGCCGCCGAACTCGTCGCGCACTTCGCCGACGCAGTGCAGGTGCCCATGGACGGGTTCCACCTCGCCGACGTCGAACTCACCCGCCTGCGACGCCTCGAGCGCAAGGGAGCCGTCGACACCTTCGACGCCCACGGCTACCTTGCGCTGTTGGAACGGATCGCAGCCGACCCGCCGCACGTGGTCTACGCGCCGGCGTTCGATCGCGAGATCGAACAACCCGTCGCGGCCAGCATTCCGGTGCCGCCCTCGGCGCGGCTGGTCGTCACCGAAGGCAACTACCTGCTTGACGACGCACCACCATGGCCGTCGATCCGAGCCCACCTCACCGAGGTGTGGTACCTCGGCCTGCGGCGCGACGAGCGCCATCGCCGCCTCGTGGATCGGCACATCGCGTTCGGCAAGTCACCCGAGCAGGCCGAGAGGTGGGTGAGAGAGGTCGACGAAGCGAACGCCCGCCGCATCGAAAACACAAGGCACAAAGCGGATTTCGTCGTCAACTCCGCGGGTTAGGCGCTGTCGAACACCATCGACTCCGTGATCCGGTCGAACCGGTGGTCGATGGCGTCGACGAAGTAGTTCTGCCGCACGTTCCATGGCCGCTTGGTACCCGATTTCGGCAGCGCGTGCAGATTGCGAAGGACGTAGCCGGCGGCGATGTCCCACGTCAGTTTCTCGGTCATCGGCTCCCGCTGCAGATGCGGGTAGGCCGACGTATAGCCGTGGGCGCGCATGTACGCGATCAGCTTGGCCGTCGCGCGTGCGGTCATGTCCGCCCGCAGTGTCCACGACGCGTTCACATAGCCGATGCACCAGAACAGGTTCGGCACGTCTTGCAGCATGTGCGCCTTGTAGACGAAGCGGTCCTGCGGCTTGATCTCCGCGCCGTCGATGCTCAGCGCTACCCCGCCCAGTGCCTGCAGATCCATGCCGGTCGCCGTCACCACCACGTCGGCATCGAGGTGGCGTCCCGACCTCAGCGTGATCCCGTTGGTGTCGAAGTGGTCGACCTGGTCGGTCACCACCTCCACCCGCCCGGCGTTGATCGCCTCGAAGAGATCACCGTCGGCAGCGAGGCAGATCCGCTGATCCCACGGCTGATACGGCGGCGTGAAATGGGTCCCGATGTCGTAGCCGGCGGGCAGCCGCTTGCTTTGCATCCGCCGGAACAGGAACTTCATGAACTCGGGCGTCTTGCGCGCCAGGAACCAGCCGATCGCCTCCTGCACCGCCATTCGGAACCGGACCACAGTATGAAAGGCCTTGGGAGGAAGGAGCTTTCGCATCACCTCGGTCAACGAATCGATCCGCGGAAACGTCCCGATGTAGCTCGGTGTGCGCTGCAGCATCACGACCCGACGGGCCCGTTCGGCCAACGCGGGAATCATCGACACGGCGGTCGCGCCGCTGCCGATCACCACCAGCGTCTTGTCGGTGTAGTCGAGGTCTTCCGGCCAGTGCTGTGGATGCACGATGTCGCCGGTGAACTGCGCCATTCCAGGAAAGTCGGGGATGTAGCCCTCGTCGTACTTGTAGTAGCCGGTGGCGAAGAACACGAACCGCGACCGGTACGTCGTCCCGTCATCGAGGCGCACCGTCCACGTGTGCGTCGCGGAGTCCCAGTCGGCGCTGCGCACGTAGCTGTTGAACCGGATGTGCTCGTAGATGCCGTGCTTTCGGGCGCTGTCGATCAGATATTGGCGGATGTGGTCGCCGTCGGCGATGCCCTCGCGCCGCGGCCACGGCTCCCAGGGGAAGCTGAGCGTGAAAATGCTGCTGTCCGAGCGGATACCGGGGTAGCGGAAAAGATCCCAGGTCCCGCCGATGTTCGCGCGCCGCTCCAAGATCACGTAACTGATTCCGGGGTTGCGCTGCTGAATCCGGTAGGCGGCGCCGATGCCGGAGATGCCGGCGCCGACGATCACCACGTCGGCGTACTCACTGACGGTCACCGAACAAGTGTGACGCAGGCCTCACTTGTCCGGGCCGGCGGGCTGCGCGTCGTGGCAAGGTGGTCGGTATGGCGATGACTGACGCGGAGCGCGCGTGGGAGGAGCTCTACGGCGAACGCGACCGAGTGTGGAGCGGTCGGGTCAACGTCCGGCTGGCCGAGGTGGCCACGGCCATGACGCCCGGACGCGCACTCGACCTGGGCTGCGGAGAGGGCGCCGACGCGATCTGGTTGGCCGAACAGGGTTGGCAGGTAACGGCGGTGGACATTTCGCCGACAGCGCTGGATCGGGCCATGGCTGACGCTGAAGCTAGAAATGTGAAGAGCCGCATTGACTTTCAGCGGCGCGACCTCACCGAGAGCTTCCCGGATAGCGAGTTCGACTTGGTGTCGGCCCAGTTCTTGCATTCTCGGACTCCGATGGACCGGGTGTCGTTGTTGCGCCGCGCGGCTCAGGCCGTCAAGCCCGGCGGCACCTTGCTCATTGTGGATCATGCCGCCGCCCCGCCGTGGGCGTCGAAGATGCACGACCACCAATTCCCGACCGCCGACGAGGTGGTCGAGTCGCTGCAACTCGACGAAAAGCACTGGGATCGGGTCAGGGTCCAAGCCGTCGAACGCCAAACTGTCAGTCCCGACGGCGAACCCGCCGTGCTCACCGACAACGTGATGGTCCTGCGTCGGCGATGACCCAGCCGCCGCCCGGTGCCAACGCCGACGAGGTGTCCGCCTGGTGGAACTCGCTGAGTCGCGACCAGCAGGATCAACTGATCGCTGCACATCCGCCAGAGTTGGGCAATCTCAACGGCATTCCCGCACAAGCGCGCGACCAGATCAACCGCGCGGTCCTGGCCGACGACCTCAATCGGCCCGACGATGACGTTCGGCACCGCAACGCCGAACAGGTGACCATGGGCCTCGACCATGACAGAGGCGCGGACCCTGGCAATCCACGCCCGGTGCTGTTGTGGGCGTACGAGCCCTTGGCGTTTGGCGGGCAGGGCCGCGCAGCGATCGCGATCGGCGACCCGGATCACGCCGAGGACATCGCGGTGATCGTGCCGGGTGCGGGCAGCAGCGTCGCCAGCGGGTGGCTGCACGGCGGCCACAACGACGCGATCAATCTCTACGACCAGTCGAAGGCCGCCCACCCCGACGACGACCTGTCGGTGATCGCCTGGATGGGTTACGACACCCCCGACGGCTACGACGACGCCCGGGTGGCGTCACCGTGGCTGGCTCGTCAGGGAGGTGCGCGGCTGGCACAAGACGTCAACGGACTGGCTGCGACTCACGTGGGCGCCCCGGCTCATGTAACCGTGCTGGGTCACTCGTACGGGGCGACCACTGTTGCCGACGCATTCGCCGGCAGCGGCGCTCACGCCGACGACGTGATCCTGCTCGGTTGTCCTGGAACAGATTTGGCGCACAGGGCCAACGACTTTCACGTCAATGGTCACGTATACGTCGGCTCGGCGTCATCGGATCCGATCAGCTGGCTCGGTGAGGCGGGCGGTGTCCCCAACGAGTTGAACGAGGCACTCGGATACCCGTTCGGCAGATATGCGGGCCTGGGTACCGATCCCGCGGGCGACGGATTCGGCGCGATCCGGTTCCACGCCGAGGTGCCCGGCGGTGACGGGCTGAGCTTCCGCAACCATTCGCACTATTACGACTTGGGCGGCGAGGCGCTGCGCAGCATGGTCCACATCGTGACCGGCCACCCCGATGCGTTGGCCCGCGACAACCTGCTGGCGGAAGGACGGCGCCAGCCGCATATCAGCACGCCGAGCCAGATCACGCTGCCTTGGATCGGCCCAATTCGTCTGCCACACATCGACACTCGGATCCCGGGGGTGCCGGCCTACATCGATCCGGAAGCCGGGCGGGGCAGGGAGGACGCGTCATGACAGAACCGCTGACCGACGAGCAGGCGATGGCCCAGGTGCTCAACGCCGCCCGCGAGATCGTGCGGGCGGCGAACCTGGCTGACGTCACCGGTGCGTTCACGTTCGAGTCGTGCAACGACCAGGGCCGCCCGCCGTATCGAGGCCATGTCGAGATGAGCTTCGCGGTACCGGCGGGCACCGACCCTGCCGACTACTTCCGCCGGATCGCGCGGGCGCTGGTAGAGAACGGCTGGACGGAGGGGCCGCCGCCGGGCAAGTGCCCGTTCGGGGAGGCTGTGCACACCCCGGCCGTGATGGCGGTCATCTGCCATGCCTCCGGCAACATCGTCCGCGGCTCGGTGCAGGTCTCCGGTGAGTGCCGCAACATGACCGACCACCGGCACGACGGCAAGACGGTCGGGGTCGACGTCAGCGAGCAGCTCAGTGGCCGTTGACGCCCGCGTCGGCGAGCGCCTCCACACCCGCCGGCGTCACCCTCAGCACCCCGGCACTCGGGATGTCGTAGAACAGCCCGATCACGTTGACAGTGCGCTCTTCTCGCGCCCGGCTGACCACCGGATGCTCCGACAGTGTTTCCACCTGCACCGCGACGTTGACCATGCTGAGCTGGTCGACGGTGTCGAAGCCGGCGGCGGCCGCAGACTGTGCGACGGGATGACGGCCGTCGGCGAACGCGGCCAGCGTGGGTTGGCCGTGCTGCAACCACGCGTGCAGTGGTTCGTCGTCCGGGCCTGACTCCGAATTCTTCTGCGGCAAAAGCGCATTCATCGCGCCGCAACTCGAGTGGCCGCAGACCACGATCGAGGACACGTGCAGCTTTTCCACCGCGAATGCGATCGCCGCTTCGATCGACGGGTCCTGACGCCCGGCGGGAACGAGATTGCCGACGTTGCGGACGGTGAACAAGTCACCCGGGCCGCTACTGGTGATGACGTTCGGCACGATCCGGGAGTCGGTGCACGTGATGAACAGCGTCTCGGGCCGTTGGGCGTGGGCGAGTTCGCGCATGTGCGGGCGAAGGTAGGGCGCGGTCCGGCGGTGATACACCGCCAGCCCGTGCATCACGGGACGAGCACCGTTGCGGTTGCCGTTGGAATTGGACGGCTGCCATGAACTCCACGGCGCCACACCGGATCTCTTGTCGATGGGCGTGAACCCGCGAGCCGGCGGACCGGCCACCGCGTCGGAGACGTCGACGGCACCGACGTCGTGCACGCGTACGGTGCCGCCGGCCTCGCAATGGCGTTTTTGCCACTCCTCGATCGTCTCGTAGACCGCGCGGTCGATGAAGTCCACCGACAGCTCGACGTCGACCGCGGCGCCGCGTGGAATCGAGGCCAGCACTGCGGTCAGGCGTGGCAGCGACAGGAAACTGCACGAACCGTCGATGGACACCCGCCACTCGTCGTCGCCGATCTGCTCGGCGTGGATCTGCGCGCGCACCACCCGCCAGACCGTGAGCACGATCGTCAGGGCGAGCCCAATCAGCACGCCCTCGAGCAAGTTGAGGAAGATGACACCGAGGATCGTCACGACGTAGACAGCGAGATCGCCTGTGCGCAAAGCTGTTTCGATGTGAGCCCACTTGACCAGCTGGATGCCGATGACCACCAGGAGTCCCGCCAGCGCCGACAGCGGGATCTGCTCGGCCAGGCTTACGAACGGCAGCGCGAACAGCAGCACCCACACCCCGTGCAGGATCGCCGAGGCCCGGGTGCGAGCGCCTGCGGCGACGTTCGTCGAGCTGCGCACGATCACCCCGGTGACCGGCAGACCGCCCAGCGTGCCGGAGGCGATGTTGGCCGCACCCTGACCGATCATCTCCCGGTTGAAGTTGGTGCTGGTGCCGCCGATGCGGTCCACGGCCACCGCGCACAACAGGCTCTCGACGGACGCGATGAGCGTCATCGTCAGCACACCGACCGCGAACGCGCCCCACTGGCCGTCGGGCAGACTCGGCAGCGACAGCGCATCGACGAGCGAACCGTCGAGCTTGATCCGCTCGACGTCGAACGCGAACACCACCGAAATGACCGTCGCGCCCACGACCGCCACCAGCGGCCCCGGCACCTTGCCCAGCCACCCCGGCACCCAGCGCCACGCCACCAGCGTCCCGATCACCAGAAGACCGATGAACAACTCGGCTGGGTTCACGTTGAGCAGCTGGCGTGGTAGCTCGACCACGTTGGTCCAGGCCGACGACTGCGAGCTGCCGCCCAGCAGCACATGCACCTGCTGAAGCGCAATCGTGATCCCGATGCCGGCCAACATCGCGTGGACCACCACAGGTGATATCGCGAGCGCCGCGCGGGCCACTCGGCTCAGGCCCAGCAGAACTTGGCACACGCCGGCCGCCACTGTGATGGCGCAGGTCACCGCCCAGCCGAATTCGGCGACCAGGCCCGCGACGACGACGGT
The DNA here is from genome assembly GCF_059812765.1 of Mycobacterium sp. NGS39. Taxonomy (NCBI): domain Bacteria; kingdom Bacillati; phylum Actinomycetota; class Actinomycetes; order Mycobacteriales; family Mycobacteriaceae; genus Mycobacterium; species Mycobacterium sp. NGS39. The sequence goes on along the minus strand of NZ_JCALDH010000012.1, from coordinate 50,837 downwards.
CAATCCCGCGGCCGGGCCGCTGACCTGCAGCGGCGAGCCGCCAAGAACGCCGACGACGATGCCGCCGACGATGGCTGCGATGATCCCGGCCAACACCGGCGCATCTGATGCGACGGCGATGCCGAGCGACAGTGGCAGGGCGACGAGGAACACCACCAGCGACGCCGGCACGTCGTAGCGCAGGATCGGCCGCAGCCGGTCGAGTCGCGTCGGTTCTTTCTTGGTGACGGCGGCTTGGTTCTCCGTCACTTCCATGGTGTGAATGGTTTGCTCCGCTCGTAGCAGGGAAGGGTCACTAAATGCTTGCTACGCAACGTATTTGCGTGGTCCAGGCGGATCAAGCGATCAGACCGAATGCATAGAAGATGCAAATCTTTGAAGGTCATATGTTCGTGACCATTCGAATCCCTTTGAAGCAGAAAGCGATTCATGTGGCCCGCGCCACAAGACCGCAAATGAGTCCGGGTGTGAGCAGCGCAGATAGGAAAACTCTATGAAGGACGTGACAGTCACATATGCGATCTGGACTATGGAATCATGACGACGCTGTCTGTGCCCGCGCGAAACCAACGCCCTCGCCAAGCGATCCTGGGGCAGCTGCCCAGGATGCATCGCGCCGACGGCTCACCGATCCGCGTCCTTCTTGTCGACGACGAACCGGCGCTCACCAACCTGGTCAAGATGGCGTTGCACTACGAGGGCTGGACCGTCGACGTTGCGCATGACGGCGAGGAGGCGGTGCGAAAGTTAGACGAGATGGAGCCGGACATCCTCGTTCTCGACATCATGCTGCCCGACATGGACGGCATGCAGATCCTGCATCGGGTCCGGGAGGGCGAGACCTACACGCCGATCCTGTTCCTGACGGCACGCGACTCCGTGACCGACCGGGTCACCGGGCTCACCGCGGGCGCCGACGACTACATGACCAAGCCGTTCAGCCTCGAAGAGCTCGTCGCGCGGCTTCGCGGGCTGCTTCGGCGATCCAACGTCACGGCGGCTCCCGAAGACGAAGTGCTCAAGGTCGGCGATCTGGTGCTCGACGGGGCGAGCCGGGAGGTCACCCGCGGCGGCGAGCCGATCGCCTTGACCGCCACAGAGTTCGAGTTGTTGCGGTATCTGATGCGCAACCCGAAGCGGGCGCTGAGCCGCGCTCAGATCCTCGATCGGGTGTGGAACTACGGCTTCGGAGGCCGCGCGAGCATCGTCGACCTCTACGTCTCTTATCTGCGCAAGAAGATCGACGCCGGCCGTGAGCCGATGATCCACACCGTGCGCGGTGTGGGGTACATGCTGCGCCCGCCCCGATGAGTGCCGTCCGCAGGTGGTGGCCGCGGTCGCTGCGGCGACAGCTGATCATCGGCGTGACCGCGGTCGTGTCGGTGGTGCTGCTGGCGGTCGGCGCGGTGTCGGTGCTCGTGCTGCGCAGCTATGTGACCGGCATGGTCGACTCGGAGGTGTCGCGGTCGCTGGCCGCGGTGTGCGAGTCCTTCGACAAGGTGACCGCCGAGCGCATCACGATCACCAGCACCGAGGAACCATTGGCGGCGTTCGTCGGACATGCCGAAGGCAACGTGATCGCGGTCCTGCGCAACGGCGACGTCGTCGAGGCCGCGGTCTTTTCCAACGGTGAACCGGTGCCCGCGTCGTCCGACGTGGTTTCCGAGATCAAGGCGCAGTCGTGGTCGGACGGTCCGCCGCGAACCGTCGAGTTGGCCGGTTTGGGCTCGTATCGGATGCAAAGCCGCGGTATCGGCGACGGCAGCGTGATCGTGTCGGGGGTGTCGTTGGAGGAGGCCAACGACGCGGTCAGGCAGAAGATGGTGGTCACCGGCGCGCTGATCGTCGTCGCGTTGTTGGTCACGGCGGGTGCCACATTCCTGGTCGTGCGGCATGCCTTGCGCCCACTGCGCCGCGTCGCAGCCACTGCCGCGAAGGCGGCGAAGGCGCCGCTGGACGATCACCGCATCACCGCGCGGGTTCGCGAGCGCGACACCGACCCGGACAACGAAGTCGGCATGGTGGGCGAGACGTTGAACCGGCTGCTGGCCAACGTCGACTCGGCGCTGGCGCAACGCGCGGAATCGGATCGGCGGATGCGGCAGTTCCTCGCCGACGCCAGTCATGAGCTCCGCACGCCGCTGGCGGCGATCCAGGGTTACGCCGAGCTGACCCGCCAGGACAGCGCCGAGCTCCCGCCCACCACCGAGTACGCGCTGGCGCGCATCGAGGCCGAAGCCCGGCGGATGGCGTCGCTGGTGGGGGAGTTGCTGCTGCTGTCACGCCTCGACGAAGGACATGACCTGGAAACCGACATCGTCGATTTGGTCGATCTCACCATCGATGCGGTGAACGACGCGGCGGTTTCGGGTCCGGGCCACCGCTGGCTGACCGATCTGCCCGACGACCCGGTGTGGGTTCGTGGTGATCGGGCGCGGCTGCATCAGTTGGTGAGCAATCTGTTGAACAATGCGCGGGTGCACACGCCTGCCGGGGTGACGGTGACGACGGCGATCGCGCGCGACGGTGACTACGCGGAGCTGACCGTCACCGACGACGGGCCCGACATCGATCCCGAGTTGTTGCCTCATCTGTTCGAGCGGTTCGTGCGGGCCGACAAGGCGAGGTCGCACCACTCCGGCAGCACGGGTTTGGGACTGGCGATCGTCGCGTCGATCGTCGAGGCTCACCAGGGCTCGGTGACCGCGGAGTCGGCGGAGGGCCGAACGGTGTTCCGGGTGCGGCTTCCGCTGGTCGACGATGTCGCGGTGGATTCTGCCCAGGCGGCCGTCGGAATCACGTAAATAGCATCGGGCGCCATTCTTTGTATTTCACATGAGTTTCTCGCAGGTGCGTCAATGCGCTTTTAACCTGGTGTTATGAACGCAATCAGGAGGACCGAAATGAGGCGTACAAAAATGGCTGTCCTCACCGGCGCCACGTTGTCCGCATTGTTCCTGGCACTGGCCGCTCCGGCCGCTGCGGGCCCGTCAGGACCAGGGGACCTCGGGCCTGACACGCGGGGTGCGAACACGCATGGTTCATGGGCTGTACCAGGGCAAACGCCATACGGCACATATCAGAACGACACGCCGCAGCAATCGGCGTCGCGTCGTTAGCGGCTATTTCCGCGTCAGCGGTAATTGACGAACTGCAGGGCGACGTCCAGGTCGGCTCCTTTGAGGAGGGAAATGACCGCCTGCAGGTCGTCTCTCTTCTTACTGCTGACGCGGATTTCGTCGCCCTGAATTTGCGTCTTGACGGTTTTCGGGCCCTCATCGCGGATCAGTTTGGTGATCTTCTTGGCGTGCTCGCTCGAGATGCCCTGCTTGATGGTGCCGCTGACTTTGTACGTCTTGCCCGAGGCTTGCGGCTCGCCGACGTCGAAGGCCTTCATCGAGATGTCGCGGCGGACGAGCTTTTCCTTGAAGACGTCGACGGCGGCCTTGACACGCTCCTCCGTGGACGAGGTGATCTCGATGACGTCGTCGCCCTTCCACGCGATCTTGGTGTCGGTGCCGCGGAAGTCGAAGCGGGTGGCCAGCTCCTTAGCGGCTTGGTTCAGCGCGTTGTCGACTTCTTGCCGGTCCACCTTGCTGACGACGTCGAACGATGAATCCGCCATGGGATCCGGTCCTCCTGGAGTTCTGCCGGTGTGGTCGTGAGGTTCATCTTCGTCGCACGCGATCCGAAGGGCCAAGGCAGGTGCGTGGTTTTTCAGTCTCGAGGGTGCTCGTTGTACCCTGCTATTCGCACCACGGCAGGTTGCCCGAGCGGCCAATGGGAGCGGACTGTAAATCCGTCGGCTTACGCCTACGCAGGTTCGAATCCTGCACCTGCCACCATCTGATGTGTCAAGACATAGTTGAGTCCTTGGACTCAGTCGCCCGCGATCGCAGCGGCGAGCGCCTTGGCGTTGTCCGCGATACGCCGCTTGCTCAGCCGAATCTCTTGCCGCTGGTAGGCGTATAGCTGCGGATCGACCGTCGCGAGCAGGACGTCGGCGTGCCAGCCAGCGTCCTTGGCGTCGAAGTCGTCTCGCAGCCGACGCAAAAGCGTCACGAGGTGTAGACGCCAGCCCTGATAAGCGCCGATCTTCAGCCGCCCGGGCGGGGTCGCGTCGGTCACCAGCAGCGCGCCGAGGTTGCGTTCGGTAAGCGCCACCAGCGCGTCGATGAACGCAGCCAACCGCTGCGCCGGCTCCGCGCCGGGGCCGAGCGGCGGCGGACCGGTCAGCACCGCCTCCTGCAGCGTCCTCTCGTCTTCGCCGACCACCGCGGCCAGCAGTCCGGCCTTGTCGCCGAACCGCCGGTACAAAGTGCCGACGCCGACACCCGCCGCTCGTGCGATGTCGCGCATCTCGACATTGCCGCCGTCGGGGGAGCGCAACAGCGTGCGCGCCGCGTTCAGCACCTTCGCCTCGTTGCGCGCCGCCGCTTCGCGCTGCGGTCGCCACCCGTCCATGCTCGCATCCTATTGCGGAATAGCGTTCCGCATCTGCGCGTTTGTGGTAAGGAACATTGTTCCGCAACTAGGGAGTGATCGAACATGGCCCGCGTACTGCTCGTCAATGCGTCGCCCCGTGGCGACGAATCTCATTCGCTGAGGCTCGCCGAGACGTTCGTCAACGCCTACCGTGAGCACGAGCCCGACACAGAGGTGGACCGGCTCGACACCTTCACCGACATCGCGCCTTTCGGCCAGCGACATGTCGCGGCGAAGATGGCGGTGATCGCGGGCCAGGCCGTGCCCGATGAGGCGGCACGGGATTGGTCCGCGGTCCTCGACATCGCCGCGCGCGTGCAGGCGGCAGACACGCTGGTTTTCGCCGTACCGATGTGGAACGGTGCAATTCCGTGGTCGCTGAAGCTGTTCGTCGACACAGTGACCCAGCCGGGCATCGCGTTCACGTTCGACCCGGCGACCGGATACCGGGGCCTGCTCGCCGGACGCCGTGCGGTGACCGTCTACACCAGCCGTGTCTACGCGCCGGGCGTGCCGCCGACGTTTGGAACCGACCACCAGTCCACGTATCTGCGGTGGTGGTTGCAGTACTGCGGCATCACCGACATTCATGAAATACGCCTGCAGCCAACCTTTCCGGGGCCGGATCTGGCGGGAGCTGCGAGACGGGCCGAACGCTTGGCGCACCAGCTCGCCGCAACGTTGGCAGGTGCCCGATGAGCGGGTGGGCGTGGCTGCTGACCGCCGCGCTGGCAGAGGTGGCATGGTCGCAGAGCATCAAGCCGACCGAGGGCTTCACCCGGCCGTTGCCGACATTGTTGTGCTTCCTGCTCGCGGTCGCGGCGGTCTATCCGTTGACCCTCGCGATGCAGAGCATCCCGGTGGGAACGGCGTACGCGGTGTTCACCGGCGTCGGTGCGACAGGAGCCGTCCTCCTCGGCATCGTCTTGTACGGTGATCCGGTCACGGCCCTTCGGCTGACCGGCATAGCGTTGGTGGTCGGTGGTGTGTTGATTCTCAGAACTGCGTAATTCGAGGCGTCGGCGCCGCGCAACAACTAGCCCTGCGCCTGATGCAGAACGCTGCACCTGCCACCGGTCCGCGGAGCTTTTCAGCCGGACAGCTGGCTACCGTACTGCGGACAGTAGACCTGCACGGACCTGGTCATGAATATCGCCGTCTGGCGTGGCGTCATCGGCAACGTGGTCTGCATTTTGCTCAGAATGTCCGCCGGCGATGCGCCTGCTGAAAATGCCTGGCAGACCACGTAGGCCTTCTGGATCGCTACCTGCGGCAGGTCGAAGGACAGTGCGTCGGCATTGAGTGCGCGCAGGAACGCGTCGTCGTCAGAGTCAGCGGCCGCGCCCGTCGCGGTGGCCAGCCCCAGTGCTGCTGCCGCTGTCGCGATGCCCACGAGCTTGGCGATGTCCTGATACGCGAACGTCATGGCGACTCCTCGATCACTTGCACCCGCCGCTGATGAACTCAAGTTAGTGGTTCCCCGGCCGGTCGGGTAGTCCGTCGTCTGGATCAGCGCCCCTACTTGTCGCTATGAGGCGGGCACAACGGGTCTCGGCTCTTGCGAAGGCGGCGCGACATACCCCCTCAGTCGTGCCGGTGCAGGAAGCCGTGCAATACCGCCTGAACCAGTTCGTTGACGATCGCTTCGCGCGACGGCTGGTGCGCTCCGAAGAACGTCGAACTCAGTGCCACCATGCCGACGATCATGGCCACCGTCGAATGCGCCGGCAGGTCAGCCTCGCTCGACCGCATACCCCGCAATCGCATGCCTTCAGCGCCGATTCGGCTGAGCAACGCCAGCGCCCGTCTGATGTCCGCGATGCCGGCGTCGGCAATCTCCTCCTCGCTGAACGCCTCGGAGGCGACGAGCGTCAGCAGCAGACCCCGGTGTTCGACGACCACGTCGTAGAGCTGCTCGACGAAATGACGCGCCAACTCTTCCTCGTCGGTCTGCTCGGGGACCACCGACTGCCAGGTCTGCGCGAATTCGTCGACGATGCCGGTGAACGGTAAGACGAGCGCTTCCCGAAACAGGCCGGCCTTCGAGCCGAAGTGGCGAAAAAGCAGGTATTCGCTGACTCCGGCCGCCTCGGCGATTTCGCGCGTCGTCGTGCTCCGATAGTCGCGACGGGCGAACAGTTCTCGTGCCGCATCGAGCAGAAGTCTGCGCGGTTCGCCGCGGGGCCGGCGGATCGCCTGAACCGGCGTCTTGTCAATCGAACGTCGCTGGGCCACGGTCTCACTCCTTGAACCGCGCTCAGCGGTTTGACGGCTTCCACGATAGCGGTCTTGACCGAGGCCGTTAGAATAGTGTTCACTTTTATAAACCGTGAGCGACGAAAGGGGCGTGGCTGTGGGAGCGGTGATCATGCTCGGCACGCTGTTCGGCCTGATCGTCCTCATCTTCGGTCTGGTCGTGTACTTCGATCCCGAAGCACGCAGTGGCACAAAGGAAAAGCGCGAACCGTGAACACCGAGCTGACTCCGTTGCTCACGGCTGCGGTCATCTTCGGCTGGGCCAGCGGCATCCTTTTCCTCGTCGCCGGCGTGTACCTGAGCATTCGCCGCCGACGCCTGCACCCTCTGCTTCTGCTGTGCATCTCGGCGATCTCGTTCTCGTGGATCGAGGCGCCGTACGACTGGGCGATGTACGCGCAATTCCCGCCGGCGCTGCCACGCATGCCTTCGTGGTGGCCGTTGAACATGACCTGGGGCGGCCTGCCGTCGTCGGTTCCGATCGGCTACATCGGCTACTTCTGCCTGCCCGCCGTGACAGGTGCGGCACTCGGACGTCGGCTGAGCGCAAAGTTCAACTGGCGCAGGCCAATAACGCTTCTCACAGTCGGTCTGGTCGTCGGCTTCTGCTGGGCCCTGATATTCAACGCCGGCCTGGGCGCCCGGCTCGGAGTCTTCTACTACGCCTACGTAATTCCGGGCCTCGGCTTGTTCGAGGGCACGCTGCATCAATACCCGATCTACGACGCGCTGGCGATGGGGATTCAGATGATGGTCTTCACTTACCTTCTCGGGCGGACGGATGCGCAAGGACGAAACGTCATCGAGATGTGGGCCGACAAGGTCTCACACAGCCGCGTCCAGTCGTCGATCCTGTCGATCGTGGCCGTCGTCGTGGTCGGAAACCTCGTCTACGGCGCCGTTTTTGCCCCACACCTTGTGACGAAGCTCGGTGGCTGGGTCACCTCGGGACCGACCGTGCAGCTGTTCCCCGGAGTTCCGGACCAACCCCGGTAGGGAGGAGCATCAGTGAGCACCAAGCAGACTGCGGAACTGTACTACGACCCGTTCGACTTCGACATCGACGACGATCCCTATCCGGTGTGGAAGCGAATGCGCGCAGAAGCCCCGCTCTATTACAACGACAAGTACAACTTCTATGCGCTGAGTCGTCACGACGACGTGGCGCGTGCGCTTCCCGATTGGCAGACGTATCGGTCGGGACGCGGCACGACGGCTGACATCTTGTTCAGCGGCCTCGAAGTGCCGCCGGGCATTTTGCTGTTCGAGGATCCGCCCTTGCACGACCTGCACCGCCGGTTGTTGTCCCGGGTTTTCACGCCGCGGCGGATGATGGCGGTCGAAGACCTGGTCCGCGGATTCTGTTCTCGCGCACTGGATCCGCTGCGCGACGCCGACGGATTCGACTTCGTGCTGGATCTCGGCGCCATCATGCCGATGCGCACCATCGGCTACCTGTTGGGCATCCCCGAAGAGGCACAGCAGCAGATCCGCGATCGCAACGACAAGAGCATCACCGTCGACTCGGAAGAAAATGTCGGCGATCTCAGCCCGACGGTCTTTCAGGACGCGATCGCGCTGTTCGCCGAGTACATCGAGTGGCGGTCGACGCATCCCTCTGACGACTTGATGACCGAGCTGCTCAACGCAGAGGTGGAAGAGGAAGACGGCTCGCGGCGTCGGCTCGAACGGACCGAAGTGCTCGCATACACCGCGATGATCGCCGGGGCCGGCAACGAAACCACCGCTCGGCTCATCGGATTCATGGGCCAACTGCTCGGCGAACATCCCGACCAGCGCCACGAACTCGTCGCAAACCCCTCGCTGATTCCGTCGGCAGTCGAAGAGACGCTGCGTTACGAACCCCCGTCACCCGTGCAGGCCCGCTACGTCGCCCGCGACGTCGAGTTGTACGGGCACACCGTCACGGAGGGCTCGTACATGCTGCTGCTCAACGGGTCGGCCAATCGTGACGAGACCAGATACAGCGACCCCGACCGCTACGACATCCACCGCAAGGCCGCGCATCTGAGCTTCGGGCAGGGCCTGCACTTCTGCCTGGGATCGGCATTGGCACGCCTCGAAGGACGAGTCGCCTTGGAGGAAGTGCTCAAGCGGTGGACCGACTGGGAGGTCGACTACGACAACGCGCGGCGCGCGCGGACGTCGAGCGTTCGCGGTTGGGCACAGCTTCCGGTCAGGACCGGCTAGCCCGCCCGCATCGAGGTCAGGAAGTACGTCTCCCGGCCCGTCGGATATCCGCCGCCGTCGGTGGCGATGTGGACATGGTCGAAGTGGTTGGCGGTCTCGTTGCCGTAGTCGGCCGTCCAGCTCGGCGCCCCGATGCCCGGATAGAACCCTTGGCGCCAGATCACGTGCAGCACGCCCCACCGTTGCGCATTGGCCAACGCCAAGCCGGCGATCTGGTTGCCCAGCGCGATGCCCTCCGCCGAGTGGTGGTTGGGGATCATCACGTCGATCGCCAAGCCGTTGGGATGCCACTTCAGCGGATCCTGTCGATAGCCGCCGATGGTGGTGATCTCGGGAAACATCACGCTGATGGCCCGCGCGACCCAGATGGTGTGCACCTGCAGGCCGTCTTCGGGGGCCACACCGCGAGGCAGTGCGAACTGCAAGTCCGCGGCTGAGATCGGCGCGCTGGCCGCCAGCAGTTGCGCCTCCTCGGGGCTGGCGACCCGGGGCGCAGCCGCCGGCGCCGCCGCCGCCGCAGTCGGCACCGCTGCAGGTGACGCGGCGCAGCAGTGCGTCTCCTTGCCTTGGCTGTAGAACATGGCCGCAGACACGGCGAGCGAAACCCCGAACGCCAGCCACCGCCCTCTGGCGTTGGCAAACGGGTTCGTGGCCACGAGCAGGACTTTACTGCCGACGGCGACCCGATATGGCGTTCTTCGCGGTCGTGACCAGGACGTTATCTACGGCGACGCCGGCTGGTCCGGCGGCGGCCCGAGCGCGCCGGTGATTCCCGACTCGCCAAGCGACGAGCGCAGGGCGCGCACCCCGTAGTGCAGCCGGGACAGCACCGTGGTTTCGTCGAGCTTCAACTCGCCGGCGATCTGCGCGACCGTCTGCGCGCCGTAGTAGCACCGGTCGATCACCGCACGCTGGTCGGCGCTGAGCCGAGCGAGCGCTTTCAGCAAGATCTCGCGGTTCACCGGGGCGTCGGCCATCGGACTACTTCCTGGGTGACGGTCACTCAGGTACTTCTCTACGAGCCGCGGAAGACATATTGTTGTTATAGTAATAAGACAACTAATGGACGGCAAGGGCAAAAAGGGAGCCGTGGACGAGACCCGCAACACACCCGTCTTGGTCCGTGCCGGAGCGGGGGTGCCGCTGCACCGGCAACTGTTCTTGGTGCTGCACGACGAGATCGCTCGCGGTGCCATCGCCCCCGGCGACCCGCTGCCGACGGAGCAGGAACTGTGCGACCAGTTCGGTGTCTCTCGCATCACCGTCCGGCGCGCATTGGCCGATCTCGCGGCCCAGGGCTATATCATGCGCCGACAAGGCGTGGGATCGTTTGTGCGCGAACGCGATTCGCATGACGAGCCCACGGCCAGCCGGTTCTACGACGACGAGATGCATCGGATCCAGTTCGAATCCGGCGTCGAAGTCATCGACTTCGGCGTCCGCACCACCCCGCCGGTGATCGCCGACAAAATCGGTCTGGCCGGCGACGCGCTGTACGTGCTCGCCGTCCGGCGCGCGCGTCGCACCCGCGAACCGCTGATGGTCACGGAGGCCTGGATGCCTGCCGATCTCGCCAAAACTGTCACCGCTGAGAAGATGGCGCACACGCCGATGTTTCAGCTTCTCGCCGAGGCGGGCGTCAAATTCACCCGCATGCAGCACGAGTTCAGCGCCGAGATCGCCAACCCCCGCAACGCGCGCCTGCTCGACGTCGCGATCGGCGCGCCGATCATCCGGATCGACCGCATCTCGTTCACGCACGACGACCGGCCGCACCATCACCTGTCGATCCTGTTGTCGCCCAACCGAAGCCGCATTCTGCTCAGCCACTCCGTCGAAGAACTCGAGACCGTGCCCAACATGGCGATCCTGCACGACGTACGCAGGTGAGTGGCGATGCGGCTGTCAAATCATGTCCTTGTCGGTGAGCCATCGCATGATCGGCCAACCGACGAATACGGGCAACCAGCACGTGAGCACCCGGTACAGCAGCACCGACGGCACCCCGACGGCCGCCGGCACCCCGAACGCGGCCAGCCCGCCGATCAACGCGGCTTCGACGGCGCCGACACCGCCTGGTGTGGGAGCCGCCGACGCCAGCGTGCCGCCGATCATCGTGACCACGGTGACGGTGACGAACGTGGTGCCACCGCCGAAGGCCTCCACGCTCGCCCACAGCGCCAGCGCCATGCCGAGAGTCGTTGTGGCGCAACCCAACACGATCAGCGCGAGTCGCTTCGGTTCGCGAGCCAGGTCGACCAGGTCGGCGCCCACCTCTTCGAGACGCGGCCGCACCGCCGTCCCCAGCCACTTACGCAGCCGGGGCACGAACAAAAAGGCGCCCACTGCACCGAGCGCCAGACCGGCGATCAGGTACAGGATCGTGGCCGACGGCACGAAGTGGGAGAGGTCGGTCGACGCGCCCGCCGCGGCGCTGAAGAACAGCAGCAGCCCGACATGGGTGATCACCTGGACAGACTGCTGAAGCGCCACCGCGGCAGTGGCGCGCACCGCGCCGAGTCCGCCCTTCTGCAGGAAGCGGGTACTCAGCGCCAGCCCGCCGACGCCGGCCGGCGTGGTGGTGGCGGCGAATGTGTTGGCCACCTGCATGATCGCCAGGTGCCGGAAGCTCACCAACCCGTTGGCGCACGCCCACAACGCCACCGCTGCGCCGATGTACGTCAGCGCCGACACGGTCAAACCCAGTAGCGCCCACCACCAGTTCGCGGTCCGCAACTCGGAGAAGAACGTCGGCAGGGTGCTGATGAACGGGTATGCGACGTACACCAAGGCCACCAGTAGCACCAATTGGATGAGTTGCCGGCGGGTGAACCGGGTGATGGTCTCGGTTTGGATCTGGTTGGCGCCGGTCTGGTGTTTCACCTCGTCGCGGGCGGCAGAGATCACGGCACCCGCATCGGTGATCGAGGTGCGAAGCCGTTTGGGCACAGCCGATTTCGTGAGCCGGCGCGACGCCGTGAGGATCGTGTCCTTTCCGAACGCGTCGATCGCCGCGCCCACCGCCCGTTTGGCGTCGTAGATGTCGGTCGTCGTGACCAACAGCTGCGCGATGTCGGATTGCAGTTGAGCGTCGGTGGCGCCGTACTCTGCGCGGCCGAATCCGCCGAACAGCACGGTGCCGTCCTCGACGGTGATCTCCTTGCGCCGCAAGTCGCCGTGCGAGATCTGCTGGTCATGCAGCTGATGCAGCGAATCCCACACGCGGTCAACGGGAATCGCGTCGTCAAGTGGGCGGCCCCGGGCGGGCGTGTGGGCGTAAAGATGCCATCCGCGATCGAGCTCCGCGACCGCGACCGCGGACGTGTTGGCGATGCCGATGTCGCCGATCGCAATTGCCATCAGCGCGCGGTGCTCGACGGCGCGGCGCATCGAGGCCTGCAGTGGCGCGGTTTCGCTCCCGCGCAGCTTCAGTTTGCGCCACAGCTGCCGCAGCGCACCGCCGCTGCGCTGGTTCGGCCCGTACATCTCCACGATCGCGGGTGTGCCGGGTTCCGACGACGCCGCCGACAACACGAGCGGTCCGCGGCCGGCCGGGCGCACCACCGTCAGCGCGGTGGCATGGAATCCGCGCCGAGCCAACGCCCGCACGGCGCCGTCCAGCGGCACTTCCAACGCCGGTGTACCGACGACGAGCACCACCAATGCGCCGACGAACCAGCCCACCGCCAGACCCAGCAGCGCACGCGCCGGCACGACGGCGCTGACGACAAGATGGATGGGCACGAAGGCCAGCAAAAGTGTCCACCACCAGCGCCGCCACCGGCTGGGCAGCCAAGGACCCGAGACCGTCAGCACCGCCGCGAGCATCGCGATCCACCGCGGGTCGTCGAGGAATTGCGACAGGGTGGTGTCGAGCTTCTCGGACACGTCGAAGTGCCATCGGGGCGCGGCGATGCCGTTGCCGGTGATCGACAGGGCCAGCAGAGCAATCAGCGCGGCCGCCGCATACGCGCCGAGCATTTTCCACTGGCGGGCGACGATCAACCCGACCAGGATCAAGAACGGCAACGCCAGGATCGCGAAGCCGTACACCAGATAGATCAAATTGGCTTGGGCGGGCGGCAGAATGCCGACGATCCGGGAGATGGACTTCTCCAACGCCATCCACTCGGTGCGGGTGACCAGAGACCCCGTGACCACGATCGCCAGGAACACCGTGGCCAGCGCGAGCCGCAGGATGTCGTTGGTCCGTCGCGTCAACGGTTGCAGCAAGCTGCCCGAAACGGTGACGTCCCGCCCGTCAACTCGCATGTTCCGATTCTGCGCTCGGCCGCCGCCCGGTCGCGCCTTAACCTCACCACTCCGACCAATAACGAAACAACGGGCGCCTTTTTAGGCGCCCGTTGTTCCGCGAATGGCTAGTGTCAGTGTGCTCCGCTCTTGTGCGGGTTCTGGTATGTGCCGTAAGGCGTTTGCGCATTCGTCGGGTAGTTGTTCGTGTCGACGCCGACCGTGTCTTGCCCGTTGTCGGCCGGCGCGACGGCCACGGCCGGGGCAGCCAGTCCGATGGACAGCGCGGCCAGCGCGCTCGCTGCGATCGTGGCGAATGTGACGTTCTTCTTCATTGTCGTGCCTCGCTCTGTGCTCGTCTGCTGACCGACTTCGGTGGGTTCTCTTGGCCGGTCGATCCTGAAAACAGGGCGCCCGAAACTTTTAGTTCCGGGTTGGCAGAAAGTTGTCCAGGGTTGGCAGAAATGCAGCGGATGCGCCGCGAACAGGGCAATTTGACCGTCCGGTCTCCAGTGCAACGTCAACTGTGGTCGGATAGCGGAGGTATGCGTCCCTAGGTTGGCGACAGGGGGAACGATGACGACGCCGGAACCGCAGACGCCCCACCCGCCATTGTCCGGGCGAGGCTGGCTCGCGCTGGGAGCGGTCGCGGCGGCCGTCAGCGCGCTGATCGTCGGGATACTCGTCGCGACCACGCCGCCGTCGCAGCCAACCGCGTCGCCTGCCGCCACGACCGCCGCTTCGCCGCTGCCCGACCTCGGCGGTCCGCGTTCGCAGTTGGTGCCCGAGGTCACGCTGCCGGTGGGCGCGCGGCCCTACGTCGGCAAGCGGCCGACACCGCCGGGTTTCGAGTTCTGGGAGGTGCCCGGCAGCCATCATGAGCTGGTCGCGCAGATGCGCGCCGAGTTGCCGACGTACGCGCCGCTGAACGGGATGCCGTGGTGCGGCGAGTTGAGCGACGCGATCACCACGTGGGCGTGGGGATCGGCCGCGGACACCATCGGCGTCTCGCTGACCGACGGCGGCGTGATGATCACCCGCCTGCCGCAGCCGCTGGGCTGCCGTCCTTAGTTCGTCAGCGCACCACGACCGCGTGCTCGCCGCGCGGCACCAGTTCGCCGACGACGGGTGCGCCCGGAATCTCGCCGGCGATCAACAGCCCGCCGGAGGTCTGCGCATCGGCCAACAGCAGCGCCTCCTCTTCGCTGACCGCTGACAAGTCGGCATGCGGGGCCACCCAGTCGAGATTGCGCCGGGTCCCGCCGCTGACGTAGCCGGCCGCCAGTGCGTCGCGGGCACCGTCGAGGTACGGCACCGCCGCTGCGTCGATCACCGCGGTGACACCGCTGGCCCGCGCCAGCTTGTACAGATGGCCCAGCAACCCGAAACCCGTGACGTCCGTGGCGCATTCGACACCGGCCTGCAGTGCGGCTCTGGCCGCGTCCGCATTGAGCGTGGTCATCGCGTCGATCGCCTGATCGAACCGCTCGCCGGTCGCCTTGTGACGGCTGTTCAGCACGCCGATGCCCAGCGGCTTGGTCAACGACAGCGGCAATCCGGGCTTACCGGAGTCGTTGCGCAGCAATCGGTTCGGATCCGCGATGCCAGTGACGGCCAGCCCGTACTTGGGTTCGGGGTCGTCGACGCTGTGTCCGCCTGCCAGGTGGCATCCGGCGGCATTGCACACGTCCAGTCCGCCACGCAGAGTTTCGGCGGCGAGCTCGAACGGCAGCGCGTCGCGTGGCCAGCCCAGCAGGTTGACCGCCACCACCGGGCGGCCACCCATCGCGTACACGTCCGACAGCGCGTTCGTCGCCGCGATGCGGCCCCAGTCGTACGGGTCGTCGACCACCGGGGTGAAGAAGTCCGTCGTCGCAATCAGCGCCACGTTACCTTCGATCCGCACCGCGGCCGCGTCGTCGCCGCTGTCAAGGCCGACCAGCAGCTCGCCGGCCGGATCCCGCGGCGCGGATGTCGACAGTCCGCGAACCACGTCTTCCAGCTCGCCGGGCGGGATCTTGCAGGCACAGCCGCCGCCGTGCGCGTACTGGGTCAATCGGTAGGCCACTGTTCCATGCTGCCCTACCGAGTTGCCATGATGGCGTCATGGCCCAGGGAGGCGTATCCGGTCTGGTGGCCGGCGCGGTCTTCAAAATCGTTGAGCGGCAGGTTCTGTCGCTGGCGGGTTCGATTCCCGTCCGCCTCCGCCACAGTCCAGAGGCCGTCGATGGCTGACCCGCGGCGGCGCGTGCCGCGCACCGACGTGCTGCTGGCCGATCCGCGGCTCGCCGAGGCTTCCCGGGTGCTGGGTCGCGCCTTGGTGAAAACCGTTGTGGCGCAAGCTCAGGAGCGCGCACGTGCGGGACAGATTACTCCGGAGGAGGTCGCCGACGCCGCGGTGGCCGGCTTGCCGACAAGTGCGACCAGCTTGCGGCCGGTGATCAACGCCACCGGCGTGGTCGTGCACACGAACCTCGGGCGCGCACCGCTGTCGCAGGCCGCGCTGGACGCGGTGGTGACCGCGGGCCGGGCCACCGACGTCGAATTCGACCTCGCCACGGGCCGTCGCGCGCACCGCGGCCGCAGCGCGCTGGCCGCACTTGCCCGCGCGGTACCGGCCGCGGAGGGCGTGCACGTGGTCAACAACAACGCCGCAGCCCTGCTGCTGACCGCGATGACCCTGGCCGACGGCAAGGAGATCGTGCTCAGCCGAGGCGAGCTCGTCGAGATCGGCGACGGGTTCCGCATCCCCGAATTGCTCGAGTCCACCGGGGCGCGGCTGCGTGAAGTCGGCACCACCAACCGCACCAGCCTGCGCGACTACGCCGACGCGATCGGCCCCGACACCGGCTTCGTGCTCAAGGTGCACCCGTCGAATTTCCACGTCACCGGCTTCACGTCGGCGGTTGCGGTCAGCGAGTTGGCCAAGGTCGACGTCCCGCTCGTCGTCGACATCGGCTCGGGGCTGCTTGCGCCACACCCTCTTTTGCCCGACGAGCCTGATGCCACAACGGTTTTGCGCGACGGTGCCGATCTGGTGACCGCCAGCGGCGACAAGCTGCTAGGCGGACCGCAAGCCGGACTGTTGCTCGGCCGGGCCGGCGTGATCGAGCGGCTGCGGCGCCACCCGGCGGCGCGGGCGCTGCGCGTGGACAAGCTGACGCTCGCTGCGCTGGAAGCGACGCTGGTGGGTCCGCCGCCGCCGGTGGTCGAGCAGCTCTCGGTTGACGTCGCGTCGTTGCGGCGGCGCGCGGAGCACCTGGCCGCACAGCTTGCCGAGGCGCAAGCCGTCGATTGCATCGCCGCGGTCGGCGGCGGTGGGGCGCCGGGGGTGGAGCTGCCGAGCGCCGGGGTGAGCCTGCCGGAGCGGTACGCGGCGCCGCTGCGCACCGGTGCGCCTTCGGTCGTCGGGCGGTTGGAAGGTGGCCGCTGCCTGCTGGATCTGCGCACGGTTGCGCCCGAGGACGACGAACTGTTGCTCGCGGCGGTCAGGGCGTGTTCGTAGTAGCGACGGCCGGGCACGTCGACCACGGCAAGTCCACGCTGGTGCAGCGGCTCACCGGCATGTGGCCCGACCGGCTGGCCGAGGAGCAACGTCGAGGGTTGACCATCGATCTCGGGTTCGCGTGGACCTCGATCGAGGGCCGGGAGATCGCGTTCGTCGACGTGCCCGGGCACGAGCGGTTCGTCGCGAACATGCTCGCCGGCGTGGGCCCGGTGCCGGCCGTGATGTTCGTCGTCGCGGCCACCGAGGGATGGATGCCGCAGTCCGACGAGCATCTCGCCGCGCTCGACGCGCTCGGCGTGCGGCATGCCGTGGTGGTGATCAGCAAGGCCGACCTCGCCGACCCGGTGCCGGTGATAGACCAAGTGCAGCAACGACTTTCGGACACGGCCCTCGCGCATGCACCGATTGCGCTGGGCACCGACCTCGCGCAGGTGCGTACCGAGTTGGCGGCACTGGTGGACCAGCTGCCGGCGCCGGACCGCGACGCCGACGTTCGGCTGTGGGTGGACCGCTCGTTCACCGTGCGCGGTGCGGGCACCGTCGTCACTGGCACCCTGGCTGCCGGCACCATCCGAGTCGGTGACGAACTCGAGCACGCGGGCCGTCGCCTGGCGGTTCGGGGGCTGCAATCGCTGGGCCGCGATGAAACCGAGGTGTCAGCGGTCGCGCGTGTCGCGGTGAACCTGCGCGGCGTCGATCGTCAGCACATCGGACGCGGCGACGCGGTTCGCACCCCGGGCGCATGGTTGGACACCGCCGAGATCGACGTGGCGCTGCGCAAGCCGGGGCAACTGCATCGAGAGTTGGTGTTGCACATCGGTTCTGCGAACGTGCCGGTGCGCGTACGTCCGCTCGGCGCGGCGGCGAGGCTTCGATTGGCCAGGCCGTTGCCGTTGCGAATCGGCGACGTCGGGCTGTTGCGTGATCCCGGTGAGCACCGGATCGCCGCCGGCATCGAGGTGCTCGACGTGCGGCCGGCGCCGCTGCGCCGCCGTGGGGCGGCGCGTGCCCGAGCCGAAGAGCTGGCCCGCGGTCGGGTCGATCCGCCTGCCTGCGCCCGCGCAAAGGAGCTGCGCGCCATGGGTTTTCCCGTTGCAGGGCAGCGCGTCGGTGACTGGGTTGTGGACCCGCAGTGGTGGGCCGGACGGCGGAGTGATCTCATGGCGGCACTTGAAAGCTGGTCTGCCGAACACGATCTTGCGGCGGGCATGCCGCTGGAGACCTTGCGCCAGCGCCTGGATCTGCCCGCCGCTGAGCTGGTCGCCCCGCTGGTGGAGGGCACTGGGCTCGAGGTTGCCGATGGTCGAGTCCGCAAGCCGGGGATCGGGCTGCCTGCGGGGGTCGACAAGGCGGTGCGCATCATCGAGGAACGGCTGAGCGAAAAACCGTTTCGCGCGCCGGAGGCTGACGAGCTCGCCGGGCTCGGTCTCGGTCCGAAGGAACTCGCTGCGGCGGTGCGCGCTGGGCGGCTGACCCGCATTGGCGACGGCGTGGTGTTGGGACCCGATGTGTTCGACCGGGCGGCCGAGATGCTGCGCACGCTGCCGCAACCGTTCACGGTCAGCGAGGCCCGTCGTGCTCTGGACACCACCCGGCGAGTGGCCGTGCCGCTACTCGAACAGCTCGACGCCCGCCGGATCACGCGGCGTGACGACGACGGCACGCGGACGGTCATGGGCACCCTGCGCTGAGTTTCGCGTCGGAAAATTCGGCCGGGGACCGTCATGCCCGCCTCTTAGCGACAACCGCGTGTGACCAGGTCAGCGGCATAGCAGGAGAACCGTCGACGGCGGCGGCGCGGCTCTATCCGCCCGGGTCAGCTACTTGTCGCTAAGAGGCGGGCACACGCATGTATGCCCGGAACGTCCTTGACGCGCCGAATTCAGCAAGAGCAGGCGGCTTACCACCTAGAGTCGGTCGTAGATTTCGGTGCGCTAATCGGCGCTCAGCGCCGGAAATCGCACCGAAATCACACACCGGGGTGACCACGGGAGGGGCGGCACATGGACTTCAGGAAGCTAATCGAGTCGTGGCCGGTCTACCGGCAGCTCACCGGCGCCGACCGCCTGGGCCGCGGCAAGGCCGCCCAGTCCCACCGCTCACAACAGCTGCAACCCCGCACGACCGACGCCGATCACATCGCCCACTCCGTGTGCCCCTTCTGCGCAGTCGGCTGTGCGCAGAAGGTGTACGTGAAGGACGGCCAAGTCATTCAGATCGAAGGCAATCCGGACAGCCCGGTGTCGCGAGGTCGTCTGTGCCCCAAGGGATCTGCCAGCAAGCAGCTCGTCACCGGCAAGCAGCGACTCACCAAGGTCAAGTACCGCGCGCCGTACGCCACCCAGTGGCAGACCCTCGACCTCGATACCGCCATGGACATGGTCGCCGACCGTGTCCTCGACGCCCGCGCCAAAGGCTGGCAGGACTTCGACAAAGACCGCAACACGTTGCGCCGCACCATGGGCATCGCCAGCCTCGGCGGCGCCACGCTGGACAACGAAGAGAACTACCTCATCAAGAAACTCTTCACCGCGCTGGGCGCGTTGCAGATCGAGAACCAAGCCCGTATTTGACACAGCGCCACGGTTCCCGGTCTGGGAGCCTCCTTCGGTCGCGGCGGAGCGACGGACTATCAGCAAGACCTCGCCAACTCGGACTTCATCGTCATCATGGGCTCGAACATGGCCGAGGCCCATCCGGTTGGCTTCCAGTGGGTGATGGAGGCCAAGGCCCGCGGCGCCGAAGTGGTCCACATCGACCCGCGGTTCACCAGAACCAGCGCGGTCGTCGACAAGCACGTGCCGTTGAGAGCCGGCAGTGACATCGCGTTCCTCGGCGGGGTGATCAACTACATCCTGTCCAACGAGCTCGACTTCCGTGAGTACGTCACCGCCTACACCAACGCCGCCTTCCTGGTCGACGAGCGTTTTCAAGACACCGAGGACCTCGACGGGCTGTTCAGCGGCTACGACCGCGACACCGCGTCCTACGACACGTCGACTTGGCAGTACCAGCAGACCGAGTCTCAAGGTGGTGGCTCAGGAGCCAAGGAACGCAGCGCACCCGACCAGCAGGGCTCCGGCGGCGCACCGGTCCAAGGAGCCAAGGACATCCCGTCCGACCCGACCCTGCAGCACCCGCGCTGCGTCTACCAGATTCTCAAGCGCCACTACGCCCGCTACACCCCGGAAATGGTGGAGCGGGTCTGCGGGGTGCCGGCCGAGCAGTTCGAATACGTCGCCCGCACGTGGGCGCAGAACTCCGGCCGCGAACGCACCTCCGCGCTGGTGTACAGCGTCGGCTGGACGCAGCACACCATGGGCGCGCAGTTCATCCGCGCCGGATCGATCATCCAACTGCTGCTGGGCAACATTGGACGACCGGGCGGCGGTGTGTTCGCGCTCCGAGGCCACGCCAGCATCCAGGGCTCCACCGACGTACCGACACTGTTCAACCTGCTGCCCGGCTACCTCGCCATGCCGCACGCCGGGCAGGAAACCCTCAGCGACTACCTCGACGACATCATCAGCCGCAACCAGAAAGGCTTCTGGCACAACGCCGATGCGTACATGGTGTCGCTCCTGAAGGAATACTGGGGCGAAAAGGCAACCGCTGCAAACGATTACTGCTTCGACTACCTGCCCCGGATCAACGGCGACCACGGCACCTACCGCACGGTGATGGACATGGTCGACGGCAACGTGTTCGGCTACTTCCTGCTCGGGCAGAACCCGGCCGTCGGATCCGCGCACGGAAAGCTGCAACGCCTCGGCATGGCCAACCTCGACTGGCTGGTGGTCCGCGATCTCGTCGAGATCGAGAGCGCGACGTTCTGGAGGGACGGCCCGGAGGTCGAGACGGGGGAGATCACCCCGCAGACCTGCCGCACGGAGGTCTTCCTGTTCCCGGCCGCATCGCACGTCGAGAAGGCCGGCACGTTCACCCAGACGCAGCGGATGCTGCAGTGGCGCGAGAAGGCGGTCGACCCGCCCGGCGACGCCCGCTCGGAGCTGTGGTTCTTCTACCACCTCGGCCGCATCCTGCGCGAAAAGCTCTCCGGCTCAACCGATCCCAAGGACCGGCCGCTGCTCGACCTCTCCTGGGACTACGCGATGGACGGCGACGAGCCCTCCGGCGAGGACGTGCTGCGCCGCATCAACGGCATCGACGTTACGACGGGTCGCGCCGTCGACGGCTACACAGACCTCAAGGCCGACGGCACGACGATGTGCGGCTGCTGGATCTACAGCGGGGTGTACGCCGGCGACGTCAACCAGGCCGCGCGGCGCACTCCGCACGACGACGCGCAGTGGGGATGGGCGTGGCCGATGAACCGGCGGGTGCTCTACAACCGCGCATCCGCCGACCCGCAGGGCCGGCCGTGGAGCGAACGCAAGAAGCTCGTCTGGTGGGACGCCGACGCACGCGAATGGACCGGCTACGACGTGCCCGACTTCGAGAAGACCAAACCGCCCGACTACCGACCCCCTGACGACGCGGTCGGCGTCGCGGCACTGCGCGGTGACGACCCGTTCGTCATGCAAGCCGACGGCAAGGCCTGGCTGTTCGCGCCCAACGGCGTGCTCGACGGTCCGCTGCCCACCCATTACGAGCCGCACGAGTCGCCGGTGCGCAACGCTCTTTACAAGCAGCAGGGCAATCCGGCGCGGAAAGTCTATGCGCGCCAAGACAATCCGTCGAACCCAGCGCCACCCGAACAGCACGGCGAGGTGTTCCCCTACGTGTTCACTGCGGCACGGCTCACCGAGCACCACACCGCGGGCGGGATGAGTCGGCAGCTGCCGTACCTGTCGGAGCTGCAGCCCGCGTTGTTCGTCGAGGTGTCACCGGAGCTTGCGGCCGAGAGAGGGCTGACACACATGGAGTGGGCGCACGTCGTCACCAGCCGCACCGCAGTGGACGCTCGCGTCTTCGTCACCGACAGGATGCGTCCGCTGCGAATCGAAGACCATGTGGTGCACCAGATCTGGATGCCGTATCACTGGGGACATTCGGGGCTGGTCGACGGCGACGTGGTCAACGACCTGCTCGGCGTGGTCGCCGACCCCAACGTCTTCATCCAGGAGAGCAAGGTGCTCACCTGCGACATCCAGCCTGGCCGGCGGCCGCGCGGCTCAGCGCTGCTGACCTACATCGCCGAATACCGCGATCGCGCGGGCATCACAGCGCAAACCGGCACCCACTTGGACACCCACACTGAGGAACAGCATTGACCGATCCCGCAAGCCAATCCGGCTACGACGACCATCCGCAGCGAGTCGGCTTCTTCACCGACACCTCGGTGTGCATCGGTTGCAAGGCATGTGAAGTGGCGTGCAAGGAATGGAACGGTGTGCCCGACGACGGGTTCAACCTGTTGGGCATGTCGTTCGACAACACCGGTGCACTGGGAGCGAACTCGTGGCGGCACGTCGCGTTCGTCGAGCAGCCGGCCCGCGCCGACGACAACTTCCGGTGGCTGATGAGCTCCGACGTGTGCAAACACTGCACCCACGCCGGATGCCTCGACGTCTGTCCGACGGGCGCGCTGTTCCGCACCGAATTCAGCACAGTCGTTGTGCAACAGGATATTTGCAACGGCTGCGGCTACTGCGTGTCGGGCTGCCCCTACGGGGTGATCGAACGGCGGGAGGGCGACGGCCGGGCATGGAAGTGCACGATGTGCTACGACCGCCTGCACGACGGTCTGGAGCCGGCGTGCGCGAAGGCGTGCCCGACGGACTCCATCCAGTTCGGTCCGCTGGACGAGCTGCGCGAGCGGGCGCAGCAGCGCGTCGACGACCTGCACGCGCGCGGCGTCACCCAGGCGCGGCTGTACGGCAACGATCCCGACGACGGCGTCGGCGGCAACGGCGCGTTCTTCCTGCTGCTCGACGAGCCCGAGGTCTACGGGCTGCCACCAGATCCCGTGGTGCCGACGCGCGACGCACCGGCGATGTGGCGCTACGCGGGGATGGCGGCGTCGGCGTTGGTGGCCGCGGCGGTGTCGGCGTTCGTGGGGCGCAGGAGATGAAAGAGCAACTGGCGGTTCCCCGCGCGGAGTTCCGGTCGTACTACGGCCGGCCGGTGCTGAAGTCGCCGGTGTGGAACTGGATGATCGCGGCCTACCTGTTCACCGGCGGGCTGTCCGCGGGTTCAGCGCTGCTGGCGGCCGGGGCGGACCTCACCGACCGCCCACACCTGCGACGGGTGGCGCGCCTCGGCGCGCTGGGCAGCCTGCTAGTGAGCATGTACTTGCTGATCGCCGACCTCGGGCGGCCAGAGCGGTTCCACCACATGCTGCGGGTGGCCAAACCCAGCTCGCCGATGAGCATGGGCACCTGGATACTCGGCGCCTACGGGCCGGGTACCGGCCTGGCCGCGGTCGCAGAGCTGATGCCAAAACGGCTGCAGCGCAGCGTGATTGGCAGGACCGCAGTCCGGTTGGCTCGGCCGGCCGGCCTGCACGCGGGGGCGGTGGCCCCCGGGGTGGCGTCATACACGGCAGTGCTGCTGTCGCAGACCGCGGTCCCGGCATGGCATGAGGCGCACCCGTATCTTCCGTTCGTGTTCACCGGGTCCGCGGCCGCCAGCGGCGGCGGACTGGGGATGCTGCTGGCACCGGTCGACGAGTCCGGTCCGGCGCGACGCATGGCAGTCGCGGGCGCCGCGCTGGAAGTGGTGGCGTCACGGGCGTTAGAGCAGCGGCTCGGGCTGGTCCGCGAGGCCTACACCACGGGCAAAGCGCACCGGCTACGGAGGTGGGCGGAGTACCTCACGGTCGGTGGCGCTGTCGGCGCGGCGGCGGGCGGGCGCAGCCGGCCGGTGGTCGCGCTGTCGGGGCTGGCGCTGCTCGCGGGCAGCGCGCTGCAGCGGTTCGGCGTGTTCGAGGCCGGCGTCGCGTCCACCCGCGACCCCAAGTACGTCGTCGTCCCCCAACGGGAGCGGCAGGACGCGAGGGCCGCGACGAACGTCAGGACCGGCGGATGAGCTCGACGAACGCCTGAGCGGCCGCGTCCACGCCGGCCTCGTCGTCGGTGGCCACCAGGTCCAGCAGCAGTCCGCGGATCACGGCCAGGCCCAGGCGGGCGAATGCCACATCGGCTCCGGCGAATTCGGCCAGCCAGTCGTCAACCGCGCCCGGCAGCATGCTCGCGTACGGCTTTTCGCCCTGGGCCGCGCGCGCATAGCACTCGAAGAACAGTCGCTCGAACGGACGCAGCTGCGGTCGGCGAACGTCGGCCCACATCGCGGCGAAAGCCTCGGCCGGCTCGCTGGGCAGCTCCCGCAACAACGCACGTTGGCGGCGCTCGACCTCGTCGACAATCGCCATCAGCAGTTCGTCTCGAGAACCGAAGTGATGCAACAGCATTCGATGACTGGTACCGACGCTGTCGGCCACCTCGCGCAGCGAGCGGTCGCCGATGCCGCCCGCTGCGAACGTGTCGACCAGCGCACCGAGCAGCTCCGCGCGCCGCGACGCGTCAGGAGACCGGGCCATCGAGGCCGTCGACGCCGTTGCGGCAGCGCTGCTCGCTGCGGGCCTTGAGTCCCTGCGCCTCCAGTTCGAGGTAGCGCTTGGACATCGGCCGGATGAGCCAGCCGACCAGCGTGCCCACCGGTCCTCGCTGTTCGAGTTGCTGCCGCACGAGCGTGCGGTCGCCGGCTGTGGCGAGCACGTCATGCCGTGCGACGGTTGCGCCGCCGGGCGAGTGCTGTACCCAGGTCCACGAACTGCCCGGCTGCAGCTCGGTGACCTCCCAGACCAGCCGCGGCATTCGGGGCTGCTTGATCGCAAACCGCCTGCCGACGGCCAGCGCGGGCCCGTCCAGGCCGACGAGGCGGGTGACCGAGGCTGTCCATTCCGGCCAGCGCTCGACGTCGCTGAACACGTCCCAGACCACGGCCGCAGGCGCGGCGATCTCGACGCTGCTCTCGGTAATCATGTACCAAACGGTACAGCGTTGGCTGCAACCATAGCGCAGTGGCATAGTTGTGGCATGGCTCGCATACGCCTGAGCACGACCGTAGATGCCGACCTGTTAGCCAGCGCCCGCAGGGCGCGAGCAGGGATGACTGACGCATCTTTGATCGACGAGGCGCTTGGTGCCTTGATGGCTCGGCATCGCGCCGCCGAGATCGACGCAGCCTACGCCGCCTACGACGAAGAGCCGCTTGATACGCCTGACGACTGGGGAGATCTCGCCTCTTGGCGACGGACAGCCGGCGCTTCGTGAGTAGGTTGCCGGCGCGCGGCGAAGTCTGGTGGTCCGAATTGGCCGAAATCGGCCGCCGGCCTGTCGTAGTGCTGTCGCGTGATGCGGCGATTCCCCGGCTTGGACGAGCATTGGTAGCACCGTGTACGACGACCCTTCGGGCGCTGCCGAGCGAGGTGATCCTCGAGCCGGGGCAGGACCCGATTCCCCGCCGATGCGCGGTGAATCTGGATTCGGTGGAAAGCGTCTCGATCGCAGTTCTGGTCAGCCGTATCGGCCGCCTCGCCGACATCCGTATGCACGCGATCTGTGAAGCCCTCGAGGTTGCCGTCGACTGCTCCCGCTGACTACACGGCCCGTCGGGTGAACGCCTCAGCTGCGAAGCCCGCTGGAAGATGTAGTCTCAAGAACCGTACAAGCGGCGGACGCCAGCCCCCAAGTACCAAACCAGGGACGGACTATGGCAACAACTTCGAGTCAAACCCAGAGCCAGACGCCTCAAGCTCAGTCCAAGTGGCTTTCGAAATCTGCGGCCCAGGCACGCGGGTCGGACGCTAAAGAAGTCCAATTCCATTACGACATCAGCAACGAGTTCTTCAAGCTGTGGCAGGACCCCACTCAGACGTATAGCTGCGCATACTTCGAGCGCGACGACATGACCCTCGAAGAAGCGCAAATGGCCAAGGTGGATCTGGCGCTCGGCAAGCTGGGTCTGCAGCCCGGGATGACGCTGCTGGACATCGGCTGCGGCTGGGGCTCGACGATCATGCGGGCCGTGGAGAAGTACGACGTCAACGTCATCGGCCTGACGCTGTCGCAGAACCAGAAGCGGCACATCGAGGAACACTGGTTCGCCAACTCCAAGAGCAAGCGCCACATGGAGGTGCGGCTGCAACCGTGGGAGGAGTTCGAGGGCAAGGTCGACCGGATCGTGTCGATCGGCGCCTTCGAGCACTTCGGATTCAGCAAGTACGACGATTACTTCAAGAAGACCTACAGCTGGCTGCCTGACGACGGCGTGATGCTGCTACACACGATCATCATTCCCGAGGATGAAGAGATCAAAGCCAAGGGTCTGCCGCTGACCATGTCGCGGGTGCGGTTCATCAAGTTCATCATGGACGAGATCTATCCCGGTGGCCGTCTGCCGTTGGCCTCGATGGTCAAAGAGCACGCCACAAAGGCCGGCTACACCGTCACCCGCGAGCAGCACCTGCAGCCGCACTACGCCCGCACGCTGGACACATGGGCCGCCAATCTCGAGGCCAAGAAAGACGAGGCCATCGCGATCACGTCCGAGGAGATCTACGAGCGGTTCCACAAGTATCTGACCGGCTGTGCCGACCTGTTCCGGCAGGGCTACACCGACGTCTGTCAGTTCACCTGCGAGAAGGCGGCCTGATTTTCGGAGGAGGAGGCAACAGCCGATGTCTGACGGAGGCGCGGGCGTAAAGACGATGCGCCCGCAGTTCGAAGAGGTCCAAGCGCATTACGACCTCTCGGACGACTTCTTCGGTGTTTTCCAGGATCCCACGCGGACCTACAGCTGCGCGTTCTACGAGCGCGAGGACATGACGCTCGAAGAGGCGCAGCTGGCCAAGATCGACCTCGCACTGGGCAAGCTTGACCTGCAGCCCGGCATGACGCTGCTCGACGTGGGCTGCGGCTGGGGCTCGGTGATGAAGCGCGCGGTCGAGCGCTACGACGTCAACGTCATCGGCCTCACCCTCAGCAAGAACCAGCGGGCCTTCTGCGAGAAGATGTTCGACACCATGGACACCGACCGCTCGCGGCAGGTGTTTTTGCGCGGCTGGGAGGAGTTCGACGAGCCCGTCGACCGCATCGTGTCGATCGAGGCGTTCGAGGCATTCCCCAAGGAGCGGTACGGGGCGTTCTTCGAGACCTGCTACCGCATCCTGCCCAGCGGCGGGCGCATGGTGTTGCAGACGATCATGGGTCATCCGCTGAAACGCTGGCCGGAGATGGGCATCCCGATCACGATGACCGACCTGAAATTCATGCGGTTCATCGCCAAGGAGATCTTCCCGGGCGGCTCGATCCCGTGCGACGAGGACATCATCGGGTTGTCAAGCGCCGCAGGGTTTTCCGTGGAACACGTGCAGCGGCTCAATCAGCACTACGTGCGCACGTTGGACACCTGGGCGATGAACCTGCAGGCGGCGCGCGACGAGGCGATCGCCGCGACATCGGTCGAGGTGTACGACCGCTACATGCACTACCTGACCGGCTGCTCCGACTTCTTCCGGCGCGGCATCAGCGAGCTGGGGCAGTTCACGATCGTCAAGGCGTAGCTCAACAGACCTTGCCGTCGGCAGGGGTGAGCGTGTTGTCGGCATCGGGCGTCTTCGCCAGCTGCTCCAGCGCGTCGTCCAACGTCTCCGCCACCGGCAGCCGGTGGTCCGGTGTCACCGCGAGCGCGACGTTCACCGCGTCGCTGGTCACGAACATCCAAGCGCGCCCGGCTCGATGGCATTCGCGGGCGAAGCGAAGGACGGCTTTGAGCCCGGCGACGCCGAGGAACTCGACCCCGCTGAAGTCCACCACCAGCGGGTGGTCGACGTGGACGAAGCCGACCAGGTAGTCGCTGACCTGCTCTTCGTCGCACGCGTCGATGTCACCGGCCACCTCGATGACCGTGGCCGGGGGGCGCGGGTAACTCCCTAGCCGCAGCGGCGCTTCGGTGCGCTTGCGCTTGATCGGCACGGTCAATGTACGAACGCGTTCCTGATAGTCGTTGTCAGCCAAAGCAAACCTCGGCAGTCGGACACGGCGTGTCCGAGAGGCTTACCCGGTGAAGCAACTCCGTACTCCTTGGCAGGGACTTTCACATCGTTGGGCCTGCGAGCGTCGCCCATGACAACCCATAGAGTTGCGGCATCACCTGATGCCGTGCCACCGGGGGAGCCGCGCGCGATATGACTCGACAACTGCCAACGGCAGCTGAACCGGAGCCGCGCTGGTCCGTGCGCGAAACCCGGAAGGCCGCAACGGTTCTCGCTATCGCGCTGCTCATGGCGTCGGCTTTCGCCACTACCTACACGGTGGCACTCGGCCGGCCGTTTCCGCGCCACCTGCCCATCGGGGTCGTGGGTCCGTCGGAAACCACGACCTCGATGATCAATGCGCTGCAGATCAAGTCCCACGAGTTCGACGCGCGCACGTATCCGTCCCGCGAGGCCGCGATTGCCGCGGTGAATCGGCAGGAGATCCCTGCGGTGATCGACGCCAGCGCGAGCCCACCGCAGCTTCTGCTGTCCAGCGCCAGTGACCCGTCGTCGGCGCGAGTGTTGACGCAGCTGGACCAGTCGGCGCCCGGCCGCTTCATCCTTCCGGTCATCGACCTGCATCCGTTGCCGGCGACGGACCCCGCGGGGCTGGCCACGTTCTACGTGATCATCGCGGCGACGATCCTGGGCTTCGTCACGATGTTCCAGTTGCGCGCCAACGTCAAGACGCTGAACCTGCGCCGCTGGCTGGTATGTGTGGCGGTGCTGGTGGTCGTAGGTGGCGCCGCACTGGCGGGAGTCACCGGTCCGCTGCTGGATGCGCTGCACGCGCCGTTTGCGGAACTGTGGTTGCTGCTTTCGCTGCAGATTGCGATCGCGGCGTTGTTCAACTCCACCATGCTGGTGCTGATCCACCGGTGGGCCATCATCCCGACGTGGGGCGTGTTCATCCTGCTGGGCAACACGTCGTCGGGCGGCGCGGTGTCCGCGTCCCTGCTGCCGCAGCCGTTCGCGTTTCTCAATCACGCACTGCCCAGCGGTGCGGCGGTCAGCGCCATCCACTCGGCGTCGTACTTTCCGCACAACCAGCGCGCGTTGCCGTTCGTGGTGCTCGGGGTGTGGCTGGTGGCGACGCTGACCGCGCTGTTGGTGTCGTCGCGGCTGTTGAAGCGCTCACCGGCGAATGCGTGAGCTCAGCGCACCCCGAGCAGCGTGTCGATCCAGCCGCGCGCGAAGTACAACAGGAATCCGGCTGCCACCACCCACAGCAGCGGGCTGATCTGGCGAACTCTGCCCGACGCCGCACGCAGCACCACCCACGCGATGAACCCCACGCCGATCCCGTTGGCGATCGAGTAGCTCAGCGGCATCACCGCGACCGTCAGCACCACGGGCAGCGACACCGAGAACTCCGAGAAGTCGATCTCCCGCAGGACGGAGGCCATCATGGTGCCGACGATCACCAGCGCGGCGGCGGCCACCTCCGACGGCACGATCGCGGCCAACGGCGTCAGAAACATTGCCGCCAAGAACAATCCGCCGGTCACGAGGCTCGCGAGGCCAGTGCGGGCACCTTCGCCGATGCCCGCCCCGGACTCGACGAACACCGTGTTCGACGACGCGGACACCGCGCCGCCGGCCACCGCGCCGGCGCCTTCGACGACGAGGGCGGTCTGCAGGCGCGGGAAGTTGCCATGCTCGTCGGAGAGCCCGGCCTGGCGCGCCAGGCCGGTGAAGCTGCCCATCGCGTCGAAGAAGTTGGTGAACACCAGCGTAAACACCAGCATGACGGCGGCCACGATGCCGATGCGGCTGAAGCTGTTGAGGCTGAACTCGCCGACCAACGTCAGGTCGGGCAGTGCGAACGGTGAACGCTGCAGCGTCGGCACGGATAGGGTCCAGCCGCCAGGGTTCTTGGTCGCGGGCCCGAGGTGCCAGATCGCTTCGACGACGACGGCGACCGCGGTTCCGAAGATGAGCCCAATCAGGATGGCGCCGCGCACTTTTCGCGTAACGAGGATGCCGGTCGCCAGCAGCGTGAGGGCGAAGACAACGGTCGGCACGGTGTTGATCGAGCCGCCGCCGTGGGTGCCCAGGCCCACCGGAGGCGACGGCAGTTTCGTCGAACCGACGAAACCCGCGTCCACCAAGCCGACGAACAAGATGAACAGTCCGATGCCGGCGGTGATGGCCAGCTTCAACGGCATCGGCACCGCGTCGAAGATCAGTCTGCGCAAGCCGGTGGCGGCCAGCGCGACGATGATCAGCCCGTCGATGACGACCAGGCCCATCGCCTCGGGCCACGTCAGATCGCCGACGACCGAGCTGGCGAGAAACGAGTTGATGCCCAGGCCGGCGGCGAACGCGAACGGCAGCCGCGCCGCGACGCCGAACAAGACTGTCATCGCGCCCGCAGCGAGCGACGTGACCGCGGAGACTTGAGTGAAGCCAAGCCGGTGGCCGGTGACGTCGGCGGTGCCCGACAAGACAATCGGGTTCAGCACGATGATGTAGGCCATCGCGATGAAAGTGACTATGCCGCCGCGTATTTCGGTGCCGACGGTCGAGCCGCGCGAGGTGATCTCGAAGAAGCGGTCGATACGGTTCACCGTTCGACCCTACGGGGTGTGCTCGGCCTCAGTACGCGCCGAACACCAGCGCGACGTTGTGCCCGCCCAGCCCCATGGAGTTCGACAGCGCGTACCGGTAGTCGGCGCGCCGCGGTTCCCCGGCGACCACGTCGAGGTCGATCTCAGGGTCGAGGGTGTGCAGGTTGAGCGTCGGCGGCACGACGCCGTCACGCAGCGCCTGCACCGTCAGGACGGCTTCGACCGCTGCGGTGGCGCCCAGCGACTGACCCAGTGCCGCTTTGGGGGCGTAGACCGCGGGGTTGTTGTTCTTCAGCGCTCGCCTCAGCGCGCGAGCTTCGGCGAGGTCGCCGAACGTGGTGCCGGTGGCGTGGGCGTTGACGTGGTCGATGTCGTCGGGACTCAGCCCGGCGAGGTGGATGGCGTGGCTGATCGCGTCGGCGGCTGACTCGCCCGTCGGGTCGGGCTTGAGGTCGTCGTAGCCGTCGGAGGTGATCGCGACGCCCAGCAGCCGCGCCAGGATCGGCGCGCCGCGGGCTTTCGCGTGCTCCTCGGTTTCGAGGATCATCAGCGCGCCGCCCTCACCCAGCACCATGCCGTCACGGTCTTTGTCGAAGGGACGGCAGGCGCCGGCGGGGTCGTCGTTGTTGGTCGACAGCAGCCCGAGCTTGGTGAACGCGGCGACGGGCACTGCCTCGATGTGGGTTTCGACGCCGCCGCAGATCGCGATGTCGGCGTCGCCGAACACGATGTGCTGCCAGGCCTTGGCGATCGCGGCCGCTCCGGCGGCGTCGGCCATCACCGGCGAGATCACCCCGGCCTTGGCCTGGCGGTCAAGCCCGACCGCGGCGGCCGGCGCGTTGGGCATGAACATCTGCACCGACAACGGCGACACGGCACGCAGGCCGCGTTCCCGCCAGAGATCGTGCTGGTTGGGGATCTCCTGGGTGGAGCCGAGGGCCAGCCCAATGGAGACCAGCAGCCGTTTGGTGTCGACCTCCGGTTCGCCTGCGATCTTCCACAGCCGGCGGTTGAGCACCAGCGCCATCTTCTGCATGTAGGAGGTGCGCCTGCGCTCCACGCGGTCCAGCTGCTCGTCGAATGTCTCGCGTAGTTCACCGCCGATGCGCACCGGTGAGTCGAACTCTTGGACGAACGGCTTTTCCAGGGGCCGGATACCGCTACGACCCGTCAGTAGCTGCTGCCATGTCTGTTCGGCATCGGGCGCGAGCGCGGTGGTTGACGTGACTGCGGTGACGACGACGTCGGGGAGTTCGTCCCCGGTTCTCAACGGTGGCATGCCTCTGGTCGCCTAGCTTGTTGATGACGTTTCGGACGCTGTTCCATCCTACGAAAGCCCGGGCGAGTCCGTAGCCACCCACTTCCGGCCCGCGGCTCGTAGGCTCGAAGCGATGAGCGAGTCGGCGTTGCCTCCCGGTCCCACGCTGCCCAGGTGGATTCAGGCCAGCCTGATGATGCGCTACTGGCCGCGGTTCATCTCTGCGTGCCGACGCCGCTACGGCCCGATATTCACGGTCCGCATCGCGTCTCTGGGCACCTGGGTGTATCTGGCCGACCCCGCCGACATCAAGACCGTGTTCGCCGGCGACCCCGAGATTTTCCGTGCGGGAGAGGCGAACTCGATGTTGAGCGGAATGCTCGGGGAGACCTCGGTGCTGGTGGTCGACGGGCAGATGCACCGCGAGCTTCGCCGGCTGATGCTGCCGCCGTTTCACCGCGACGCCGTCGCGCGTCAGATGGAGGTGATGGCGGAGATCGCCGCGGCCAACGTGGCGCAATGGCCCATAGGAAAGGAATTCGCGGTGGCGCCGAAGATGGCGCAGATCACGCTGGAAGTGATTCTGCGGACCGTCATCGGTGCCAGTGACCCGGCCCGGCTCGCGGCCCTGCGTCGCGTGATGCCGAAGCTGCTGCAGGTGGGCGCGCTGGAGACGCTGGCCATCAACAACCCGGACCTGCAACGGCATTGGCCGTGGCGGGCGATGAGCCGCCGGATGGCCGAAGCCGATCAGCTGTTGTATGCGGAGATCGCAGAACGCCGCGCCGACCCGCACCTGGCTGAGCGCACCGACGTGCTGGCGATGCTGGTGCGCGCCGCTGCCGGCGACGAGCGCGGGATGACTGATCGGGAGCTGCGCGACCAGTTGATGACGCTGCTTGTCGCCGGCCATGAGACCACCGCAACCGGATTGTCATGGGCGCTAGAGCGATTGACGCGCCATCCCGCGATTCTTCAGAGAGCCGTGCGCGCGGCCGAGGCCGGCGACGACGACTACCTGGATGCCGTCGTCAAGGAGACGCTGCGGATCCGGCCCGTCGTGTTCGACGTCGCACGGGCGTTGCAGCAGCCGGTGGAGATCCGCGGGTATCGGCTGCCCGCCGGGGTCATCGTGGTGCCCGGGATCGGGCTGGTGCATGCCAGCGCCGAGGTCTACCCGGAGCCGCAGCGATTCGACGCGGACCGGATGGTGGGTGCGACGCTGGGCCCGACGACGTGGTTTCCGTTCGGTGGCGGCAACCGCCGCTGCCTCGGTGCGACGTTCGCGACGGTCGAGATGCGGGTGGTGCTGCGCGAAATCCTGCGCCGCGTCGAGCTCGCGCCCACGACGGCCAAGGCCGAGCGGCAGAAGGTCAAGCACGTCACGCTCGTCCCGCACCGCGGCGCTCGGATCCCCGTGCATGCCCGGCGCAACGTCGAGGCGCCGGCGCGTCACGCGTACTGAACTCGTACCGCCCGTTGGCTGGCGTAGACCTCGGCCAGGAACTGCTCGACGGCAACAGCCGCGTGGGCGGCGCGTGCCGAGCCGATGATGTCGAAACCGTGCTGTGTCAAAGGCAATTCGGCGTATACCACCGGCTGCGTGCTGACGTCACGCAGCCTCGTGACGAATGCGCGGGCCTGCTCGACCGGAACCAGCGAGTCGTTCACTCCGTGCAGGACGAAGAACGGGGGAGCGTCCGCAGACACGTAGCGCACCGGTGACGCGTCGATGTACGGCTGGAGATATTTCGAGTGCGGCTGCTTGACCACCCAGCGCTCGAGCAGCTCGGGCATCGACGGATGCATCGCGTCGTCGAAGCGGGTGAAGTCGTAGACACCGTAGAACGGCACGGCCGCCTGCACGCGGGTGTCGGCTCCTTCGAATCCGGGCTGGAACCGCGGATCGTTGGGCGTCAGCGCTGCCAGTGACGACAGGTGGCCGCCGGCCGAACCGCCTGTGGCGGCAATGAAATTCGGGTCGCCGCCATATTCGGCGATGTGTGCCTTGACCCACGCAAGGGCGCGCTTGACGTCGACGATGTGGTCGGGCCAGGTGTTGCGCGGGCTGTGCCGGTAATTGATCGCCACGCAGACCCAACCGAGTTCGGCGAGGTGGCTCATCAACGGATGTGCTTGTCCGCGTTTGTTTCCCGTCGTCCACGCGCCGCCGGGGATCTGGAACAGCACGGGAGCGCCACCGTCCGGGTCGAGGTCGGGACGTCGCCAGATGTCGAGGTGGTTGGCGCGGCCGAAGGGGCCGTAGCTGATGTCGGAGTCGTGGGCGTAGTTGCGGTAGATCCGCAGCATCCGGACGGGGCCCGGTGTCTTGGCGGTGCCGCCGCCGGCCGGCCGGCGCCACAGCCCCGACGAGTCGGTGCGGCGGTCAGCGCCCAGGCCGTCGTCCAGCGCAGCTTTCAGCGGTACGTCGGCGCGATGCCCGGCGCGGTGGAAGGTCAGCAGACCCAACGCGGACAGGGCCGCGGTGACCCAGGCGATCAAGCGGACCGGCCGGGTGAGGCGACGGGCGGTCAGCGCCAGGCCGGCGAGCTGGCTGGCCAGCGTCTGCAGCGGCAACTCGGTGACCACCAAACCGAATGCCCACGCCCAGATCGACGGGTATCCGGACCGGGCCAGCGGCCGGTAGCCGTTGAGGGTGGACGCGGCGGTGACTGCCGCGACGCCCAGCGCGCCGACTTGGCGGCCGATGTGGATGACTCGAGCCTTACGCATTCGGCCACGATACGAGAAGGTCAGGTGGCGCCCAGAAATCACCGCTCGAAGTGCTGATAGTCGTGCGGGTTTCGCCAATCGCCGCCCCAGCGCCAGCCATGATCGGTGAAGGCGCGAACCGCCGCGTCGCCGTCGTGAAGCATGCCGGGCTCGGTGCGGTTGCGGTCGAGATATTGTGCGGCGTTCTTCGGTTGAAATGCGCCCGTGGCATCGATGGACGGGTTGAGGAGCGGATTGACGTCGACAGCGGTACCGAGGGCGTGCAAAGACCAGCGGCCGGTTCCCGGGATGTCGCGACAGTTGAACGCCGAGGTGTTGTTGTCCTCCATCGACAGTTCGTCGTCTGCGCCCGGATACTGCTCGACGGTGCGCATCTTCGCGATGGGATAGCGCAGTCGCTGCAACTGGCCGAAGATCGTGATCACCTCGGCCGCCACGTGGTCGTCGACAATCAACTGGCCGCGGTGTGTTCGGCCGTCGAAGCCGACGTAGTCCACCTCGACGAGCCGCAGCGCTTCCGGCGCGACCGGGCAGCCCGGCCGCCAGCTGGCGCCCAGCTCGGCGGCGCTGACGGGGCGGACGGAGGCTGGGGCCGAAGCAGACGGCAGCGCGCTGGTGTCCGGCGGGGCGAGTGGCGTCGTCGGAGGCGCCGGCGGTACGGACGTGCACTGGGTGAGCAGCGCGCACAGGCTGAGCAAGATCGCCGGTAAAGCGAGCCGCGCCGCGCCGATGCGAAATGGCACCGCGCAGATGGTAGGCGCGGCTCGTCATCGGTGTACAGTCGAAGTTCAACGGTTTGAGGAATTTCGTGGAACATCGCAAGTCGCTTACCATCGTCAGCAAGATTTTGGTGCCGCCGCGCACCACGCTTGTCAAAAGAATTGCGCAACAAGCCTTTTCGTGTCGATCAGACGTGCCGTCGTGAACGGCATGACCGGCGCGCGGCGCTCGGCGCGTCCGGTGCGGGTGACGCTGGCCCATGCGTTGGGCGGTGACATCGACGGGGCCTGGTGGCCGCGGACTGCGTCAGTGGCGGGTGAGCTTCCAGAGTTGGTGGAGGCGCTGCATCGTCTTCTCGGCGAGATCCTCAATATCAACGTCAACTGGTCCGCAATGGCCGGCGCACCGGATCTGAACGCGTTGCGCTACGGACCCAAACCGATCCTTACATCGAATGACCGGCCACAACGGCTGATGGCTGTGACGGGCGATCTCGGATGCGCGACGCTGCTGGTCGTTCCGCATCTGACCATGCCTGCGCTCGGTCTTATGGTGCTTCGCCGGGCGGCGGGGCGGCCGCTGACCGTCGCCGAGCAAGACAGCCAGGAATTCCGGACCGCTGACCGAGTGGTGCGGGTTGCCGAGGCGCAGAGCGCGTCATGGGCGAAGGCCGTTTTAGAGGCCTAGAAAGGGCCTAGAAAGACCAATGGGCTGGTGTGGCATCGCCACCCCAGCCCACGGTCGTGTGGAAACTCAGAGTCTGGTCACTCCGACTGCCTGAGGGCCTTTGGCGCCTTGCCCGATCTCGAATTCGACGCGCTGGTCTTCGTCGAGGCTGCGATAGCCATTGCCCTGGATCTCGGAGTAGTGGACGAACACATCCTCGGTAGCACCGTCAGGAGTGATGAAGCCGTAGCCCTTTTCGCCGTTGAACCACTTCACGGTTCCTTGTGTCATGAATTAACTTCTCTCATTCAAAGCGGATGTAGGTAGAACATCCGCGGTCCAGCGTAACAAAGAAACGCGAATTGTCATCTTGCGTCGCTATTTTCGTTGGCCGCCTTCGGTTATTGCGGACGCCGTCGGCGTTGGCCCGACCGGCGACGACTGACAGGCGCGGCAACGGGAGCGGCCGGCGCACGGTAGGGTGCCGGCTCACCGACCAGCGCTTGCACCGCTGGCGAATCGGCAGCCACGTGCTGAGGACTGACGTGAATGCCGGCCTTACGCAGCAAAGTCCGCGTGTCACCGCGTTGTTCGGGCAGCACGACGGTGACTACGTCACCGGCATTTCCAGCGCGGGCCGTGCGTCCGGAACGGTGAAGGTAGGCCTTGTGTTCGTTGGGCGGGTCGACGTGCACCACCAACTCGATGCCGTCGACGTGCACGCCGCGTGCGGCGATATCGGTGGCCA
Organism: Mycobacterium sp. NGS39; assembly: GCF_059812765.1. Classification (NCBI taxonomy): domain Bacteria; kingdom Bacillati; phylum Actinomycetota; class Actinomycetes; order Mycobacteriales; family Mycobacteriaceae; genus Mycobacterium; species Mycobacterium sp. NGS39. The sequence continues at coordinate 14,429 of NZ_JCALDH010000012.1, read as the reverse complement.
CCAGCACGCGAGCGTCGCCTGCGGTGAACGCGGCGAGGTTGCGTGCTCGGGCGGGCTGAGAAAGGTTGCCGTGCAAGTCAACTGACGGGACACCCGACGCGGTGAGTTCCTTGGCGAGCTTACGTGCCTGATGTTTGGTGCGGGAGAACAGGATTCGCCGACCGGTGCCTGACGCCAACCGGTGCACCAGTTCTTTTTTGGCTTGCACGCCGGCGACGTGGAAGACGTGATGGTTCATCGCCGCGACCGGTGAGCTGGCGCTGTCGACGGAGTGTGCGATCTCGTCGCGCAGGAATCGTCGGACCAGCTTGTCGACGCCGTTGTCCAGCGTCGCGGAGAACAGCAGCCGCTGGCCGCCGGCCGGAGTGGCGGCGAGGATGCGTGTGACGCTCGGCAGGAAACCGAGGTCGGCCATGTGGTCGGCTTCGTCGATCACGGTGATCTGCACGTCGTCGAGGCTGACGAGGCGTTGCTTCATCAGGTCTTCGAGCCGGCCCGGGCAGGCGACCACGATGTCGACGCCGGCGCGCAGCGCCGTGACCTGGCGGGCCTGCGGGACGCCGCCGAAGATCGTGGTGAGACGCAGGTCGCGGGCTGCGGCCAGCGGTTCCAGCGTCGCGCTGATCTGGGTGGCCAATTCGCGGGTAGGGGCCAGCACGAGTCCGGACGGACGCCTGCCGCTGCGGAGCCGACTGGCCATAGGGATCGCGAAGGCCAGTGTCTTGCCGCTGCCGGTCTTGCCCCGCCCGAGGACGTCACGGCCGGCGAGAGTGTCGGCCAGGGTGGCGGCCTGAATGGGGAACGGACGGTTGATGCCGCCTGCGGCGAGCGCGTCGATCACTGCTGCAGGCACGCCAAGGTCGGCGAAGTTTGTGGTCATTGATGTCTTTCAGGCATTGGGTGCGCCGAGGCTCGTCGCGCCGAACAGCGCGGTAACTCAGCACAACGTGGCGAGATTGCCGGTGGGCAAAATCGATCGCCGCGAATCGGATTTCGGCGGAGCCGATGGGGTTCCACGACGGTTTGTCGTAGCCAGCCTACCTGACGGCGGTCCGGGATCAGAGTTCGCCGAGATCGTCGGGCACGTCGACGGCGTATTTCTGCAGCGTCTCCAGCGGTACCACCGCCAGTGTCGCCTCGTGGGTGCAGGTCAGCACGACGGGTGCGGCGCAGCCGTCGACGTGGGCCCGCAGCCAGTTCGCGGCGGTCACACACCACCGGTCGCCCGGCACTAGGCCGGGGAAGCGGTACTGGGGCAGCGGCGTGGAGAGGTCGTTGCCGATCGAGCGCTGATGTTGCAGGAACTCGGCGGTCACCACCGCACAGATGGTGTGCAGGCCGATGTCCTGGGGACCGGTCGAGCAGCAGCCGTCGCGGTAGAAGCCGGTGAGCGGGTCGGTGCCGCACGGCTCGAGGACGCCGCCGAGAACGTTGCGGTCAGCCATGGGCACAGTATGCCGTCGAAACGGCGCGAATCGTGGGCGGCTGCGAGCGTCTTTGGCGCAGCTCGCGCGGATTGGGTACCGTCGCGAACGATTCCGGTACGACGTCGACGGAACCCACGCGAGGCAGGCCCCGATAGTGAGCGGCCGCCCGGCGGGGTTGGGTTTTTGGGAGTTTTCCGATGGTGTCAGCGCGCGGCGGCTACCGCGTAGGGACGACGTTCGGTCCCTATGAGCTGCGGTCGCTCATCGGGGTCGGCGGCATGGGCGAGGTGTACCGGGCCTACGACACGGCGCGGGACCGCATGGTTGCGCTCAAGCTGCTGCGGCCCGAGCTGGCCGCGGACCCGAGCTATCAGGAGAGGTTCCGCCGCGAGTCGCGGGTGGCCGCGCGCCTGCAGGAGCCGCACGTCATCCCGGTGCACGACTGGGGTGACATCGGCGGCGTGCTGTTCATCGACATGCGGTTGGTCGAGGGTGCGAACCTGAAGTCGCTGTTGGCGAGAACGGGTCCGCTGGAACCGGCGCGGGCGGTGTCGATCGTCGAGCAGGTGGCGGCGGCGCTGGACGCCGCGCACGCCGACGGTCTGGTACACCGCGACATCAAGCCGGAGAACATCCTGCTGACGGCTACCGACTTCACGTATCTCGCAGACTTCGGGATCGCGCACGGAGCCGGAGATGCAGGGCTGACGAACACCGGGCTGGCGATCGGGTCGTCGGCGTACATGGCACCGGAGCGGTTCAACGGCGGACGGGTGGGCCCGCGCGCCGACATCTATTCGCTGACCTGTGTTCTCTACGAATGCCTGACCGGCCGGCCACCGTTCGAGGGAGAGCTCAGTCAGCTGCTGAGCGCGCACCTGCTGACGGCGCCGCCCCGGCCGAGCCTGGTTCGGCCGGGTCTCAACCGCGCGTTCGACGACGTGATCGCACGCGGCATGGCGAAAGACCCGGCGGCGCGCTTCGCGTCGGCGGGAGAGCTGGCGGCCGCGGCGAAAGCTGCGGTGAGTGCGCCGTCGGCCGCGTCGAAGCCCAGCGAACCGCAGAAGACACGGCAGTTCCCGGCTCAGTGGCCCAACCCTGTCGGAACCGGCTACATCCCGTACGCGCAACCGCCTGTCACGCCGCAGCGGAGGCGCGGAATGGGCCCGCTGCAACTGCTGTTGGCGGGTGCGGCTGCGGGGTTGCTGCTGGTGGCGTTGGTGGTGGCAATGTGGTTGGTGTTCAAGGGAACTCAGGACGCGGCAGTGCCCTCGGCGGCGCCGTTGACGACCACGGAACCGTCGCCGACGACGTCTGTGACCACGACTACCCGGGCGACGACGACCACGTCGCGGCCGTCGTCGACGACACCCAGCTCGACGTCGCGTGCGCCCACCAATGTGGCCGGCACGGACGCGCAGGGCTTCGTCGGATCGGCCGCGCGCTGCAATTCCGGCGATCCCGTCGCGGCGATGGCACGCACCGACAAGTCGGTGCTCGTGGTGTGCCAGGGCAGCTCGGGCACTTACTACTACCGCGGGCAGCGGCTCAGCGACGGGGCGAGCATCGAGCTGTCCAATGCCACGCGATCGTCGGGCGGGTGGGACGTGGTCAACCCGGCCGACGGCACCCGATATGTGATCCGGCCGGACCAGTTGACGATCACCAACGGCCGAGCGTCCGAGGTGGAACCGATGGTGCAGTACGCCTCCAGCTAGGCGCTAGGCCAGCCTGTCACGTCACCGTGAGACCAGGCCCAGATGACGACGGGGGAGTTGCGTCCTGCAGGCGTGGATCAAGCGACGGACAGTATGCGACGGTAGCGGCCGCCAAGATCATGGACGCCTCGTGCAGCGTGTAGCCGATGTTCATCAGCTTGGTCACGGTGATCCGCCAGTTGTTGCCGCTGGCCATGTCCGCGCACGCGGCCAGGCCCTGCACCCGGATGCCCGGTGGATCCCAGACGACCATGCCCAGGGTGTCGAGCGTCGAGTAGTAGACGTAGTCCTGCGTCGGATCGGCGTTCGCCGGGGCGGCGAGACCGACAGCAAGGGTCAGTGCGGCGATCAAGATCGCCAGTGTTGATGTGCGCCAGCACTTTTGGTGGGTGTTCATGTGCGGCCTCCTTGGTGCCTGGTGGCTAGCGCTGAGAAGCTACACCCAGCCACCGACAAGTCGGCGAGTGCGAATGGGGCAGATGTGTCAAGACGACACGCCGGAGGTCGAAGCGCATCGTCGGCTGATGACCTCGCTATCGTGAGCTCGCATGACGGCCACCACCACAGCTGCGCCGCGATCGACCCCGGCCGAGACGCGCCGGGCGATCTGGAACACGGTCAGGGGATCGTCGGGCAACCTCGTCGAGTGGTACGACGTGTACGTCTACACGGTGTTCGCGCCGTACTTCGAGTACAAGTTCTTCGACGAGGCCGACAAGAACTCGACGATCTACATCTACGCGATCTTCGCGGTGACATTCGTGACGCGGCCGATCGGGTCGTGGTTCTTCGGCCGGTTCGCCGACCGCCACGGCCGCCGGGCGGCGTTGACGTTCAGTGTGTCGCTGATGGCGGCTTGCTCGCTGGTGGTGGCGCTGGTGCCGGCGCGGGATGTGATCGGTGCGGCTGCGCCGGTGATCCTGATCCTGTGCCGGCTGGTGCAGGGGTTCGCAACGGGTGGTGAGTACGGCACATCGGCGACGTACATGTCGGAGGCGGCGACCCGCGAGCGGCGGGGCTTCTTCTCGTCGTTTCAGTACGTGACGCTGGTGGGCGGCCACGTGCTGGCGCAGTTCACGCTGTTGGTGGTGCTGGCGGTGTTCGACGACGCACAGGTACACGAATTCGGTTGGCGCATAGGCTTTGCGGTGGGCGGCGTCGCGGCGGTGGTGGTGTTCTGGCTGCGGCGCACGATGGACGAATCGCTTCCGGAGTCGCATCTGGCGGCGGTGGCGGCCGGCCGGGACCGGGCGTCAGGGTCGCTGCGGGAGTTGCTCACGCGCTATTGGAAGCCGCTGCTGTTGTGCTTTTTGATCACGCTGGGCGGCACGGTGGCCTTCTACACGTACAGCGTCAACGCGCCGGCGATGGTCAAGGCCACGTACAAGAACCAAGCGATGACGGCGACGTGGATCAACTTGGCAGGGCTGGTGTTCCTGATGGCGCTGCAGCCGGTCGGCGGACTGCTCAGCGACAAGGTGGGCCGCAAGCCGCTGCTGTTGTGGTTCGGGTTCGGCGGGCTGGCGTACACCTACGTGCTGATCACGTACTTACCTCGAACTCATTCGGCCGCAATGACTTTCGCGCTGGTGGCGATCGGTTATGTGATCTTGACGGGGTACACGTCGATCAACGCGGTGGTGAAGGCGGAGCTGTTCCCCGCGCACATCCGGGCGCTCGGGGTGGGGTTGGGATACGCGCTGGCGAACTCGTTGGTCGGTGGGACCGCGCCGGCGATCTACCAGGCGCTCAAGGCCCGCGATCAGGTGCCGCTGTTCGTCGGGTACGTGACCGTGTGCATCGCGGTGTCGTTGGTGGTCTATCTGTTGTGTTTGAAGAACAAGGCCGAGACGTACCTGGATCGGGAGCAGGGCGGCGCTCTCGAGCCACGACGTGGTGCGCGGTGACACGATAGGGGGCGTGCGGGTCGGCGTGAGCGCCAGTGCAAGAGCCGTCGGTGCGATCGTGATTGCGATCGCTGCGGTGTCGTCGTGCGCCGCTCCCGTACACGATGACGACAGCCATCAGACTCAGGTGATCCAGGCGCCTGCAGCTGTGGTGCCGACGACCACGCCGGTTCTGGCTCCCACGCCTGACTTGCCGGTGGTGTCGAAGCTCGTCAACGACGCGATTGCGGCGCATCGGCTGCCCGGGGCGGTGGTGGTGGTCGGTCACGACGGCCATGTGGTCTTCCATCAGGCGTACGGCGTGCGCAAGCTCCCCGACGAGCAGGGGCTGGACGGATTGCCTTCTGCCGCAGAGCCGATGACGGAGGACACGATTTTCGACGTGGCGTCGTTGACCAAGCCGCTGGCAACGGCGACGGCCGTGATGCAGCTCTACGAAAAGGGTGTCGTCGGCGTCGACGATCCGGTCGAACGGTACTTGCCGGAGTTCAACCCGGCGCACGATCCGGTTCGGGCGGAGGTGACGGTGCGCATGTTGCTCACGCACACGTCAGGCGAACCGGGAGACGTCGACCTCAGAGACCCGTGGGGACTCGCCCGCCCCGACAAAGCAGAAGGCATTCGTCGGGCGCTTACCGCGCCGCTGCAATCGGCTCCTGGTCGAGGGTTCAGCTACTCCGACATCAACTTCATTCTGCTGGGTGCGCTGGTGGAGAAGGTCAGCGGAGAACCGGAGGACGAATACGTCCAGGCGAATATCTTTGTGCCGCTTGGCATGCGGGACACTCGCTACCTCCCGTTGGCGAAAGTGTGTGGGCCGCATGGCGTCAGAGGAGCCGCGGTGGCATGGGATCCGCATGGTGAGGCAGCCAATTGTCCGGCGGGTACGTGGAACGCCGATGTGTTGCCGCGGATCGCACCGACGGCACTCGACGAGGAAGACAGGGCCGATCCGAGCAAGAACCCGGACATCGATCACCTACTGCGGGGCACGGTGCATGACCCGACGGCGCGGCGGATGGGGGGAGTGGCGGGCCATGCCGGAGTATTTTCGACGGCTCGTGACGTGAGCGTGTATGCGCAGAGTCTGCTCGACCGGTTGGCCGGGCGTCCGAGTGAATTTCCTTTGACACAGGCAACTTTGGAGGAGATGACGACACCGCAGCAGCCGGGACATACCGCTGGTCAACTACAGGCGGCGCAAGAGGCGGCGCGAGCAGCCGGTGTCAAGGCGCCGCACTACCCAGCCGTTAGGGGACAGAACCTGCGCGGCTTCGGATGGGACATCGACACGAGCCACTCCAAGCCGCGCGGCGTGCTGTTTCCTGTTGGGAGCTTTGGTCATACGGGGTTCACCGGGACGATGCTGTGGATGGACCCGGGCTCGGACACGTACGTCGTGCTGTTGACGAACGCCATCCACGTGCGAGGCAGTACGCCGATCTCGGATCTGCAAGCCGCTGTCTCGACGGCAGCAGCGCAGGCGCTGGGTCTTTATGGCGTACCGTCGGCTACACCGCCTGGGCGGTGACCGCCGTGCGGAAGGCGTTGCCTAGCCCTGCGCTTCGACGGCGACCGGCTGCCATTGCTCCCAAGTCTTGAGGCGATTTTCGTAGTCGGCCTTCGCAATTTGGAGCGGCAGCTCGCCGAAGAACACCCGCAGGGGCGGCTCGTCGGCGTCGACCACTTTGAGCAGGGCGGCCGCCGATGCCTTGGGGTCACCGGGTTTCGCGGCGCGCTGACTGCGTTGGCGCTCGGCTTCTTCCTTGATCTGGTCGTAGTCGGGGAGTGGCCGGGCGTGCTTGGACGACGGACCGGCCCAGTCGGTGGCGAAACCGCCCGGTTCGATCAGCGTGACGTGAATGCCGAACGGCTTCACTTCGGCGGCCAGCGCCTGGGACAGCCCTTCGAGTGCCCACTTCGACGCGTGGTAGATGCCGACGTTGGCGAAGGCGCTGATGCCGCCGATCGACGACACCTGGATGATGTGGCCGCTACGCTGCTCGCGGAGGAACGGCAGGGCGGCTTGGGTGATCCACAGAGCGCCAAAGAAATTCGTCTCGATCTGGTCGCGGGCTTCTTGTTCGGAAAGCTCTTCGACGAAACCGAATTGGCCGTAGCCGGCGTTGTTGACGACGATGTCGAGGCGGCCGAAGTGGTCGTGGGCCTGCTTGATGGCGGCGAAGTCCGCGGCGCGGTCGGTGACGTCGAGCTGGATCGGCAGCAGTGCGTCGCCGTATTTGTCGGCGAGGTCGACCAGGGTGGAGGTGTCGCGGGCGGTGGCGGCGACCTTGTCGCCGCGGTCGAGGGCTGCGATGGCCCATTCCCGGCCGAAGCCGCGGGAGGTGCCGGTGATGAACCAAACTTTGTCAGACAACGGTGAACCCTTTCGCTTGCTACGACAGGTTCCAAGGCGTCTCAGCCGGCTGGCATTCCCGGGTGTGGCTGTGAGTTTTCTGGGCTCAGGTCTTGGCGCCGCGGGGATATCCGCGGCGGACGGTGCGGTCGAGGATGCCGAGCGTGGCCCGAAGCGCGGCTTCGGAGATGACGGGGAAGATGCCGGCGTCGCGCCAGACCTGGTCGATGTCGGACCAGTCGTAGAACGAGGTGACGAGGGTGCCAGCGCCGTTGGGGTCGGGTTCGAGCCGATAGCCGTAGACGTGCCCGATCTGTGGGCGGATCTTGCCGAGCACAGTCCACGAGACGAGGCGGTCTTCCTCGAAGTCGCGAATGGTGACGGTGACGTCGTACTTGCCGAGTTCGGGGAAGTCGTTGAGCGACTGCCGATCCATGTGGACGACGAAGCTGTCGCCGGCGGCGGTGACTGGCTAGCCGTCGGCGTCTTGCAGCATGCCGGACGAGTCGATGGCGACGTGGCCGTGCGGGTCGCACAGCACGGCGAAGATGTCGGAGGCAGGTGCGGCGATGGTGCGTTGGACCTCGATGCGGTCAGCCATGAAGCGATCCTGTCACGGCCGCAAGACTTTCATAAGCCATGGTCCAACTGATCGGGGTCAGGCCAGAACCGCTAGCTCCGAATAACCCGGTACTGACTCGGTTCTATCAACCACGGCGAATTCGCCAGCGTGACAACCGGGTTCAGTATTCGAACCGGGTAACCCATTCCAGTCAGGCGTTCAAAATCCACTTGTGGATCGGCCCTTAGATCGATTGACCCCCAAAAATGAATCTCGTACGCTTCTTTGTGCCTGGTGGCGACGCGGTACTCATTAGAGCTAATGAAGAACTGGATCTCGTTACCAGCAGAGCCCTTAACCTCAATATGTCGCGGCGGCGGGCCCACTACCTCGATGTCATACCCGAGCGAGTCGTCGTCTCGACTCACCCAGACGACTCGCTCGCGCGCACCGACCTGTGCGGACCGTTCCAACTGCATCGAATATAGTTCAGCTCGCTCACCGATCGCCTTCCGCCTCTTCTCAACTTCTTGCCAGTCAACACGGCTGTCGGGAGTCAACTCGTTCCACATCGAGTCCAGCTCTAGCCCAGAATCTCGGCCTATCAGGATCCGCCCACCGACAGTCACGTCCGGCATCCGAGCCAACAGACCGACAAGCTGCGGCGCGACCGCTTGCGCTGCGTTACGGCTACACGCGTATCCGTCGCCGTTCCTGCTGAGAACCGTTCGAATCGTGCGAATTTGGCTCGCCATGAGTCCCGACCGAATGATGGCTATAGCCAACGGGTGTGACCCCTCTCTCCGAATTTGTCGCCACACTCGATCTCCGATCGTCGAGCGCGCGACAACACCGTCTGCTAAGACCACTAAGCGCATGGTCGCCAGGCATGCAACAGCGACCGGTACTGTCTGGCGCGCGGTTTTGACCCGCGCCTGCAATAGGAGCTGAAGCCCATCAATTGGCACTCCCCCGGCGTGACGGCTGGGAATCGCAGACAAGATCAGTAAGAGATGCTCGACAAATGGCTCGGTGAAATGAGCCGCTGTCAGGTTATGAGCCCCTACACTCATTCATCTTGACCCAGGATGTAGGCGAGCATTGACCGCAAATCATCCAACGTTCCTTCGGCTGCATCTGGTGCGTCCTCGATCGGTTCTAGCGATGCCCCTTGAAGCAACTGCAGCATTCGTGCCTCCTTGAGCGCTAGTGACGCACCCACTAGGCCATCCGCCGTAGGTTGCCCATCGCTCAAAGCCTGAAGTACAACCACATGCACCTCAGCATCTTCTGGCAGCCCTAGACGATGGATCCGGTCGATTGACTGGAGCCATTGGGCGCAGTCGTACGTGCGGTCGAGGTAAATCGCATTCCGGCAGGACCGATGGAGGCTGATCGACTCCGAACATGAAGCAGGATTGGTGATCAAAACCGCCTTGCCCCGATACCCGAGAAAACGCGCAATCACAGTCTCGCGAGATTGGTCGTCATCCGCCACCTCGGCTACCGAACCGATGTCCTGTGCGCGGGCAGCAGTCCGGCCATCTACTTGGAAAACCGCAACACCAAGCTCATCGCGCGCGAACCTGGCAAATTGATCGAGATTTCGAATGAAGTTGCTCCACACAACACACTTCTCATCTGCGGCTAACGAGGACACAATCTCGCCAGCGGCAACAAACTTCGCGGGCGGTTCCGCCACTGGGTCGAAACTCGCGATGCGGCCGAGAAGAGTCGGAGTGGCTCCTTCAGACGCTCGGCCGTGATGCCCTTCTTTCAGGACAGCGGCATTCGACGCCGCTTGCAGGAGCCGCATCGGCCGGCCCCGCCGAAGAGCCGCTAAGCGATCGGCCTCATTAGGATTAGCCGCCTGTACCGCTCGCCGGAGGTGGTTCCGGAGCATCTCGTATATCTCGCTCTCACTGGCCGAGAGCTCTACATCGATGTACTCAACAATTGGTGGCCGTAGACCGAGTTCATCTTTCGAAGTTCTGGATACGAATGGAAGAACCCTCGCAATGACCTGAGGAAATCGTCTCTCAACTTCAGGTTTGAACTGCGCTTTCGGTCCCGTCAGCTCACGGCCGGGCCACAGCACGTTGAGTTGCGAGTACAAGTCAAGCCCCGACTGCGGCATCGGAGTTCCAGACAACACCGTTCGAGCAGAAGCAAGTGCTGCGATATCGATCACCGCTGGCGCCCACTGCCCCCCATTGAAGCGCTTGATACGGTGAGATTCATCTGCTACCAACATGATTCGCAATCGACGACAGAGCTCTTTCAGGGCCGCGACATCCGCGACCGCACCCGGATAGCTGGTCAGCACTACTGTCTGCGGCCCAATGGATCGTATTACCCGGCGACGTTCTGTCGCCGACCCTGACAGCCGCTGCACGCTCCAGCTGGGCATGCAGATCGCTGTCTCAGACTCCCACGGCTGGAAACTCGATAGCGGTCCAATCACGAGCACCGCATCGATAGTGCCCGATGCAACGTGCGCTGCCGCCACGGCGAGGGTAGTCGCAGTCTTGCCCGCCCCGGGAACACTGAAGTTGGCCGCATTCCCTGCGGAGAGGGCATGTAGGACCGAATGGATTTGGTGCTCGCGCAATTGGCGGGCGGTCCGATTCCACCCCGCCACATCGAGCAGCTCCAGTAACCGCTCCCGCGAAATACTGGCACTTCCGCCGCGGAACTGTTCGGCAGCTTGCCGAGCCCGCTGAAAACTCCTCTGGCGCTCAAGGTCTCGTTCTACAGAGATATCTACGGCGCCGATGAGTTCCAGTTGGAGCCCTCTGCCCGTCAGCCATCGATTAACCTGAATACAAAGTTCATCGAGCGATCTCCCGCCCTTAGGCTCAAGCCGCCACCTTTGCCCATCTGTGGTACCTCCCAATACGCCTTGGAGGAACAGGCGTACCGCACGGGTCGAAGGCACCCCCTCGACGTACAGCACGCCGTCTTCGATAAGTAGCCGTGCGGGTGACGCGACAGAAGTCATTCGAGCACTTCGAGTGCTTGCGTAGCCCAGGATTGAATGGAGGTCACCGCAGCGCGCGCCTCCTCTCGTTCGGATCCTCTTAATTGACCTAAAGCCACGAGATCCACCGCTTCCAACCGCGCCGTGGCTTGGTTCAGCTGCTTCTGAACGTCGAGATTAGACGCAGCGAACCTATCCAGCGCCGAGTCAATCACAGCCGAGACTTCGTGTCTCGGGTAGTCGGCTGGACTGACAACTAACCCGCCGTCATCTTCATCGTCGGCGTCATCGTCACGCTCGGGGGCAGTGGCATCACTGAGCTCTGGATATTCAACTTCGGGCGCTGCATGTTCGGCGTCCCATCCGGAAATTTCCTCAACTTCGAGAATCTTTGCAACCATCTGATCGAAGAGGCCGCGATCCGTGCCAAAAACCTTTCGCAGTTGACGAATATCCAAGTAGCCGCGCCCAGCCTGTACGAACGCGAACGCCGCCTGTAGAAGCTCAAATTGCTGATCGGGTTCCTCTTCGTAGGTCGACATGCAGAGACCTACTTCCCGGAAGACCTCAACCTGCCGGCTGGCCAACGAATAGCGGCCCGGTGCGTTGATGTAAGTCAGATATTGATCGAGAGCGCGGATCGCATACAACTGCTTCGAGGCATATCCGGCATCATCGCGCCCCGCATAATGCTTCAATCGGTTCGCGACTATCGAAATCGACTCTGGGTCCTCCCAGTCGATGCCCTCAAGCTCTGCCGCTTCGCGCAGAGCCAGTAGAGCGTTCACATCTTGGTAGCGCTTCTTGAAGTTCTCGGTGAGCTGTTCGCGCTGTTCCATTCTGAACAGCTCGCTCTCATCGACGTCATCAATCGTGAGAATGATCGCATCCACCCAATGGATGTCCGCACCCTCGTTCCTCAATCGCTTCAGCATAGCTAGTCGACGGTTCCCGTTCCGGACTGTTCCGTCAGGCCGAATCCACAACGGCTCAGCCTGTCCACGGTCCTGCCAATCGTCCCGCAATGCCTTGTAATCCTTTGAGGGAGTGCCGACCGCCACTCCGCGTTCAAGATCTACATCGATCGAGGAGTCGCACAGGATAGCGATGATGCTTTCTTCGTCGCTCGGGTTGTTCGCTGGATCCAGCGGTCTGCCGAGCTTGTGCTCAACTAGCTCGCGTTCCGAGCTAAATCGCTTGTTGTCGACATTTAGCACGAGTCGCTCAATTGGTACCTGCCACACGTCGTAGTACGCCCACCCATCGCGTACCCAGATCTTGTGCTGGGCCTGCTTATTGGGAGGGCCGACGGGCTGCTTACGGGCCTCAATGTCTGCTGCTCGCTGCTCTGGGGTCACTCACTACTCCAAATCATGGCTCAGGCTTAACGTAAAGTTCCAACCGTTCGGGCGTTTCTGCGCCCCTTTCCCCGCCTAGCCCTCACAAATCTGGCTTTGCTCATCGACCACGCATGCTCGAACGAATCACGATCGCCTCGGTTAATAGAAAGGCCCGACGCTTCGATCTGTGAAATCCATTTGCTGGGCAGGTCGCCGGTCACCCCGGACTCTAAGCCAGAGGCGACTACCTCCTGTTTTCGCCTCGCGACGACTATGACGTCCCATTCGCAATTGCCTTCTGCGACATGATGTCCCATATGAGGATCAGCGAGGACAGGCCAGAGCGCGACCACCGCTAAATCTGCGTCATCAAGAGCTTTGCCTATGGCCGTCCAAGCATCGCGGCTCGCAGAGTGGTAAGTGAATACAAGGGGTACGCCTGGCCGGACTCGGGCAAGCGTCGCCTTAAGTGCTCCGCCTAGTCCAATCGCGAATGACTCAACTGGCGAGTCTGCGTCTGGCAGTAGCGGGACGCCAGAAAGTTGTGGCTCGCGCAGCCATAGCCTGAAGAACTCTGACAGTTCTGAGTAGGCGATAAAGTCGAAGTACGGTGGGTCTGTCACACAAATGCTTGCCGCGCAATCGCTTTGACCGCTTGTATCATCAGCGGATTTGCAGACGATATCAACAGATGAGGCCATAACGGGCAGGTCTATTGCAGCTCGCTCGATCCGTCCCCCCGTCAGATACGCCCGCCGAACTTTCGTATCTGCGCGCTCCATGATGCGACTGCGGGCACTCTTGAAAGTTCCACGACCCCCAGTGGGGTGGAACGGATTCAACTCCACGGTCAGACACGGCAGCGAGAAGCCCCGTACGCTGAATAGCGGAGCAAGTCGGCCCCAGTCTCGCGCATAACCGCAGAGCACGTTATTGCAAAGGAGTGCGCCGGTCAGCATCAATGTCAAGTCCCGTTCCAGATTAGGACTCAATCCAGAAGTTCGGACCTTCTCGAACGCAGACGTGAACACAGCCCATTGACGCGGCGTGAAAAGGGTTCGCACCGACGAGTAGCCGGCGCTCACGGGTCGCCTATCCCGACGCTCCACCGCCAACGGCATATCGAAATCATGTCCAACGCGTGAAGCCAACTTCGCCGCCTCGACCACCAGCTTTCGATCGAACGGATCTGCGCTTCGAATCCGCCGACGAAATCCAGCCCGAGTTTCCTCGACAGCGACCAGTACCCGCTCGGCATTCGCTGTCTGAAGATCCTCGCGAGTGGATACCGCCCGACACTCCGGACAGTGGAACTTGCCGGCGTAGTACGTGCCGACGCCGAGCCTGTACCGCCGACCACAGCATCGAAGCTCCTTGCGGGCGGCCCCGAGCGCATGCACCTGTAAGCAGCTTGGACAGAATGCGTGAATTGCGTCGTCTCGAACGACGGATCCATCGCGCCCAGAGCTGGTCGCGATGATGAGATCCTTATAGAGAAGCCCCGGCTCTGAACACGCACTGCACTCCGGCCGCGACAGCCAAAACCAATGCAGAGGCGTCCACTCGTCATCCACGCCAGTGAAGTAACCCCCGAACGCGGCGGCCAGGTGCTCAACCAGCCTGGCCGACTGTTCGCCGAAGTCACTGATGTAGCCGCGAAGCTCCGAAGCCACAACTGCTACTGCAACCGGATCGACGTCGCGGCCAATAACGGCGGCACCCATTCTGGCCGCCTCAACCAAGCTCGTACCGCCGCCCATGAACGGGTCGTACACCGTCGCGTCTTTTAGCCATAGTCCAGACTCGGAGTGCAACCGCCAGAAATCGTCTGAGTTTGTGGCAGCAAGATGCGATGCAAGAAGCAGTGCACGTACCAATGTCGGAGGCCGCCGCGCAAACCACTTGTGAACGCCGTACACCGCGTCCTTACTCCTGCGGTCCGCCGCAACCAGACGGCTAACTGCGATGTAGGGAAACCAAGACTCAATTAGTCGAGCCGACCCCAGACCGTTCCCTGCGTCTCCCACTCGACTCAATCTAGCGGTCACCTGTGACATCTTCGATCATTTTGCCTCGCGGTCGAGCCACGTCCTGGATAGGGGCCATGCCGACGTGCCGCGAGTGCCATGGTCAAGTCCC